>CAZZBJ010000092.1:0-8038 GCA_964652805.1 uncultured Mordavella sp. | reverse complement strand
ATTATACTCCACATTTATATTGTGCAGAATAGTGTGCAGAATTTGTAGGAAAATCTTATGATATGATTCATTTCTTTCGCAAAAATTCCTCTCTGACACCGTATTATACTGTGTCAGAGAGGATTGCTCAACTATGCCGCTCTTATCTATGCAGTCTTTTTCTGTACTTCTTTTTTATCTTTACAGTGCTTCCCGGTAGATCTGGGCTACTTCCTCCTCCGTAAACACCTTGGGATGGTTCTGGAGTCCGGCTGCGGAGACTTTGAAGGCGTTTTTTGTCATCCACTCCACATCCTCCGGAAGGACGCCCTCTGCCGAGAGGGTTGTTCGCAGGTCCAGGCTGTCCAGGAGCGCCTTGATGACAGACACGCAGTCCTTCTCATCTGCGCCTCCCAGACACTTTGAGATGACGGCAAATGTCTCCGGAGCTGCCTCTGCGGTGCGTCTGTAGATAACCGGAGTAAGGGCTGCCAGGCCTCTGCCATGGGTGATATTGCGCATGCCGCTGGCCGGGTGCTCCAGCCCGTGGGGTGCGGTCACCCCTGCCTGATTGATCACCATGCCGCCGTATGTACTGGCCAGGCAGACAGCACTCCAGGCATCCATGTCCATGACAGTCATGTCTGTGAGCCCTTTTTTCTTCTCTTCATAGATTTTCACCAGATTTCCTCTTATGAGACGGATACCCTCCAGAGCCATGATTTCCGTGATGGGGTCACAGATTTTGCTCATATAGGCTTCCATACAGTGACAAAGGGCGTCAAATCCAACGGAAGCCAGGACATGGGCCGGCATGGTGGTCATCAGCTCCGGGTCAACGATGGACGCCTTGGCGATGACCGCATTGTCCCGCAGGGACTTTTTGTCCCTCGTTTTGTCATCTGTGAGCACGGCAAAGCAGTTGCCCTCGCTGCCCGTGCCGCAGGTGGTGGGCACAAGGACAAGAGGCAGTGCGCCATCGCCTTTCTTCACCCCATAGATATAGTCGAAGATCGGTCCCTCGTTGCAGGCCGCAAAGGCCACCGCCTTGCTGCAATCCATGATGCTGCCTCCGCCCAGGCCCACGATCACATCGCAGCCTTTCTCTCTGGCAATGGTGGCACCTCGCATAGCGGTGGATGCAAGGGGATTAGGCTCCGCCTCGTCAAAGACAGTCACCTCCATCCCCTCTTTTTCCAGCAGCGTCTTTGCCCGGTCCAGGAGTCCGGATTTTTTTGTGCTGCCTCTCCCCGTCACGATCATGACCTTTCGCCCGTATTTTGCGGTCTCCTCTCTCAGTACTTCGGTCTTCCCGGCTCCGAAAATCAGATTGACCGGGAGATAATGGCTGAATGTTGTCATCATGATAGCTTTCCATCCTTTCTGTGTTCCATTCTGAACAAATGCGGAAGCAAAAGGGAGCCGTGACCTCATCTCACAGCTCCCTTGCCATATTTCCGTATTCATTTCTCAACGAGCCTATTATAGATAGTTTTTCTTTCATCTGTCAAGACTCCGTCAAAAAAACTTCCCTGTCACTTCGCCGCAAAGAAGGCGGCCCCGCTCCTTCCTCTTCCTCACCTTTGCGAAGGAGACGCAGGCAAAGCAAAGCCTCCGGCATCTGCTCAAAAAACTGCCGTACTCTGTCATCCGTCTTCCCGGCTCCTCTTTATTTCAGAAAAGTCTTGTAGTCCTCGTAATTCTTTGCCAGCAGATCCGGCGTATTCAGGCCGTAGGGACACTTGCTCATGCACTGGCCGCAGTGGAGACAATTCTCGATCTTCTTCATCTTCTCCTGCCACTCCTCTGAAAGCCATCCCTCCTGGGGCGCCCGGCGGAGCATCAGGCCCATCCTGGCACAGTTGTTGATCTCAATGCCTGCAGGACAGGGCATACAGTATCCGCAGCCTCTGCAGAAATCACCGGAGAGCTGTTCCTTGTCCTTCTCGATCTCTGTTAGGAGATCCCCGTCAAGCGCTGGCGGACAGACCTGATAGGAGAGAAAATCGTCCAGCTCCGACTCCCTCTGCACGCCCCAGATAGGCGCCACGTGGGAGAACTGAGGCTGGGCCATAAAGGCGTAAGCATAGGCTGAATTGTGGATCAGTCCACCTGCCAGCCCCTTCATGGCGATAAATCCCATGTCCGCCTCCTTACACGCCTCCACGATCTCCAGGTCTGCGTCCGCAGCCAGATAGGAGAAGGGGAACTGCAGGGTCTCGTAGAGTCCGGACCGGATCGCCTCCTTCGCCACGGCGATCCTGTGGTTTGTGATACCGAAATGACGGATCTTCCCCTGCTTTTTCGCCTCCAGAGCCGCATCATAAAGCCCGGACTCATCCCCCGGCTTTGGACAGAAGGCCGGGTTGTGGAACTGATAGATGTCTATGTAGTCTGTCTTCAGCTTTGTAAGGCTTTCCTCCAGATCCTTCCACATATCCTCTGCTGTCTGGGCAGCAGTCTTCGTGCTGATAACGATTTTATCCCTTGTGTACTCAAAGGCGGCTCCCAGCTTCTCCTCGCTGTCTGAGTAGGCTCTGGCGGTGTCAAAATAGTTGATCCCGTTGTAAAAAGCCTTCTGCAGGAGATAGACAGCCTCCTTCTTCGTAATACGCTGAATGGGCAGGGCCCCAAACCCGTTCTTATTGACCTCGATCCCGGTCTTTCCTAAAATCACTTTGTCCATGCTTTGTTTCCTCCGTTTCTATTTGTATTTTTTGTATTTCTACTTCTTCTGTACACTTACGCTGCCTGCGCATTTTCTCTCTGCAACGGCAGCGCTCTTCTTTTTGTCCAGACCACGCACAGATCAGGCGATAAATATGCCCTCGGCCGGATTACCCGCCCAGGCCACCGATACATCGCTCCAGTGACATCTTCTGTCCTATCCCAGGAGGATATCTCTGAGCTTTTCCATATCCATCCTCTCCAGGACATGGTCTGCCGCAGGGAGAGGCTCCTTTAAGGATATCTCCGTCCGCACGTAGACCGTGGCAAGCCCGGCCCGCTTCGCTCCCTCTATGTCGCACAGGCCGTCATTTCCCGTCATGACCGCCGTCTGCCTGGGAATAGCAAAGGCAGTCAGGAGGGACTCGTAAAAGGACAGATCCGGCTTCTTGCAGCCCTGCTCCGAGGAGATGAAAATGCCGTCAAAATACGGGGTGATCCCCAAGGCGTTCATCTCATACCCTGTGAATATTTTCTGGGCATTGGACAGAAGATAAATCTTTTTCCCCCTCTCCCGCAGAGCCCGGAGCATCTCCTTCGTCCCCTCATAGAGCCTCAGACGGTCCAAGGAAAGGATGCGGAAAAACTGCCCCGCATGCCGCACCAGAGGCTCGTCCGCCTCTGTCCTCTTCTCCAGGAAGAGAGTCCGGAAGACGTCCTCGATCTGTATTTCCGGAAACGCTTCATGGGCATCCCTCCTGGAGCCCCTCTTCCCGGCGCTCATCTCCTCTGTCAGCCTCCCGTAGGCCGCTCTAAGCTCCCCCGGTGTGTAGGATGCGCCGTAAAAAGCGTAAAACAGGGCCAATCTCTCCCACAGTTCCTCTTTTTCTTCGTCCGTGTGTATGTCCACAAGCGTGCCATACAGATCAAAAATGCAGGTCTCGTACATTCTCGCTTTCCTTTCATTTTATCTTTTTTCTGGCGTTTGCGAAACGCCACAAACCGCATAAATACGGTGTTTTTTCTCAATAAAATACAATTAACTCCTCACTGGATATGGTATAATAGAGTCATCCAAAATCCATAAATCACCATCCAAGAAAGGAATTATTCTGATACCTATGATACCATATAAACAGCTTTCTCCGGCAGATTTTTTTATTTCTCTGTAAAAATCACAGTTTCATCATATTTTCCCTGTAAAATAAAAAAAAGGATATTTTAATGAAACGAGGTAAGATCACACTATGAAAAAAGAAAACCGAAAAATGGCACAGCAGCGGAGAGCCCAGGAGCGCCGCAAAAAAGAGCGCATACGGAAGCTCAAAAAATTCCTGGCCATTGCCATCCCCTGCCTTGCCGTCATCATCCTCATTGCAGCTATCGCTCTCTCCTCCCGTTCCTCATCCGAGGACAGTGACACGACTACGGAAGACACATCCACCGCAGATGCGTCAGATACGGACAGCTCTTCCTACTCAACCGACACCTCTCTCACTGTGGAAAGCGGAGACACTGTCAACATCGACTATGTGGGAACTGTGGACGGCGTGGAGTTTGATGGAGGCAACACAAACGGCTCCGGTGCGGATCTGGAGATCGGATCCGGCTCCTACATCGACGACTTTGAGGATCAGCTTATCGGCGCCCATCCAGGAGACACAGTGGAAGTCACCGTCACCTTCCCGGAGGACTACGGAGTGGATGAGCTGAACGGAAAGGAAGCCGTATTCACTGTGACAGTCAATGGGATTTACGAATAAAATACAGTTTAACCGATCACTTTGATGCATAAGGCGGATTGGCCTCTCGGACCAGCTCGGGATATGTGCCGCACAGCTCACAAAATGTTTTTCTGACCTGTGTCGGAATATCCACATGAGCAATAAATCCTTTTCCCCTGGGGTCATATCCGCTTTCATTGTCTGCCAATCTGAAAATACCACACGCCTCCCGGAGCTGTGCGGGAGGCAGACTGTCTAAATCTCTTTTCCTGCAGAGCCGGGACCATAAACAGGATGCCGTAGAAAAATATCCTCCTTGTTGTCAGAATCGTATTGTACCCGTATCCGCTGATCTTGTGCGTGAAAATGGAATAGCAGGCCCACAAAAAAGCGGCCAGAAGCGCCAGCAGATCCCCTGTCGGATTGAGCTGCAGAGCGGAGCCGTTGAAACTGATCAGAGCAATCCCTGTCATTGCGAGGAGAAATCCCACAAAGAAAGCCGCTCCCAACTTTTCCTCTTTCTTCAGGAGCAGATGGGATAAAATAGCCGTAAAAAACGGTGCCGCGGAGATGATAACCCCCACATTGGTGGCCATCGTGCAGGTCAGCGCAATGTTTTCCATCAGATAGTACAAACATACGCCGCACAGTCCTGCGGCGCCAAATACGATTTCCTGTCTGAGCGTTGTCCCTGTCAGCCGGCGGGGGCAGACGATCAGAAGGGCCAGAAGCCCCAGGACAAAGCGAAAAAAGAGGATTTCTACAGGCTGGAAATCCACCAGCAATACCTTTGTGGAGATAAAGGTAGTTCCCCAGATCAAAATTGTGAGCAGAGCCATCAGGTGTCCTCTTGTTGCCTTATTCTTCATGCTCCCTATCCCCCGCTCTGTTCTTTTTCAAAAAAATATCCCGGTAGACTCCGGGCGCAAGACCATTCTATACTTTTTTATTCTATTCGGCATAACATAGTCCCCTTTCCTCATGGGAATATCATAGCACTTTCGAAACATAAAGTAAATGAAAATGGATGGTACCGGTTCATCTCTCCCTTACCAATTCCGATCAGCCGCCCACTCTCTTGTTAAACGTTTTATATGATTCATCACTTCTCACCATATCACACCCAAATGCGAAAAAACTCCTCTTATTTATGATATGGCTCCCCATTAATAATCCTGTAGCTCCTGTACATCTGCTCCAGCAGGATGACCCGCATGAGCTGATGGGGAAAGGTCATCTTCGAAAAGCTGAGGGCAAAGTCCGACCTTGCCAGTACCTCTCTGCCAAGTCCTATAGAGCCTCCGATGACAAAGGCGATATTGCTCCTGCCGGACAGTCCAAGGGCATTGATCTTGTCCGCCAGCTCCTCGGAGGAGAGCAGTCTGCCTGCAATCTCAAGGGTGATTACATACATATCCTCTCTTATATGCTTCCTGATACGATCTCCCTCTTTTGCGCGGATACTTTCCTCCACTGCCTCGCCGGCCTGGTCCGGCGTCTTCTCATCCGCCACCTCTATGATCTCCAGCTTACAGTAGCGGCTCAGCCGCTTGCTGTACTCAACGATGGCGTCCTTTAGATATTTTTCCTTTATCTTTCCCACTGTAATCACTGTAATCTTCACCTGCTTTGTCTCCTCCTGTGTTCACCCGCACAAAATAATACAGAAAAAGGAGAGGGCCGGCTAACCCGAATTCCTCTCCCAATCCGTTCAATTTTCAGTCTGTTTCTATGGATCCACTTACGTGCGTCTATTTCTGTGACAGCAACTCGTGGATTCCCTTGGCTCCTGCCTTTCCCGCGCCCATGGCGAGGATAACTGTAGCGGCTCCTGTGACCGCGTCTCCGCCGGCAAATACGCAGGCCTTTGATGTCTGGCCGTTCTCCTCCTCAGCCACGATACATTTTCTCCTGTTTGTCTTCAGACCTTTTGTGGTGGAAGCAATCAGCGGGTTCGGTGTCGTGCCAAGAGCCATGATCACTGTATCCAGCTCAATCTCATACTCGGAGCCGGGAATTTCGATGGGGCGGCGTCTTCCGGATGCATCCGGCTCTCCAAGCTCCATCTTGATCACGCGCATACCCTTCACCCATCCGTTCTCGTCCACAAGGATTTCCTTCGGGTTAGTCAGCAGATTGAACATAACGCCCTCTTCCTTTGCGTGGTGAACCTCCTCCACTCTGGCGGGGAGCTCTGCCTCGCTCCGGCGGTATACGATGTGCACATCAGCGCCGAGGCGCAGTGCTGTTCTGGCCGCGTCCATGGCCACGTTTCCTCCACCCACGACTGCCACCTTCTTTCCGGCGGCAATAGGTGTGTCATAGGAGTCGTCAAAGGCCTTCATCAGGTTGCTTCTTGTCAGATACTCGTTGGCTGAGAAGACGCCGTTGGCTGTCTCTCCCGGAATGCCCATGAACATGGGAAGTCCGGCTCCGGAGCCGATAAATACAGCCTCAAAGTCTTCCTCTTCCATGAGCTGGTCAATGGTGGTGGACTTGCCAATCACAACATTTGTCTCGAACTTTACGCCCAGCTCTTTAACCTTCTCAATCTCCTTCTTTACCACCTTCTCCTTGGGAAGACGGAACTCAGGAATACCATATACAAGCACGCCGCCCAGCTCATGGAGGGCCTCAAACACAGTCACCTCGTAGCCCAGCCTGGCAAGGTCGCCGGCACAGGTAAGACCTGACGGGCCGGAACCGATGACAGCTACCTTGTGACCGTTCATCTTCTCTGCCTTCTGGGGCTTGATATCATTTTCAAGGGCATAGTCAGCGACAAACCGCTCCAGCTTTCCGATGGAGACAGGCTCGCCCTTGATGCCCCGGATACATTTGCACTCGCACTGGGACTCCTGGGGACATACGCGCCCGCAGATGGCCGGCAGGGCGGAGGACTCTCCGATCACCTTGTAAGCGCCCTCGATGTCCCCCTCTTTTACCTTTGAGATAAATCCCGGGATATTGATAAACACCGGACATCCCTGAATACATTTTGCATTCTTGCAGTTCAGGCAGCGGGACGCCTCCTCCATTGCCTCTTCCTTGTTATATCCATAGCAAACCTCGTCAAAGTTTGCTGCTCTCACCTTTGGATCCTGCTCTCTGACAGGAACTCTCTTTAACATATCTGCCATTATTCGTCACCTCCACAGTTGCCGCATCCGCCATGATGGGTATCGCCTTCCTGTAATTTCAGCAGCGCCCGGCCCTCCTGGGTCTTGTACATCTGCTGTCTCTTCATCACTTCGTCAAAGTTCACGAGATGGCCGTCAAATTCCGGTCCGTCCACACAGGCAAACTTGATCTCATCGCCCACATGGAGACGGCAGGCGCCGCACATGCCGGTTCCGTCCACCATGATGGGGTTCATGCTGACAACAGTCGGGATGCCTAGCTTCTTTGTGAGCAGACAGGTAAACTTCATCATGATTACCGGTCCGATGGCCACGCAGATGTCATATGTCTTTCCCTTGTTCACCAGCTCCTCGATCATGGTCGTAACCATGCCCGCATGACCATATGTACCATCGTCTGTACAGGGATAGTAGTTTCCGGACACGGCCCTCATCTCGTCCTCCAGGATGAGCATATCCTTTGTCTTGGCGCCGATGATGACATCTGTGTCCACGCCGTGCTCTTTCAGCCATTTTACCTGGGGATAG
>CAZZBJ010000091.1:0-8117 GCA_964652805.1 uncultured Mordavella sp. | reverse complement strand
TGTCTACATCTTAGCAGGCGCCGACACGCTGGGGTCAACCTTGTAGCGCGCCCAGCCCTCCGGTGAGTAGATGCCAAGCTGCTTCTTCTGCATCAGCTTGTCAAAGAACGCTGTGATGAACGGGCAGAGGAACAGAGTGACAACAGATGCTGTTGCGCACTGTGCTGTGGCCATGTCCACGTACTGAGCCATGGACGGATCCGCCTCGCCTACTGCCGCAGGTGTCATGGCAGAGTTCAGGGCTGTCGTACCGATGGCAGCACCCATAGCGTTTCTCTCCTTCTTCGGAAGAAGAATGTTGTTTGTGAAGAAGAAAATGACTGCTGTTGCCGCGGATACAAGGCCAAGGATGATACCGGCCGCTCCGGCTGTCACAATGGTGTTGATATCTGTCTGCGCTCCGATGGGGATCGTCATGAAGAAGGTGACGATCGGCTGTGCTGTCGCACAGGCCTTTCTGAAGCCTGCATCCAGGTTGCCCCAGATGAAGCCGATGAGCAGCGGAACAAGCACTGCGACAAAGGAATTAAAGGGGATGGATGCAAGTCCTGTCGCGCCCAGGGCTACCAGGGTGAAGAACGGTCCGTCGTTCAGGGACAGGATCGAAATGGCTCCTGTGTCTGTCGCATTACCGAACTGAGAGGACAGGGAGATGTACAGGGATCCGTTTGAGTTCGTGATGGTCGCGATCCACACGAAGGGGGCAATGCCGAGGAACCCTTCCGGGCCGCAGATGGCGCTCACGATCATACCGATGATCACACCGAGAAGGAACTTGGTGGCTGTCAGTGTCACGCCCTTGTAGAGAGGCATACCAACCTGCTTTACATTAATGGCAGATCCGCAGACGATGAGGAAAAAGCCCATCATACAGGAATTTCCTTCATAGAACAGGGCTGTCACGTAGCCGCCGATCTCAAACACCTGAGGGCAGAACGTGGCCAGCAGTACGGCGATCAGCAGGGGTACAATGATCAGTCCTCCGGGCAGGTTCTTCATCCTGTTCAGCAGATCCAGATCCTTTGTCTTGTTCTCTTGAATAGCGTTGTTATTTTCTTTCATTTTCTCTCCTCCTTAAAACAAATAATTCCAGACTATTTCTGAGGCTTGCCAAGTATCGCAAACATATTTCTCTTATAGCTCTCTACCCCCGGCTGGTCGAAGGGGTTGATGGCTCCTATATAGCCGCTCACTCCGCAGGCAAACCAGAAAAAGTAGAACAGCTGTCCCAGCGTATATTCGTCCTGTCTGGGAAGGTCTATGCGCATGATGGGGACACCGCCCTCCTCGTGGGCCGCAATGGTTCCTTCCATTGCCGCTTTGTTGACAAAATCTACGGTCTTATGGGCCAGATAGTTCAGTCCGTCCAGGTCTTCCTCCTCAGCGGGGATCTCCACCGTGCGGGGGGATTCCTCCACATTCAGCACAGTCTCAATCAGGATCCTTGCCCCGTCCTGCATGTACTGTCCCATGGAGTGAAGGTCTGTAGTCAGGTCCACTGCTGCCGGGAAGAGGCCTCTCTGGTTCTTTCCTTCGCTTTCCCCGTACAGCTGCTTCCACCACTCAGATACATAGTGAAGGCTCGTCTCATAGTTGGCCAGTACAGAGTATCTGCCTCCCACGTCGTCCGGAATGACAAAGCAGGTGTACCCCTCCTTGTCAGCCATCTTTTTCAGCGCTCCGCGCTGTCTGTCGGTGGTGGCGTAGACCCTTTTGGCCGCCTCCTGCTTCCCGTATTTTTCCTCCAGCTTCTTTTTAAAGATGCGGAAGGCTACCGCGGACTCTGTGGTTGTCCCTGATTTCGAGATCACATTGATGGAGAAATCCTGATCGCCAAGAATATCCATCAGATCCGCCAGGTATTTGGAGGAATTGGAATTTCCGCAGAAATAGATTTTCGGTGTCGTCCTCTCGTCGTCGGAGAGACTGTTGTAAAAGCTGTGGTGTAAAAACTCAATGGCTGCCCTGGCTCCCAGATAAGAACCGCCGATACCGATGACCAGAAGCACCCTGGAATCGTTTTGGATTTTCCTAGCCGCCGCTTTGATCCTGCGCAGCTCATCTTTATCATATTGTTCCGGAAGATCCATCCACCCAAGGAAGTCGTTTCCCGCTCCCTCCCGTTTCATGAGGCGCTCTTTCGCCGCCTCCGCAGTGGCTTGGAAATTTTTTAATTCTTCGTCAGAGATCCAGTCCCTGACTCCCTCATCCACAAACTGTATTTGTTCCTTCATGACACTCGCTCCTTCTAACTGTTGACCACGTTGACTGGTTTTCCCTCTGCATACGCCTTCAGATTGTCGTACGCACAGTCCATGATCCTCTGTCTGCTCTCCTTCGGCGCCCAGGAAATGTGGGGCGTGATGATGCAGTTTTTCGCTTTCAAAAGCGGATTGCCCCCACTGATGGGCTCTGTGGAGACAACGTCCAGTCCCGCCGCGGCAACCTTTCCCGTATTCAGGGCGTCCGCAAGGTCCTGCTCTACGACCAGCGGTCCCCGGGAATTGTTAATCAGGATGACCCCGTCCTTCATTTTGGCAATGTTTTCTTTATTGATGATCCTCTCGGTATCCGGGAAGAGCGGACAGTGGAGCGCGATCACATCCGACTGTGCCAGCAGCATGTCCAGATCCACATACTCCGCGATCTGCTTTCCCGTCTCGTTCGGGTAAGAGTCGTAGGCGAGTACCCGCATCCCCAGCGCCTTTGCCAGCCTGCCGGTAGTCTGGCCGATACGCCCAAATCCAATGACTCCCATGGTCTTGCCGTCCAGCTCGATCAGGGGATAGTCCCAGTAGCACCAGTCTTCGCAGTTTTCCCATTTTCCCTCGTGCACGGTCCTGTCGTGATGACCAATATGGTGGCAGATCTCGAGCAGCAGCGCGATGGCGAACTGCCCCACTGACGCTGTCCCGTATGTGGGCACGTTCGTGACCGGTATGCCTTTTTCCTTTGCGTATGTATAATCCACGACATTGTAGCCGGTGGCCAGCATGCTGATCATGCGCATGCCCGGGCAGGCGTCGATGACCTTCCTGGAGACAGGCGTCTTGTTGGTAAATACCACCTCCGCGTCACCGATCCTTCTGATGATCTCCTCCTCGTCGTCCACCGGAGTCCTGTCATATACAGTCAGATCACCAAACTCCTTCAGCTTATCCCAACTCAGATCGCCGGGATTTTCTGTATATCCGTCTAATACTACAATTTTCATTCAACAAAACTCCCTTGATGGATCCTGTAAAGATCCTTTATTCTCGGATACAGATGGGTGTAGACCTGGTATCCCTTTTCATAGGCGTCCTTGTTCTCGTCACTGCTTTTGACCACCTTGTAAACGGTCTTTTTCACCCTGTCAGACGCCTCCGCTGCATCCCTGTATATTCCGGCTCCCACTCCGGCCAGCAGGGCTGCTCCCACCGGCGCCGTGTCGTTCATATCCAGGATCTTGATATCCTTTCCTGTGATATCCGCCTTGATGTGGGCCCACAGCTCGCTCTTGGCTCCGCCTCCTATGGAGGAAAATCCTGTCATCCTGTAGCCGGTCACCCGCTCTGCGATCTCACAGAGCTGACGAAGGCCATAGCCGCAGCCTTCCATAACGGCACGGTTAAAGTCCTTTCTGGAGCTTCGCAGGGACACGCCGAAAAACACGCCTCTTGCGTAGGAATCCCACACCGGGCTTCTCTCTCCCTGCATGTAGGGAAGGAATACAACTCCTCCCGCTCCCGGCTCCGACTGGGCAGCCTCCTCATTCATCAGCATAAACGCGTTCTGATTGCTTCCTGCTGCCTTCTCGTTCATGTCACTGCAGAATTTATCCCTGAACCACTGGTAGGCAGCCCCCGTGTAGGACATGGCCCCCTGGTAGATCCAGGTGCCTCTCACCACGTGACACCGGTTGATAAAGCTCTCGTCAAAATTCGGCTTATCCACACAGATCGTCAGGACATCCGTGGTCCCCACAGACTCGCAGGCATCCCCGTTTGCCTTTACCCCGGCCGCAAGAGTGGCGCAGGGTGTATCAGCTCCCCCGATCACAACAGGCGTTCCCTTCGGGACACCCATCCTGACCATCTCCTTGTTGATAAGACCTCCCACGACATCCGCGGAGTCCATCAGCGGCGGCAGCTTCTCTTTGGGGATTCCTATCCTTTCGCAGAGGTAATCCGACCACTGGCCGTCGTGACCCTTCACCGTCTCAAACAGATTGGTGTAGGAGGCGTTGGAGTAATCAATCGCATAGTTTCCCGTCATTTTCTGTGCCATGACCGTATTGACATGGCCAAAGTATTTTGTCTTCTCGTAGATATCCGGCAGATTTCTCTTGATCCAGAGCATGGAGGTTCCTGAATGGGCCCCGGACATGCACTTGTTGGCCGTGATCTCAAAGAGCTTCTTCTCTCCCACCGCATCCAGGATGATCTCAGCCTCCTTCGTGCTTCTCCTGTCGGAATAAATAATAGGATCTACAAGGATCTCCCCGTCTTCACCAAACGCGGCCAGCCCCGGACAAAGGCTTGAGATTCCTATTCCGGCGATCTTTCCAGGATCGATCCCCTTTCCCTCAAACAGGAGTCTCATACACTTCAGATAGGCTTCCCACATATCCTCCGTGTCTATCTGCACATAATCCGGTTTTGGCGTGATCAGACGGTAAGAGCTGCTGCTGATGCCCAGCAGATTCGCATTTTTATCAATGATAGCCACTTTGATGCTGGTCGTTCCCACATCGACGCCGAGTAAATATTCTTTTTCCATACAACATCCCGCCTGTAAAATTATCCTTTAAAGCTTAAAATTGATTGTGTCTGATTAAAACTGATCATAATTCTTGTCGTTCTCAAGCTGTGCCAGCAGCTCTTTTGCCTCTTTTACGCTGTATCCCTCGTGGATCATATATCTCAGGGCGATGACAAGGGCTGTTACATCCTTGTAATCCCACACAAAGCGTCCCATTGTGACTCCGCCTACTCCGCAGTCCATGGCGTCGCGTGTCATCCGGAGATAGTCATCCAGTGTCTTGCAGGCATCGCCGCCCTGGATCACCACGCGGAAGGAGGAGGGCACGCAGGCGATGGCCTTTGCCATGCTGTCAGGGTCTCCTGTATAGGTTGTCTTTACAACGTCCATTCCAAGCTCGCAGGCGCTTCTCACGCAGTAAGCGATATTCTCCCATGCGGTCCTCTTGTCAACCGGAACGCTCTCTCCCTTTGGATAAACATGTCCGATCAGAGGCATGCCCATCTTGTCGCAGTAGTCGGACACCTCTCCGATACGCTCGAACTGCTCGTTCTGGAAATCGCCCAGTGTCATAGCTCCCATAGATACAGCGTCAGCGCCCATTCTGATAGCGGCGTCCACAGACCCGAATACAATGTCGTTTGTCGGAGCTGTGGGAGAGTAGTTGGAGATCTTCTGCAGCACGGAAATTCCGGATCCAACGTGAGGTCCCCAACATCTCTCCTGAATACCCTTTGTCATTGTCATAGCGTCCGGTCTTCCGGCAACAATCTTGTCAATGGCTCCCTGGATATCGTGGATACCTGTTATCGGTGCAATTCCCCTTGAAATTGGTCCACTGTGATCGCCATCATTTTGTTGCTCTTCGGATTTACAAGTCTCGCAAGTCTTACTGCTTTTCCCATCATTGCCATTGTTCATACACTCCTTTTTCTTATATCTTTTATTTACATTTTATGGCTTCCGGATATAATGGCTTCCGAATATAGTTCCGGATCTGTAAGCTTTTTAGCTTCGGTTCAATTATGGTTCAATCTCCACCTTCAGGTCCGCTCCGCTCTTCACAGCTTCGTAGGCCTTCTGGAAATCTTCTATTTTAAATACATTTGTGATGATCGGCTTCATATCCACCGCTCCGCTCATGACCATCTGGGCTGCCTCCTGGTAGTCCTGGCGCCTGTAGGCGCTGGAGCCGCACATCCGGATCTCGCCGTAGTGGATCAGGTTCGGGTCGATCTCCGCCTTCACGCCCTTTGTAAATCCGGCGAACAGGCAGATGCTTCCATTCTTTCTGACAAGCTCAATGCTTGGATTGACCAGAGCCGGGATGCCGATGGCGACAATGACCACATCCGCTCCCACGCCGTTTGTCTCGCTCATCACGATTCCCTTTAAATCCTCATTTGCTGAGTCCACAACGATATCCGCTCCGCACTCAAGCGCTTTGCCGCGGCGGAACTCATTCAGCTCGCTGACGATGACTTTCCGGGCGCCTGCCGCCTTTGCCAGCAGGGTATGCATCAGTCCGATGGGACCTGCCCCCACAATCACAACTACGTCGTTGAATTTCACCCCTGCGTTTCTCTGTCCTCTCAGACAGCAGGAGAGCGGTTCGATCAGAGCTCCCTCGCCATAGGAAATATTATCAGTAAGTTTTACTACATTTTCGCCTTTGATAGCCACCTCCGGAATAAACACATACTCCGCAAATCCTCCGTCAAACTCGTAGCCAATGGCCTGTCTGTGGAGACATACATTATCGTGACCGCTGATGCACATCGCGCATGTGCCGTCCGGGATCACATTTTCCACGGCTACTCTGTCGCCGACAGAGTAGCCCTCAACCTCTGACCCGACCTCGCAGATCACGCCGCTGATCTCATGCCCGATGATGTGTCCGTAGCGCACATCCTTTGTCTTTTTTCCCTCAAGAATTTTTATATCTGTGCCGCAGATTGCTGTTCTCTTCATCTCCAACAGCATATCTCCCGGACCAATCTGCGGCTTCGGATAATCTTCCACTGCCTTAAAGTCATTTGGGCCGTTTAAAACTACTGCTTTCATGCTTCTCCCTCCTGTATATGTATTTCTTCTGTAATTGATACTAGCATGAATGTAGTAGTTTTACAACATTATTTTTGAATTTTACCATTGTGCACAGTTTTATGCATTGATATTTCGCATATTTTTGTCTACTTATTACAGTTTTTCACTGATTTGTGCCGCTTTTAAATTTAGTTTTTCTACTTCTTTTAGGTACAAAAAAAGAAACACTACATTTTTGTGGTGCAGTGTTTCTTCATTACATCCTATTATTAATCCTATTCCTTATCAGAGGAAGTGGAGAGACGCGTGGCGCTCATCGCCTCCAGCGACCTGTCATAATTGTGGAAGGCCATGATCGCCACCAGACAGTCGAGCACAGCGAGCTGTGCCAGCCTCGCGCTGAAGGACTCTGACTCAAAGATCGTCTTCTCGCTCACTGTGTAGAGGCTCAGATCCGCCTGCTCCTCCAGCAGATTTTTCGCCTTGGAGGTCAGGGTGATGACCCTGGCCCCGTTTCCATGGGCGATCTCCACTACCCGGACCGTATGCCTGTTGCCCCCGGAGGCGGAAATCGCAAGCAGGACATCTCCCTTTCCCAGAAGCGAAGCTGTCATGAGCTGCAGATCCTTGTCTTCGTTTACCAGGGAAAACACTCCGATCTTCAGGAGCTTGTGCTGCAGGTCCTTTGCCACAATACTGCTTCCCCCGGTCCCCACGATCATAATGCGCCTGGCAGAGAGCATATCCGCCGCCGCCTGTTCGACCACCTCCACGTTCATCTCCATGCTGGTCTGCTGCAGCGCGGAGTTTTCTATGGAGAAAATCTTGCTGCATATTTCCGAAGGACTGTCCTGGGCAGTCAGACTGGAATTATAGAGCTTGGGCGCGGGCACGCTCTCCAGCGCGGCGTTGATCTTATACTCCTGAAAGCCCACGTATCCGATGCTTTTGCAGAAGCGCACAATAGACGCATCGCTGACGCCTATCTCCTCCGCCAGCTCCAGCAGCGTGCTGTGCAGTGTCTTTTCAAAATTTTTCAAAAAGTAGTCGGCGATTTTTCTCTCCGCCTTCTTAGTGTGCTCCCCCTCCAGCTTTTCCATCAACCGCTCTTTACATCCCTTTTTATCGTTCATGGTTTACCCACCTCATTCTCTTTATATTCTGATGTCCTTTCTATTATCTTAATAAAAAAGTAGTTTTTTTACAACCCTTTCATTTCCCCCGGATTCCGTCAAGTTCGGGCTGTTATTTTTGTACCCAAAATCAGGGAGGAGTTGATACAATGGCAAAAGCAAAATATACAAAGGGGAAAGACGGTTACTATAAAA
>CAZZBJ010000090.1:0-8308 GCA_964652805.1 uncultured Mordavella sp. | reverse complement strand
AACCCTGGACACCCTGATTAAGAGTCAGGTGCTCTGCCAGCTGAGCTAATCGCGCATCTTTTATGATCTGTCGAGTCATTACTCAACGCAAGGAACATTATATAACAGTTCCCCGAATAATGCAAGCTGTTTTTTCATTTTTTTCTTCTTTTTTCTCCACACGGAAGCGAAACCTTTACTTCCACTTTGCAAACGAGACGCAATCCTCTGGAAAAGGATTACGTCTCGTATTGCAATATTATTCACCTGTGAAAAAATTCTTGATTCTTGTGAGCAGGCCGTCTTTAAATCCGCTCTCATTGACTGTGCTGTCAGTAATGACATCGGAGCCAAGAACCTCATCGTTTGTGTCGCTGAGGATACCGTCGTCTGAGCCCACAAAGAAGGTCTTGACAGAATTCCAGATGTTGGCAAGCACGCCGCTGTCTCCGGTCAGATTATCCAGCGTGTCTTTCAGGGCGTCCACATCGTAATCATACTGGGAAATCTTCTCCATCAGGGCCACGATCTGGGCTCTCTGGTCGTCTGTCAGCGTGATCTCGTTTTCCTCTGCAATCTCGTCAACAACCTCGCCGATTTCCTCCGAATCCGTCAGTCCCTCGTCAATGATCTCTGTCTTGATATCCTTGATGACCTCTGTAGCCGTCTCCTGCCCTATGCTGTCAGCCAGGTCGCTTATCGTCACCAGCTCCTCCATGGCGGCTTCCTTCTGTCCCTCGTCCAGTTCCTCGCCGCTGGCTGTCTCGTAGGCCATGATAATCCCTGTCAGGGCGCCGGTGCCGGACACCTCAAAGGGGCAGGCCGCGATAACATTGCAGTTCTCCATGCCTGCTGTGGTCAGGGTACTGGCGATCATAGCGCTGGTCACATAATTCAGGTTCGCCGTCTTCACCTTGATGCCACCGGAGTCTGTAGGCTCCACATAGGCACAGCTGTTTGTCGTAGCTCCGATCTGCTCGTCTGTGGCGATGCCCTCCATGTACTGCACTTCGTCCTCATGTGTGACGATAATGGTCTGTACCTCATCCGGAGAGGTGCCAAAATACTCGTACATGGAAGCCCTCTGCTCCTCCGTTAAGTTCTCCCCAAGAGTGACCACCTTTCCGCTGTCCGTGTTGCCCTCGGAGGTATCTGTATCCTCTTCTTCCTCTGTGTTCTCATCTGCGGCATCGTCTTCCTGCTCTTCATCCTCTGTCACAATGCCGTCTGTGCTTTCTGTTCCCTGTCCGGTTCCGTCTGTGTCCGTACTGCTCTGCCCGGTTCCGTCAGATGTGGTCCCGTCTGTCACGTTGCCTGTGCTATTCGTTCCGCTCTGGGAACCCGTCTCCCCGGAAGTGCCGTCTGTTCCTGACTCCGCGCTTCCCGCATCCTGCGAGGTGCTCCCTGTCTCTGAGGCAGACACAGCCATGGGGATGCCGGATGTCGCCATTACCGCCGCCATAAGAAGCGGCAAAATTTTCTTCATTTTCATAGTCTGTTCGGTTAAAAAACCTTGTCTCCCTTTTTTATTTTTTTCTGGCTATGCAGCGCCGAAACGCGCCGGCGCGAACCTTTACCATACTCAATATAACACATCCCGGCCGGATTGTACACGAAACATTTCTTAAAAATGGATAAAGAACGGGTGCGGCTCCATCCGGAGATCTCTTACGGCAATCAGCTTGCAGATGGGATGTCCCTTTGCGGAAAATTTTTCCTCATACTCTGTCATCACATTTCCCCTGTTCCTATCCGGATCCCCGTGAAGATCCCAAGTGCGCATGAGCACCCTCCAGCCGGCCTCGTCAGCTTCCTCCAGGGAAAACCGGAACAGTTCCTGGTTATCCGTTTTGAATTCCACCCTGCCCTCCGACGCCAGCACCTGGTCGTACCTGGCGAAAAATTCGCGGGACGTGAGCCGCCGCCTGGCATGCCTCTTCTTGGGCCATGGGTCAGAGAAATTAAGGTAAATGCCCTGCACCTCCCCCTTTTCAAACACCTCTCCGATCCGGGCCGCGTCCATACAGATCAACCGGATGTTTCCCGGTTCCCGGCCCTCCCCCGGCTTGTCCAGCCGCTCCACCGCCCGCAGAAGGACGCTGGAATACCGCTCGATGCCGATATAGTTCCGCTCCGGATGGCGGGCCGCCATCTCCGTAAGGAACCGCCCCTTTCCCATCCCAATCTCCAGATAGACAGGATGGTCATTTCCAAAGACTTCCTTCCACCTGCCTTTCAGCTCCTTCTCGTTTTTGATCACCTTGTCGTGGGCCTCCAGCACACTCTCTGCCCGGGGTATATTTCTCAGACGCATGTTGTCCGTCTCCTTTCCTCTTTTAGCCTATGGCACAAAAATACAGACGGAGAGATCACTCCTTCCGCCTGTCATCCTATCACAACTCTCCCTAAAATTCAAAGATCGCCACTCCGTAGGGAGGCAGCTTGTAGGCAAATGAGTAGGGCCTGCCGTCGCACTCGGACTTCACAGCCTTGTAGACCCCGGGTCGCGCCTCGCCCTTTCCGCCGTACTCCAGGTCGTCGCTGTTCATAACCAGCTTGTACTGCTTTCTCCTGGGAACGCCCACCCGGTAGTCCTCCCGGGCCATGGGGGTAAAATTAATGACAAAGAGCAGATTTTTCCTGCCGCCCTTTCCGTGGCGCATGAAGCTGTAAATGCTCCTGTTCCTGTCGTCCGCGTTGATCCACTCAAATCCCTCCCAGGTGCTGTCCTGATCGTAGAGAGCTCGGTTCTTCCTGTACAGATGGAGCAGGTCCCTCATCCAGTTCCGGACGGCCTGGTGCTCCGGTTCCGCCAGAAGGAACCAGTCCAGCTCCCTCTTCTCGCTCCACTCCCTGAGCTGGGCGAACTCCTGCCCCATGAAAAGCAGCTTCTTGCCTGCATGTCCGATCATGAAGGCGTAGCCCGCCTTCAGGTTGGCGTACTTGTCAAATCCAAGTCCGGGCATCTTGTTCAGCATAGAGCATTTCAGATGAACCACCTCATCGTGGGAGAGCACAAGGATGTAATTCTCACTGTAGGCGTAGCTCATGGCAAATGTCATCAGATTGTGGGCCCCTTTACGGAAATAGGGATCCAGCTTCATGTACTCAGTGAAATCGTGCATCCAGCCCATGTTCCACTTCAGGCTGAAGCCCAGGCCGTCGTCCTCCACCTTGCCCGTCACCTTGGGCCATGCGGTGGACTCCTCCGCAATCATCACTGCCCCCGGATTCCTCCCCAGCACCACAGAATTCAGATGCTTGAAAAATCCGATAGCCTCCAGATTCTTATTGCCGCCGTACTTGTTGGCAACCCACTGTCCGTCCTGCTTGCCGTAGTCCAGATAGAGCATGGACGCCACCGCGTCTACTCTGAGCCCGTCCACGTGGTAATTCTCTATCCAGAAAAGAGCGTTTGAAATGAGGAAGTTCTGCACCTCATTTTTCCCGTAGTCAAAAATCTTTGTGCCCCAGTCCGGATGCTCTCCCTTCCTGGGATCCGCATACTCAAAGGTGGGCGTTCCATCAAAATCCGCAAGCCCGTGGGCATCCCGCGGGAAATGAGCGGGCACCCAGTCCAGGATAACGCCGATCTTGCTGCGGTGCAGGTAGTTGATCATCCAGGCAAAATCCGCCGGCGTGCCGTACCGGGACGTGGGGGCAAAATAGCCTGTCACCTGGTAGCCCCAGGAGCCGTCAAAGGGATGCTCTGCGATCCCCATGATCTCAATGTGGGTATAGCCCATATATTTCACATATTTCGCGATTTCTCTGGCAAACTCCCGGTAATTGTAGAAGCCGTCCTCCCCCTCCTCTGTCAGCGGGTGCTTCTTCCAGGAGCCGATGTGGACTTCATAGATGGACATGGGCTGAACCCTGTGATCCCACGTCCTGCGCTTCTCCATCCACTCGCCGTCTGTCCATGAAATGTTGGACAGGTCCGCAACTCTGGACGCTGTCCCGGGCCGCTTCTCCGCATAGTTGGCAAATGGATCCGCCTTCAGGATGTACTCTCCTTTGTAGGTCTTGATGCAGTATTTGTACAGCGACAGTTCCGGCAGATTCGGCACAAAGCAGGTGTAAATGCCGAGAGGTTCCCCTCTTTCCATGGGATTTGCCTCTCTGTTCCACCCGTTAAAGTCGCCTACCACGGAAACACCCCGGGCATGGGGCGCCCAGACAGCAAAATAAACGCCCTCCTGATCTCCGTCCTTTACCCGGTGGGCGCCCAGCTTCCTGTATATCTCGTAATGGGTTCCCTGACCGAACAGATAGTGGTCCAGCTCCCCTATCTCATAAGGCTTTATGTTCTTATTTTCTGCCATGATCTCACCCTCTCATGTTCCATTTCTAATATATCTATTATACTTTATCACCCCACAAAAAGAAAGAGTTTTGAACAATCTATTTTGTCAAAGCTCCTTCTTTTTTATACATTTTATACAGTTTTCAGCTCTTAAAATCGTCTTCCTTCAGGATAATCCGCTCTGACTCATCTGTCCCCTTCCGGAACATCCGACGGGCGAGATGCTTGACATTTGCCTTCTGGGAGTGGTCAATGGCCGCGTCCATGATCTCCTTCACCTCTGCCACGGAAACGGCGTGATCTTCTCTTTGCATCATATCAATCCTGCTGTAGAGAGCCAGAATACCCATCTCATCTAACTTGTAGCCGTTTTCCTTGGCGTAGGTCTGCCCGAACGTAACCAGCTCATCGTTGATAAACACCGGAAGCTCCAGCCTGGATGTAAATTTCTTTTTAAAATCCGGATTGGCGGTAAACAGTCTCTCCAGCGCCTTCTTCTGATCTTCCAGGACGAAGAGCAGCTCTCCTGTCTTCTTCTCCATCAGAATGTCCAGCTCCCGGATTGTCCTTGCGTTGAGCTTTCCTGCTTTCTCAATAATGATGGCTCCGCCCCGCAGCTTCTGGATGATGTTGGGGATATCCTTCTTGTTCAGAGACTCGCCTGTCACGATGGCCACCTTGCCCTGCTTCAGGTTCCTCTGCTTCTGGATGGCTTTCACCATGTCCACAGCAAGAACCGTCTTTCCGGAACCCTTGTGGCCGATAACCAGAATGTTGCCGGTGCGGGATGTGCCGCCCCTTCTCTCTCTCCGGTCATTGTCCAGCACCTCCACGATCTGCTCGCTCATACCCCGGACAGGAACGAAGTAGGAGAAGAGCTGCTTCTGCTCCTCCGTGAGCCCGGCCTTCAGCCCGATCTCGCTGGTGGCGCTCAGGTCGTAGCGTCCTGTCACCACAAATCCCGTATCAAAGGGCACGCCGCCCTTTCCCTTCTGGATTCGTCTTTGGATTTCCTCCTCCGTGGGCTCCTCGATGACAAGCTCTCCGGTCTCTCTCGCCTGCCTGGCGGCCTCTTTCTCCGCCTTTTTCCGGGCCCGCTTCTCTTTTCTTGTCAGCTTGCGGGCAGGCTCCTCGGGCATGTCTTCCTCTTCCTCAGGCTCCTCCTCTTCATCCTCCTCTTCATCCTCGTCGAAAAAGCCATCGTCGTAATCGTCATAGTCCTCATAGTCGTCTACAAGGTCATCCTCATCATAGTCGTCCGCATCATAGCCGGCTTCCTCATAGTCATCTTCCTCGTAGTCATCTTCCTCATAGCCGGCCTCCTCCAAGTCAGCCTCTTCATAGTCAGCCTCGGCCTCGAACCCGGCCTCCTCGTACTCGTCTTCCCCGTAGCTGTCAGCCTCATCCGCCGGCTCCTCGTCATAGTCGTCTTCATCCGCAAAGCCGGCTTCCTCATAGTCATCCTCGTAGGGCTCCTCAGCCTCCAGCTCCTCCACGAGCTGCCGCAGGTCGACCGTCATGCCGGCAACCGGATCCTCTTCCTTCTCCTGCGGCTCATCCGCAGGCTCCTCAAAATCCGCAGCACTGGCCGCAGGCTCCTCAAAATCCGCAGCACTGGCCGCAGGCTCCTCATAACCAGCCTCTTCCTGCTCCGACTCCTGAGCCTCCTCATAATCGGCCTCCTCATAATCGGCCTCCTCCTGATCAGCTTCCTCATAGTCAGCCGCCATCAAGTCAGCCTCCTCCCCGGTCTCTTCCTCTGCCGGTTCCTCTGCCTCTTCCCGGGGAACAACGTTCTTCACAGCCTCTTTCAGTTCGGCCGTTACCTGACCGGAAGCAATGCGGTCCAGAAGGGCCTCCTCCTCTTCCTCCTTCTGACGGGCAAGGCGCTTCTCCTCGTCAGCCCTCTGCTTTGCCAGAAGCCGCTCCTGTTCAGCCTGCTCCTCAGCCAGTCTTCTGGCCTCCTCGGCCGCTCTTTGCTCCGCAATCCTTCTGGCCTCCTCGGCCGCTCTTTGCTGTTCCTCTATCCTTCTGGCTTCCTCCTCGCGGCGGCGCTGTGCCTCCCGCTTCTTCCGGGCAAGCTTCTCTTCATCCCGCTTCTTCTGGGCCTGGATAGCCTCGGCATTGTCCTTCTGCTTTGCCTCCCAGGCCGCCAGGATCTCCTCGATCTTCATCTGGCCTGTGATGCGCATATCCTCATCCCGCTTGGGGCTGGCCTTCTTCTCAATATCCTCTATGGCCATGCCGCTGGCGACCTTGACGCCATTGGCCAGGGCCTCAGCCAGAGTCGCGCCTTTGACTGTCCTGCGGATAGGAGACTCCTCCTTCCTGCGGCGTCTCCTTGGCTCCTCCGTCTCAGGGGTCTCCTTCTCCTCTTCAGAAGCGGCGGCGTCTGCCTGCATGGCCTGCTCTCTTGCCGCCCGCAGCTCATCCAGCCGGATCTCCCTTGTCTCCGCGTCAATGGTGCCGGGCGTCTGGGAAGCGCTCTGCTCAACCGTATTCCAAGAAGGCTCCTCCGAAGCGGCCTCCTCCTCTGCCTCCCTGTCTGTCCCCTCTTCTGCGGACTTCCGGGGCGCAGTCTCTTTTTGCTCCTCTACAGGCGCTTCTTCCTTCGCCAGCCTGTCTTTGTGGGGGGCGTGAGCGGACAGGCCTCTCATGCTGTCGTACTTCTCCTGCTGGAGAGGCGTCAGCGGCTTGTATTTCATCTTCAGCTCCATAGACTGGTAGACGTACTTTCCTTCGCTGAACCAGAGAATCAGGTCGTCGCACTCCTCCAGGCACTCCGCGGTCATACCGGCCTCATGGTAGAGCTTTGCCAGCTCATAGGCCCACTTCTCCACATACTCCGCTTTCTTGAAATCCTCCAGCACCTCGATCTGCTCAGACAGGGGCGCGCGGCGGGCCTTCAGTATTTTATATTTTAAGATGAACTGATTGGGGTCCTTCGGCGCCAGTCTGACGAACTCTTCATAGCAGTCCGAGGCCTCGTCTGTGTCATGAATCTTCAAAGCAAGCATCCCCAGCCTGTAGACGGTCTTCCTGCTCCCCGGAGCCCTGTCGTAGGCTATGAACAGCACATCTCTGCTCTTCTGATACTCCCCGTTATATTCATAGATCTCGCTTACGCTGTTGAGCATGGACGCGTTTTTCACACGGCGCCAGTCGATCGTGTCAGCGATCTCCATGGCTTTCTTGTACTGCTTTTTTTCCATGTATTCAAGCATCTGCTCTGTTTTAACCCGATATTCATATTTATCCAATATTCTCACCTCAACAAATATGTTTCTATATAACAATGTATATATTTTAACTCTTTGATGTCGGGGGCAAAAGAAATGGCAGAAACTTCTTAATCCCATCAACACTCTCTTAGTGTATCACACAGGATAGTCAATGTCAAAATAACACCATCCTTTTTTCTTTGAATATACCAGAAAATCCGGATAGGTGCTCCTATTTATAAGGCGGCCGAGGAGGAGAGAAGACCTCTCCTTTCGGCCGCCTGCTGTGTTTATATTTGCCAGTTCTTATATTCTTTTCTCCTGTATCCGGTGAAGGCTATCTTCTGCGTCTGCGCAGGATCGCCGCTCCCAGTACAAGGATGACCACAAGCGCTGCCGCCATGGCGATAACAAGCGGAAGAACCGCCGCCGTGTCGCCTGTGCGCACGCTTACGACCGGCTCCGTGTACTCATTGGCAAATGTCATGCTCAGGGCGTTTCCATCCCCGTCTGTCACGTTTGCAACGAGATGTCCGGACAGATCGTCGGTCACGGTGACCACTGCTGTGTAGACTGTCTCATCGTAGGTGATGGTGCCGTCGTCGCCCTTCACCTCGGATATCGTGTAGGTGTAGGTTCCGGTCTGATCGAAGGTCACTTCCTCGAACTTCACCGAACCGTTGGCGTCATTTGTGGCCTTCGCCACCGTATTTCCATCTGCATCTTTTATAACAAATGTAAATTCATCTGCCTGCAGATCCCGGCCCGTCAGAGTCTTGGACGCTCCAAAGCTTACCGCTGT
>CAZZBJ010000089.1:0-8805 GCA_964652805.1 uncultured Mordavella sp. | reverse complement strand
ACAAGGGGAGCTTGTATTACAGGCTGAGAGGAAGTTGCGAACTTCGACCCATAACTTGATCTGGATAATGCCAGCGTAGGGATTCGTTGGTTCATGCTTTTTGAACCCTTTTTGTTTTCAGTCTTGAAGATAAGGAGGGTTTTTGTTATGTTCAGCTTTCTTGTAAATGCAGATGGCGGGCTGACAGCCGTCGGATATGCAGTATGTATCGTGATCGGCGCGGTGTTTTTTATTGTGGCGCTTGTCTTTGCAGGGAAAGTTTCGGAGAAAAAGAGGATGGGAACCAAGCAGCTTGTGTATTGTGCTATGGCTCTGGCCCTTGCCTTCATTACATCCTACATTAAGATCTTCAATATGCCATGGGGAGGAAGCGTGACGCTGTGCAGTATGCTTTTCATCGTTCTTGTGGGAAACTGGTACGGATCGAAGGCAGGTATTCTTGTGGGACTGGGGTACGGAATCCTGCAGTTTCTCCAGGAACCCTATGTACTTTCCTTCTTTCAGGTGTGCTGTGACTATATCTTTGCCTTTGCCGCACTGGGCGTGGGGGGATTTTTCACAAAAAGCAAAAACGGACTGATGAAAGGTTATATCACGGCGGTGATTGCCAGGGGAGCATTCCATGCGCTGGGAGGGTATCTCTATTGGATGGACTATATGCCGGAGAACTTCCCGAAAGCGCTTGGCAGTCTGTATCCGATCCTGTATAACTATAATTACCTGCTGGCAGAGGCTGTCATTACGCTGATCATCATGAATATCCCGGCAGTGGCGAGAGGGCTGAAGCGAGTGAAACAGGCCGCGCTGGAGTAGGGATGATGTCTGGGCAAGACACAGGATAGTGATGGTTGCTTTGCGAGATGACAGATTTGTTGTATAACGATACCGAGGTGGCAGAGACCGTTTCCAGTTTTGTGTAAACTGAAAAAACTGATATAAGATATGTCATTAGTTACTTTGGGCAGAGCCAATTTTTAAGGTTCTGCCCTTGCTTGTATTATAAATTTTCGTCTAATTATATTATTTCGATAAAGTTTGTCCAATTTGACAAACTTTATTCTGTCTAGTACAATTTATACGATCAATTTCTCTAGCCACACGGTTAAGTATGAAGTAGCTGGAAGAGTGGAAAATCACGTAGAAGTTCAGGAACAAAAGGAGGCTGATGACAAATCTATTATTTGGAAAGATTACTTGCTCCTTTGCTCGGCCTTAGAACAGGAGAAATTCGCAGTCTGCGCCATGGCGATTTTAATATCGAAAAGCATACACTTAAAATCGAAAGACAATATGTTAGAAGTTATAGTATTGCAGTAGCTAATAACGGTAGTTATATTTATACTGTCCAAAAAACAGAAAATTTTCAGACACTTTTGTTCCATAAAGTTTAACACACTATTGTTTTGTATATAATGTTGAAAAAGCTAACTCAAAACAAAATCCGTCGTATTTGTCTTATTTTGGTGAAAAATAATGTCGGATCATAGCCTTGTGCCGTTTGAATTACGCACACTAAAAACACCAGTATAAACAACTTTGAAACCCGAAAACCCAAAATTGATTTTTTGTATATATTGTACAACAATTGCAAGGAATACATGAGAAAACTAGCATTAAACGATGAAATATTGCTAAAAATCGAAAAACCTGCCCGCTACACCGGCGGGGAGGTGAACTCAGTGATGAAGGACAGGGACAAGGTGGATATTCGCTTTGCCATGTGCTTCCCCGATGTCTACGAAATCGGGATGTCCCACCTGGGCATCCAGATCCTCTACGACATGTTCAACCGGATGGAGGATGTGTGGTGCGAGAGGGTGTACTCCCCGTGGACGGATCTGGACCAGATCATGAGGGAGGCGCACATTCCCCTCTTTGCCCTGGAGTCCCAGGATCCCATAAAGAACTTTGATTTCCTGGGCATCACTATCCAGTATGAGATGTGCTACACAAATATCTTACAGGTGCTGGACCTCTCCGGCATCTCCCTTCTGGCTGCGCAAAGGGATGAGGAATGTCCCATTGTCATCGGAGGCGGTCCCTGCGCCTACAATCCGGAACCGCTGGCAGACTTTTTCGACCTCTTCTATATTGGGGAGGGGGAGACAATCTACCGGAAACTTTTGGATGTATATAAGGAGAACAGAAGCTCAGGAGGAAGCCGCAGAGATTTCCTTCTTAAAGCGGCCCGAATCGAGGGGATCTATGTCCCCATGTTCTACCACACGGAATACGGGGAGGACGGCACCATCGCCTCCTTTGAACCTACAGAGCCGGGAGTACCCGCTGTGGTCAAAAAACAGGTGGTCATGGACATGGCGCAGACCACCTACCCTGAGCGCCCCATTGTCCCCTTTATCAAGGTGACACAGGACCGGGTGGTGTTGGAGATCCAGAGAGGGTGCATCCGGGGCTGCCGCTTCTGCCAGGCCGGCATGCTGTATCGGCCCACCAGGGAGCGGGATGTAGAGACCTTGAAGGAGTATGCACGCCATATGCTGGAAAGCACCGGACACGAGGAGATTTCCCTGAGCTCCTTAAGCTCCAGCGACTACAGCAAGCTGGAGGAGCTGGTCAATTTCCTCGTCGACGAATGTAACGAGAGAGGGATCAATATCTCTCTGCCTTCCCTGCGCATTGACGCCTTTTCCCTGGACGTCATGAGCAAGGTCCAGGATGTGAAGAAGAGCAGCCTGACTTTTGCCCCTGAGGCCGGCTCCCAGCGGATGCGGGACGTGATCAACAAAGGGCTGACGGAAGAGGACATTCTGACCGGAGCGGGACAGGCCTTCGAGGGCGGCTGGAACAAGGTCAAGCTCTACTTCATGCTGGGACTTCCCACGGAGACGAGGGAGGACATGGAGGCCGTCGCCGCCCTGGCAGACAAGGTGGCCCGGCGGTACTACGAGCTCCCCAAGGAGCAGCGGAATGGAAAGTGCCAGATCACGGCCAGCTCCTCCTTTTTCATCCCCAAGCCCTTCACCTCCTTCCAGTGGGCCCGGATGTACAGCAATGAGGAGTATATCGCAAGGGCTGCCATTGTCAAGCACGCCTTCCAGGACCAGCTGAACCGCAAGAGCCTGAAGTACAACTGGCACGACGCGGAGGTCACTGTCCTGGAAGGGATACTGGCAAGAGGAGACCGAAGAGTGGGCAGGGCAGTCCTTGAGGCCTATAAGTCCGGCTGCATCTACGATGCCTGGACAGAGAATTTCCACTATGAAAAATGGCTGGAGGCCTTTGAGAAGACAGGCATTGACTTGGTCTTCTACAACGAGCGGGAGAGAGGGGCGGATGAGATCTTCCCCTGGGACTTTATCGATATCGGTGTGACAAAGCAGTTTCTCCGCAGAGAGTGGGAGAGAGCCATGAGAGGGGAAGCCACGCCAAACTGCCGCCAGCAGTGTTCCGGATGTGGCGTAGCCAGATGGAAAGGAGGGGTCTGTGTTGAAGGTAAGAATTAAATTTCGCAAATACGGCATCCTGCGGTTTATCGGGCATCTGGATGTGATGCGTTGCTTTCAGAAGGCTATGAGAAGGGCGCACATCCCCATCGCCTTCACCGGGGGATACAGTCCCCACATGATCATGTCCTTTGCACAGCCTCTTGGCATCGGCCTCACCAGCGACGGAGAGTACATGGACATCGAGCTGAGAGAGCCGGTTTCCTCCTCCCGGGCTGTCCGGGCGTTGAACGCCGTCATGCCGGAGGGGCTTGCGGTGGTCAGTTTCCGGCAGATCAGCGACGAGAAAAAGGCTGGCGGCATGACCATCGTCTCAGCGGCAGACTATCTTGTGACGGTCAAAAACGAGACCTCAGCGCCCTCTGCCAGCTCCTTTCGGACGGACAGACTGGAGGCCTTTCTCGCCCAGTCCGCCATCCCTGTTCTAAAGAAGACCAAAAGGAGCGAGAAAGAGATGGATATACGCCCCCTGATCTACGGGGCCGCAGTGAGGGATGAGGGTCTCTTCCTTTGTCTGGCTGCCGGAAGCGCCGACAATCTGAAACCGGAGCTTGTGACGGACGCCTTTTACCGCTGGGCACAGGAGGAACCCGCACCCCTTCATTTTCACCGCTTGGAGCTCTACGCCGGAAGCCCGGGTGAACTTAAGGCGCTGGAAGATCTGGGACAGGACATCAAGGAAAGCGTTGCCAAGCACTCTTTTGGAGTGGTATGATGGAATAGGAACTGAAGGAGTAAGACATGAGCAAAAAAGAACTGAAGACAAACGCCATGCGAATGCTCGACAGAGCCGGCATTCCCTACACGTATCAGACCTACGAGTGCGGGGAGTTTGCGGACGGAGTGCACGTAGCGGATCAGCTGGGCCTGCCTCACGATCGGGTTTACAAGACCTTGGTGACTGTGGGAAGGACAGGAGCCCATTACGTGTTCGTCATCCCCATTGCAGAGGAGATTGATTTCAAGAAGGCCGCAAAGGCTGTGGGCGAGAAATCCTTAGAGATGCTCCACTTAAAAGACCTGACAAAGGTGACCGGGTATGTCCGGGGAGGCTGCACATCCATTGGCATGAAAAAGCAGTTCCCCACCGTGATCCAGGCGGCCGCGGAGGGGCTGGACTACATCTATATAAGCGGCGGGAAGCTGGGCATGCAGCTTCAGCTTTCCCCTCAGGATCTGAAAAAGGTGACTGGCGCCTCCTTTGCTGACGTCACGGCAAAGGAGGATGCGAAGTGAGAGACAGTACTGGACGTGTAGCAGGACAAAGCTATTCAATATATTTATACCGGACTGAGTATTCCGGCCAAAAACACAAGATGATTACGGAGGATTGACAGATGAAAAAAGTAGTAAAATTCGGCGGCAGCTCTCTGGCGAGTGCAGCCCAGTTTAAAAAGGCAGGCCGCATCATACGCCAGGACGAGTCCCGCAGATACGTGATCCCGTCAGCGCCGGGAAAACGCCACCCCCAGGATACCAAGGTGACAGACATGCTCTACAGCTGTTATCTTCTCGCCCTGCGCGAGGAGGACGAGGCGGAGCAGTTTGAAAAGATGATCCTGGATATTAAAGCCAGATACGACGAGATCATACGGGGACTGGATCTGACACTGGATCTCACAGAGGAATTCCAGGTCATCCGGGAGAACTTCAGCCGCAAGATCGGCCGGGACTACGCAGCCTCCAGGGGCGAGTATCTGAACGGCATCGTCATGGCGGAGTACCTGGGCTACACCTTCATCGACGCGGCGGACGTGATCTTTTTCCAGGAGTCCGGCGCCTTTGACGCGGAGAAGACTAACCAGGTCCTTGCTGAGAGGCTGGCCGACTGTGAGAGAGCGGTGATCCCTGGATTTTACGGCTCTCTGCCGGACGGCAGGATCAAGACCTTCTCAAGAGGAGGATCCGATATCACAGGCTCCATCGTGGCAAAGGCGGTGCACGCTGACATGTATGAGAATTGGACGGACGTGTCCGGTTTCCTGGTGGCGGATCCCCGGGTAGTCAAAAATCCGAAGGCCATTGACGTCATTACATACAGGGAGCTGCGCGAGCTGTCCTACATGGGCGCTTCCGTTCTCCACGAGGACGCCATCTTCCCGGTCCGCAAGGAGGGAATTCCCATCAACATCCGCAATACAAACGCGCCTGAGGACAAGGGCACTCTCATCGTGGCGGCCACCTGCCGCACGCCCCGGTTTACTATCACCGGCATTGCAGGCAAGCGGGATTTTGCCTCTATCACTGTGGAGAAGGCCATGATGAACTCCGAGGTGGGCTTCTGCCACAAGGTGCTGGGCGTATTTGCGGACAACGACATCTCCATCGAGCACATGCCATCCGGCATCGACACCATGACCATCTTTGTTCACAAGGACGAGTTTGAGGAGAAGGAGCAGGAGGTTGTCGCTGGTATCCACAGAGCCGTAGAGCCGGATTTTGTGGAGCTGGAGTCTGATCTGGCCCTTATCGCCGTTGTGGGAAGGGGCATGAAGGCCACAAGGGGAACCTCCGGCCGGATCTTCTCCGCTCTGGCCCACGCCAATGTCAATGTGAAGATGATCGACCAAGGCTCCAGTGAGCTGAATATCATCATCGGCGTGCGGAACCACGATTTCGAGGCGGCTGTGCGGGCCATCTACGATATTTTTGTCACAACACAGATTTAAAACACATCATACACAAGGAGTGTTAAAGGAGAAATGAAGCACGCAAACAGCAACATCCTGTTTTTCCTGAAACCCAAGGTGGAGATCGCCTACATCTACGACTACCACACAGTCCGTCAGGCCCTTGAGATCATGGAGTATCACAAGTACTCCTCCATCCCCATTCTGAGCCGGGACGGAAAATACGTGGGATCCATAACGGAGGGCGACCTTCTGTGGGGCCTGAAGAAGCTGGATCTCTTCAATCTGAAGGAGGCCGAGAATATCAGTATCATGAAGGTGGGCCGGCGTCTGGACTACCAGTGTGTGACGGCCAAGTCCAAGATGGAGGATCTGATCGGGAGAGCCATGGAGCAGAATTTTGTTCCCGTGGTGGATGACCAGGAAAACTTCATCGGGATCATCACCCGAAAGGACATTATCGGCTACTGCTACAATGAGCTGAAGAAACAGGAGGAACCATGCGGTGATTGACTTTCATACACATATTTTTCCGGAGAAGATCGCCTCAAAGACCCTGGATTTTCTCGAGTCCAGATGCCATACCCACCCCTACACGAACGGGATGGCGTCCGGCCTTCTGGCCTCTACCAGTAAGGCGGGTCTTGCGTTCTCTGTCGTCCTTCCCGTGGTGACAAACCCCTCCCAGTTTGACTCTATCAACCGGTTCGCCCTGCAGATGCAGGACCCGGGGGCCGGTCTTTTGTCCTTTGGCGGCATCCACCCGGACAATGAGGATTACCGGGAAAAGCTGTGTTACATCCGGGATGCGGGCATAAAAGGAATCAAGCTTCACCCGGACTATCAGGGCGTCATGATCGACGACATTCGCTACAAGCGGATCATTAGCTATGCCACTGAGCTGGGGCTGATCATCAGCGTACATGCGGGCTTTGACCCGGGCTACCCGGAGTGCGTCCACTGTCCTCCCAGGCTGGCCAGGGACGTGATACGCGAGGTGCAGCCGGACAGGCTGATCCTGGCCCACATGGGCGGCTACCGCAGATGGGACGAGGTGGAGGAGTATCTGGTGGGAGAGTCTGTCTGGTTCGACACGGCCGTCGTCCTGGGTGACATTCCCGACGACCAGTTCCTCCGCATTGTCAGAAACCACGGCGCAGACCGCATCCTCTTCGGCACCGACTCCCCCTGGGCAGGCCAGAGGGAATTTGTACAGTATCTGAGGGAGCTCCCCCTCACAGAGGAGGAGAGGGAGCAGATCTTCCGCCTCAACGCCCTGGACCTTCTGGGGCTGTCCAAGGAGGAGCTTCCGATGCAGCCCGGCTAAGGCGCAGCGCAGGTGCAAACAGGCGAGACGCAAACAGGTGCAAAACGGGCCGATTTCCTTTTGCCCCCTGCACCGTAGTATTGTAGTATTAAAGAAAAGTGAGGTAAAAGTATATGAGCAGTCTTATGACACCAGAGGGATATACATCTCCTCTCACCATACGCGAGACAGAAGTCGCGATCAAAGAAGTAAAGGATTTTTTTGAGCGGGCCCTTGCAAAGTCCCTTCACCTGACCCGGGTCTCAGCGCCCCTCTTTGTGAAGCCCTCCACCGGACTCAACGACAATCTGAACGGGGTGGAGCGCCCGGTTGCCTTCGGCATTAAGGAGCAGAATGACGACATGGCGGAGATCGTCCACTCCCTGGCCAAGTGGAAGCGCTACGCTTTAAAGCGCTACGGCTTTCACTCAGGGGAGGGTCTCTATACGGACATGAACGCCATCCGCAGAGATGAGGACACCGACAACCTCCACTCCATCTACGTGGACCAGTGGGACTGGGAGAAGGTAATCTCAAAAGAGGAGCGGAACACAGAGACGCTGCAGTATACGGTGCGCAGGGTCTACGAGGCGCTGAAGGAAACGGAGAATTACATCTCCAGGCGCTACAATTACATAGAGCCCATCCTTTCCGAGGAGATCACATTTATCACATCCCAGGAGTTGGAGGACCTGTATCCCGGCATGACCGCCAAGGAGAGAGAGCGGGCCTTTGCAAAAGAGAAGAAGGCCATCTTTGTATCTCAGATCGGAAAGGTACTGGCCTCCGGCGAGAAGCACGACGGCCGGGCTCCGGACTATGACGACTGGGAGCTGAACGGCGACATCATCGTCTACTATCCGGTGCTGGATATTGCCCTGGAGCTGTCCTCCATGGGCGTGAGGGTAGATGAGGACTCCCTTCGCCGCCAGCTGAAGGAGGCGGGCTGCGAGGAGAGAGCGGAACTTCCCTTCCAGAAATCCCTTCTTGCCGGCGAGCTTCCCTACACCATCGGCGGCGGCATCGGCCAGTCCCGCATCTGCATGTTCTGCCTGCGCAAGGCGCATATCGGCGAGGTTCAGTCCTCTATCTGGCCGGATGAGACTGTGGAGGCGGCAGAGGCGGCAGGCATCCATCTGCTGTAAAAGAGAGGCGGCCCGCGCAGGGCGGGCAGAGTCTTTCAAAATAATGAAAATAATTCATTTAATTTGTGGAAAATGATTGATTTCCCCTGATCTTTATGCTAAACTACATTAGTATGCCGCACAGCGAGGTTTTAAAAGTGCGCTCCAAAGCGGAGAGCCGCCAAAGCTGGCGAGTAATGATAATAGGAGGTGCCATATGTACGCAATTATAGCAACAGGTGGTAAACAGTACAAAGTAGCTGAAGGCGATATCATTAAAG
>CAZZBJ010000088.1:0-8827 GCA_964652805.1 uncultured Mordavella sp. | reverse complement strand
GTGGTATCAGTGCCACTTCTGTTGCCAAACTTGGAAAAGGCGGAAATGTGAATACGGACGTGTTGCTGCGCATATGCGGTGCGTTAAAATGCGATGTTGGCGATATTATGGAATTTATTGACGATGAAGAGAGCGATGCTTTATGCCTATCATCAAAAGATATAGCGAGGAAGTAGAACCATGTTGGAACCAATTCGATATGCAGAATTCTGTACGGGAGTCGGCGGTTTCCGACTTGGAATTGAGGCGTCAGGAATAATGGCTGTGCCTGTTTACACAAACGAAATTGACGACAGTTGCGAAAAGACCTATAAGCAGAACTTCGGGATTGGTTTTAACTCAAAAGATATTTTTGAGATTAATCCATTTGATCTGCCTGATTTTGATATGCTGTGCGCGGGGTTTCCGTGCCAGCCATTCTCTGCTGCAGGAAAAGAGCTTGGATTTAAGGATTCGAGGGGAACGGTTTTTTTCAGACTGATGTCCATAATTGAAACAAAGAAGCCCAAAATAGTGTTTTTGGAAAATGTTCCGAATTTGGTAAGGCACGATAAAGGAAGGACATTTCGAGTTATTACTGAAAAACTGACGGAGGCCGGATACTGCGTATCTTCTGCCATATTGGATAGTGCATACTTCGGAATCCCTCAAAGCCGTTCACGCATCTATATTGTGTGCCTTCGTAAAGAAATTTATGGAGATCGTATAGTTGAATTTACAAAGAAAAGGACAGAAAAAACAGCTTTTCGACCTTTTATTATTCACGGTGATTGCTCTATCCCAATAACTAAAAGATGGGATGAGTACATTGATTATTATTTGGGCTTCAAGGCCATAGATGAGATGTCGTTTGACGTTCCTCGGACAAGGAAGTCATTGGAGCGTGTTGCGGCAAATTGTGACCTGAGTGATTGCGTTTTCCAAGTGAGATCGAGTGGCGTAAGAGCATTATCGATTGATAGCCCTTTGCCTACGCTTACAGTTTTGAACTCCGGCGGAGGAGCGCATATTCCGATTCTTTCAAAAGAGCGTAGGCATTTAAGCATTAACGAAATGAAAAGAGTTATGGGATTTCCGGATAATTATGATTTTACTGCGGTTTCTCGAACAGATGCAGCTAAACAATTGGCTAATGCGGTCTGTCCCCCTGTAATTGAGTCTGTTTTCAGGGATATTGCGGTGGCAATTGGTTATCAGGAGGAGTGACTATTTTGAGTGAAAAGAAAACGAACATCTATCTTCAGAGGCTGAACTCATTCAGCAAAGAAGTTAATTATAAATATAACTGCATTAGTCTGTTCAGTGGTGGCGGCGGACTTGACCTCGGTGCGCATTTTGCCGGTTTCAAAACACTCTTGGTGAGTGATATTGTTCCAGCATATACAGAAACAATAAAAGCAAATCTGCCCCATGTTTCTGTATATAACGATGATGCAATGGATCTGACCGCTGAAAAAATCAGGGATCTGGCTAATATTGAAGGGGATATAGATTTGATTATAGCCGGTCCGCCCTGTCAGGCATTTAGCATTATGGGCAAAAGGCAGTCTTTGGATGATCCAAGAGGCAAATTGACTATAAAGTATTTTGAGCTTGTATCTGGGCTGAGACCGAAGGTGTTTATGTTTGAAAACGTCCCTGGTTTGATGACAGTAAATCACGGAGAGGATTTTATTAATCTCTTGGAATTCATTGAAAACGAAACAGGCTATCAATTGTATAGAACCAAATTAAATGCTTCCGACTTCGGCATTCCGCAGGAAAGAGAACGGATTTTCATTGTTGGATTTAGACCTGATATATCATGTGAATCCTTTTCATTTCCAACAAGTGCAACAGGCCCTTTGCACGATCAGCTCCCCGATAAGATGCCGAGCAAGTATGCTTTGGAAAGTGTAGAGGGATTACCAAACCAAGTGATAAGAGTTCATACAGATGCTGTAAGAAAGCGTTTTGAAGCAGTTCCCCAAGGCGGGAGGGATCGCGGATCTTATTCAGACAGATTAAAACCGGATATGCCATCGGGCACGGTGATGATTGGCTCTTCTGCAGGAGGTGCAAGACCGTTTATTCATCCATATGAGCCAAGAGCATTGACAGTTAGAGAAACTGCGCGTTTACAAAGTTTCCCTGATTGGTATGAGTTTTCAGGCTCAAGAACCGAGCAATATCGACAGGTAGGAAATGCCGTGCCGCCTTTATTAGCATATGAAATACTGTCAGCAATAAAAAGAGTGTTGGAGGCGCAAAATGTATCCTAATATTCCATATGAAGGTTTATCGTGGCCAATTACTCAACACGCCGGAGTCTTAAAAGCCGAGGTGTTTGATGGTCTGTTGAATGCTTGTCTCCTGTGCAAAGGAGAAACTATAGATGCGAAGAAAATAAACGGATATCTCGTCAATAACGGAATCCTTACAGCCAATGTTCGAGCAGATAGCAATCAGGTTGATGCCTGGAGAGATTATCAGCAGATATTGAGCGAATTTGGACTCATATACTCTACGAGAATAACCAAGGTACTAACGCTTACGCCTATAGCGATGGCTTATTTGAACAAAAACCTCTCTTATCCAGAATTGATTACCTTACAATTACTAAGGTATCAGTACCCGAACGGGCATAAGTCTCAATTAAGTCCATCCTTAATGCAAAGCTATGGCGAAAACTTTAATTATGAATCTTTTACGGAACTGCAGGCGCATTACAATATCCAAATAAGACCAGCGGCATTAATATGGGAGATTTTATATAAGTTGTGGGAAAACGGTGAACAGCCCATATTATCATTGGACGAAATGCAGGCATATGCAGTACGATGTACGACTATGCTGGATTATTCGCTTTGTACTGAGAGCATCATAGCATCACGGCATGGCGGTCAACAACTTCGGCCACTGACGAGAGCAAGAAGAAATATGTCAGATTGGATGAAGCTGCTTTCACAGACGCTACTTTTTAATGTCAGCTCGGATGGAAATAATATCGCCCTATCCACATATTCGATAAAAGAACGAAAATCAGTAGATTGTGTGTGTAAGCGGCTTTCGGACTCGTCCTCTTTTTGGACATATAAGGAAGAAAATTTCAAACAGGATTGGTTCGATTATTACGGCGATTATGATAATAGTATTGAATATATCCTTAAGGCGGACTAAAAGAGGAGGACTAAGTCATGCAAGACGAAGCTATGATATATGAACGAGCAGGAAATTTGGTTATGGAGTATCCCAAGACTCACACCGTTAGGTTTGATACTTCTGAAGACGAAATAACAAGTCTGCTTAATGATTTCAAAGAAAAATTTGGCCCTGACGTTTTGAAAAAATTAAGTGACGATGAGTTGCTAAGCCACCTCTTCCTAACGGCAGATGGAACTAATAATAGTCTTTGCTACCATTTGGAGTTTAATCAGAAGTTGAAGCGCACTTTTGGAAGTATTTCAGGCGGCTCATCATTCAAGTTCGGCCTTTTTCAACGTCAGGAAGATGGGGCATGGACTACTGGTGCTCCAAAGACACCGCAAGTTCTTTCAGAGTCAGATGCGTTGCAATTTGGTAAAACGATCCGCGACAACCTTGTGAGTGCTTGCGAGATGATTCAATCCAAAACACTCGACTCTGTCGAAGCTTATGAGAAATTGGATGATGATTTGAACGCATTAATGGGTAAATTTGCCACCTACGCATGGGTGCAGAAATATTTACACATGATTTTTCCCGACCAGTTTATCGGTTGGTATGTAACTGATTGGCTTAAACATATTTTGTTCGGATTTGGAATAAAACCAAGTGAAAAATATTATGGCATGAACGGACAGCTTGCACTTATTAAAAAGAGAACAAGCTATATGTCTCCAAACTTTCAAGATGTCTGTTATGCAATGTTTGGAGAAATCCGCCATTTTTTCAGGCTTGGTTCTTCTGATGAGTCTGAACACTATGCTGAGAAATGGATGAGTAAGGGAATTATAGCCATCGGATGGAAAGAGACAGGCAACCTGCTCAACTACATCAAAAATGGATCTCTTGACAGAGACAAGGTGACAGAAGCTCTGTTAGAGCATTACTATCAGAACGATAGAAAAACAGCCTCAAGAAAAGCTGGAGAAATAAAAGCTTTCTATGAAACATCATCGACTTCTGTTATTACTGTGATGGATGGTTCACAATTAATAGCTTTTGTAGATTCTCTCTCCCCATATTTTTATGAAGAGAATGAAGATATGGCACATCAAAAATCTGGCGTGTGGCATTCTTCGTTTGACGAATCCGATAGACTCCCGGAAGACGAGGGATACCTAACTACATGTTATGAGATAAAAAAAACTGAAAATCTTCTGTTCTTGTATAAAAAGTATTATTGGTCGCGAGGAACGGAGAAGTCTCCAATTTTGGTTGATGATTATACCCCGATTAAGTTCAATACGGGATACCTATCCTCTTTTGAACGGAACCGCATCCTCTTCGGCGCTCCCGGTACTGGTAAAAGTTTCACTCTGAACCACGAAAAGGAGCAGCTACTTGCAGATGGCGGTGAGTATGAGCGTGTGACCTTTCACCCGGATTACTCCTACGCCAATTTTGTCGGTACATATAAGCCGATACCCTGCAAAGACAGTGATGGCAAGGATGCCATTACTTATTCCTATGTGCCTGGGCCATTCATGCGCATTTATGTAAAGGCTCTACAGAATAGTAGAACTGACGCTCCCAAGCCGTTCCTACTTGTAATTGAGGAAATCAACCGTGCTAATGTTGCCGCTGTGTTTGGTGATGTGTTCCAGCTGCTCGACCGTGGTGATGATGAGGTCAGCGAGTATCCGATTCAGGCATCCGAGGACATTAAAAAATATTTGGCCGGTGAACTCGGCGGCAATCCCGGCGATTATTCCGAAATTCGTATCCCTGACAATATGTTTATCTGGGCTACCATGAACAGTGCTGACCAGGGTGTATTCCCGATGGATACGGCTTTCAAGCGTAGATGGGATTTTACCTATTTGGGCATCGATGATAGCGAAGCCGGAATCGTTGGTAAGAAGGTCATTCTCGGTCAAGGTGATTATCGCCGTATTGTAGAATGGAATGCACTCCGCAAGGCCATCAACAATGAACTGCTCACTTATAAGGTGAACGAGGATAAGTTACTGGGTCCATATTTCATTTCCAAAAAGAACCTGCCGGAAGGAGAAATAATTGACCCCGTTGTTTTCACTCGTGTCTTTAAGAATAAGGTTATTATGTACCTGTTTGATGATGCCGCAAAACAGAAGCGTATTACGCTGTTCGGTGGATGCGATGAAAAGGCAAAGACCCAGTATTCCAAGATTTGCAGAGAATTTGACATCAAAGGGGTATATATCTTCTGCGAGGGAATCAGCAGCCAGTTTATTGACAATGTCCCAGAGGATGATGGAGAATGATTTCAGTATTTAAAACGCTATACCCAGGAAGACCTGGTTAAAGAGTTCCATTGCTCCGAGGAAAAGACTGTCCACATCCTGAAGCGTCTGAAAGAATATGGCGTGCTGAAGGCTGTAAAAGCAAACGACAGCCAAAAGGATCTTACCGATCTGGTAGATGAGGACATCGAAATCGCTGACGTTGAGGTCGGCGAAAACGAATATCTGTATGTGTTCACTTTTGTGGGTGTTATTACCATTGAGGGGCGTGTGCTGAAATGCTATCCGAAATATCTGCTCGATGCTACGGCCCCCAAGGCGGAACTGAAACAGGTGCTTAAGGTTCTGGAAAAATATAATTCCAAGGAGCAAATCATTCGTATGTACAATGATACGAGTGACAGCAGTGCATTTAATATGTTAGCTGTCATGCTGTTCCTTCTCCAGGATTATTTCGAATATGGCGCCTATACCAATACGCAGGATATCATCGAATCTAACGGATCCGGTGATATTCTTTGGGATAAAACCATCAACGAAACATTCACTCTTCTCAGCAACAACCGGCCGTATTACCCGGAATTGCTAACTATGAAGCGTGTGAATGACGATTTCGATTTTTTCAAACGTCTGCATGAGTGCATCCTCACCCGCTGTACTGAGGAATTGAAGGATGCCGACCTATTGGATCTGTTTGACATTATGGGTGTCGATATTTCCGATGAGCAGATTGAGGACTTTGGAGACAAGGAGTACGTCCTGGATCGTATTGTTAAGGAACTCAATGTCCAGTTCAACACCCGCAAGCAGCTCCTTCTTAAAACACTGTATGCCTACATCGCTAACAGTAGCGCTCTGGATGATCTGGACTGCTTCAGTATGTTTGGAACGAACAGCTTCAATCTGGTGTGGGAAAAAGTATGCGCAGAGGTAATGAACAACCAGTTACAGAAGCCAATCGGTGGACTGCGATTGCCTGTACCGCTGGCTGAACAATACCGCTATATGCGACATAAGAAACTCATTGATTTGATTGATAAACCGCAGTGGTCTGGAACAGCACCGAACGGGGAACTGTTTGTTAAACAGGCTGAGGACACGCTCATCCCAGACCTCATTACCATTGTTAATGTCGATGGGCACTACCAGTTTATCATTTTTGATGCTAAATACTACAATATTCAACTGGAACACAATAAAAAGCTGCGCGGTCAGCCTGGTATTGAGTCCATTACCAAACAGTATCTGTACCAGTTGGCCTATCAGCCTTTTGTGGATGCTCACCAGATAGGTACGGTAAAAAACTGTTTCCTTATGCCGACGGAAAAGTCGGAAATTATTGAGAAGGGATCTGTCTCCCTTGCGATGATGAAAAGGCTGGGATTGGAGGACATTCAAGTGCGTCTTTTGCCAGCGAAAACAGTGTATACACATTACCTCAAAAATACTAAACTGGACATACAAGAACTAAATCTTCAATAAGGAGGGAGCGGCATTGGCAAGGACAAAAAAGATAAAGAGTCCAACACAAATTGAATTGATAGAGCCTGTGTTTATTGCTTTGCGCAGTCTTGGTGGCTCGGCTAATATTAGTGAAATTCGAGATAAAGTAATAGAACTATTGCAGTTATCCGATGAAATTGTTGATGAGCCGCACAAGGGAAGTGCATCTCAGCAAACAGAGCTCGAATATCAACTGGCCTGGGCCAGAACAAGATTGAAGGCGTTTGGAGCAATAACAAACAGTCAGCGCGGAGTTTGGATGATCACACCTGAATATGCAGACAAAGACACTATATCAAAAGCGGCAGTTATAGAATTTATTAAGAACAAGCGTCTTGCAAGTAAGTCTCCAGATGAAGAAAAAGTATTAGCCGAAGATGATGATCCAACTAACGATAATGTTGAAGTACCAGAAGAACTTGAACCGTGGCGGACAGAACTTGCAGAAGCACTACATAACATGAACCCATACGCCTTCGAGCGACTTGCTATGCTTCTTCTACGGGAGTGTGGGTTTTCTCAGGTATCAGTAACCAAAAAGTCAGGAGACGGAGGAATAGACGGAACGGGTAAACTGCGTATCAATGGCATTTTTAGTTTTAATGTTGCGTTTCAGTGTAAGCGGTTTATTGGCAGTGTTTCCGCTGGTGATATTCGTGATTTCCGTGGCTCTCTTACAACCGACATAGAGAAGGGCGTATTTATAACAACAGGAACATTCACGAAAGCGGCGCGAGAAGAAGCTTCAAATGCTGGAAAACAGCAAATTGACCTTATAGATGGTGAGGAATTTATTAACAAGCTGATTGAATACAGGCTGGGTGTTCGCGAAAAAACAATCTACGAGGTTGATAAGTCTTTCTTTGAAAAAGTGTGATTCAAGAAATAACCTTTTAATTTTTCCCCACCTTTTAATTATTCCAAAATCACTACACCGCAAGGCTGACACCCAGCCAAATCATCGGGTGGCAGTAGGACAACTGAATACATAAAACAAGGGCTTTCCAAGTCAGCGCATGACCTCAGAAGCCCTTATTTTAAGCCTTTTTCGGTGGCCTTTGCCCCGGAGAGGGCTTTTTCTTTTGTATCAAAATCAGTAGGAACATTGACCCTGCCTGCGGCACAGCCGGTTTCTTGATCAGTGCCTATCGTCACATTCTTGCACAGAACAAGGATGAGGATGGAAAAAGCACATTGACTGCCGATGACCGCAAGCGTTTGACGGAAAACTTTGCCGGGTACGATATTTCTCCCGATATGGTACGTCTGTCTCGGGTAAATATGTACCTTCACCATTTTACAAAGCCCAAAATCAGTGAATATGACACCCTAACCAGTGAAGAAAAGTGGGATGACTGTTATGACGTCATCCTTGCGAATCCGCCTTTCATGACGCCAAAGGGCGGAATTATGCCCCACAGCCGCTATCGGGTAAAGGCCAAGCGCTCCGAAGTTCTATTCGTGGACTATATTGCCGAGCATCTGAATCCAACAGGCCGGGCAGCAATCATTGTCCCGGAAGGCATTGTGTTTCAGTCTGCCAATGCGTACAAAGAACTTAGGAAGTATCTGGTAGACGACGGTTTTCTATATGCGGTGATCTCACTGCCTGCCGGTGTTTTCAACCCGTACAGTGGCGTTAAAACCAGTATTTTGCTTATTGATAAGTCTTTCGCCAGATTGAAGGATGAAATTCTTTTTGTGAATCTGAATAATGACGGATTTGATCTGGGAGCGCAGCGCCGTGAAATAGAGGGTAGCGAAATTCCAGAAATCATTCGCATTGTCCAAAAATACCATGCTGATCTTGAACCGCAAACAGCGGATGACAACATCCTCCATGCTCTTGCCGTCAAACCAGACAGGCTGGTTGACCTCACGCGACTGCTCGTTCTTCGCCACGGTGCTGCACCTCCTTT
>CAZZBJ010000087.1:0-8997 GCA_964652805.1 uncultured Mordavella sp. | reverse complement strand
GCTTTGCGTCCGGTTCAATTCCAGGCGGAACGGTTCAGCAAGCGTTTATTTGCCGTTTTAAGCCGTTCAAATCTTTAAATGGTCAACTTATCGAAATCGGCCGAACGCCACACAGGGCAAAATACAAAGCGCGAACGGTAAAACAAGTTCGCTAAAAGGCGATTAAAAGGTATTTAAAGGCAGTGAGGAGAAAATCCTCTCTGCCTTAATTAGTAATTTTGCACAAAAATCTCGAAAGCGTATAAATTCACATTGTGAAAGTTCCACCCTCACCTATAAGGGCTTCCACCTTGCGTTTATTGGCTTTATACCTGTCCCTCTGCTTCTTCCTGCTTTTCTTCTTTCGTTGGTTTGTGTCACTTTTTGTTCCCATCCGCAACCTCCTTGAATTTTTCATTTATTTTCTGATTTCTTGATTTTAGGTTTATTATTTCCACGGGACTGTCCAATTCATCCGGAAGAATACCAATGACTATTATCCTTGCCGGTTCCAGCTTATCACACATTTGGTAAAAACCCTCACAAAACTCTTTCCTTGCCGATTTAGACCGCACCCTTCCGTTCGTGCTGCAACTTACCGTACTTTGCCTCGGAAGTCCGTCTAAGAGCCATTCTCGCCCCTCATACGGGACGATATTCACATTCGGTATCACAGCCATTCCGTTCAATGTAAGATACCAGTCAAGAGCCATGCTCCGGTATTTGTTCCACATCTGCATTACAAGCGGCATCTGCGTATCTATTGAAAAGTCTAAACCACAGACTGACTGAAAGCATCTAAGATGATCAATGTATCGGTCTGGAGACGAATACAAACGTTCAAATTTTTCATCATCAATGTAAAAATTTACGTTTAGCCATTTATGTCCCTTAAGTTTACGTGAAAACGATTCTCCAAAATCCACTGTGTCATCTGGTATCATATTCACCGCAGGCAGTTTTGGGAATCCCATATCTGTTAGTTCCGCTCCGTAAATCAGGAACTCTTTCATCACATCGTTTGCCGTTGAAAATCTTATATATCTCATATAAATCCTCCCATAACGCAAAAAATCACCGCAAAATATATTTGCGATGTCATATGTTCAGGATTTCCTCCTTGTGTATTCTTTTGTCGTGTTTGGTTCCATTTTTGCCGGAGGGAACCAAAAGTAACCACTTGCGAATCCAGAAATCCCTTGATTTTACTGGGTTTTTTCTGATTTTCGATAGAGTTCGATTCTCTCATCCCCTGCTATTAAAGAGCGGGAAGCGTTTGAAAATCAGGCGCTTCCCGCTCTTTTCCTCTGAAACAATACCCTCCGGGTAGTCAAAAAGTGCAGCCCGTCCGCTATGTTTTCTTTATGGTGGTGCCGGGTCTCCAGCGGCATAAGGGTTTGTTTTGTATCAGCTTTCCTTCTCGATCAGCATCCACACCAGAGTGGCATCCTCCTCCGAGTCATTCATGCTCTTGTGCATCTCTCCGGCAGGGATGTAGGACGCATCTCCCGGTTCCAGCTCTCTGATCTCCCCGCAGCTCTCACACTTGACTTTCCCGGATATGATGTAAGCGTACTCATCCCCCGTATGGGCGGCAAAGGGCACCACCGTCCCCGGCGGGAACACGGCGTACCCCATGGATACCCGCCCGTCAGTGGGGCAGTTGACCCCGAAGAAATCGGTCATCTCCACATGGTCTTCCCGCACTCTGACGGGAACCTCCTGATTTTTCCTGACGATCATAAGCTCACCTCCTGTCTTCTCTGTGAAGCCCGTGTCTTCAAAGGGCGTCACGAATATCTGCCGCAACTCACAATGTAATCCCGCCTTTTTTCACAAGATAATTACAGCGGTACTGTAATTATCTTATCTCTGTACTATACAAAAGTCAAGAACCGGAACAAAGGTAAGGCCCGCCTTCTCAGTCCGCCTTCTATACCTTTTTATTCTCTTTATTCCGTTTTCTGTATATCTTTCGTTCTCTCTTGTCTTAGAGGATATCAATGTACTCCCCTGCCAGAGCTTTATTCATGCTGCGCACCGCGCAGAATTTACCGCACATGCTGCAGGTGTCGCTGTGGTCTTCCTCCGAACTCCTGCTGTTGCGGATCGCTTTTGCAGTCTCCGGGTCGAGGGCACATACAAACTGGGCATCCCAGTCAAGCTTCTGTCTTGCCTCGGCCATGCGGTCGTCTATATCTCTCGCTCCCGGAACACCCTTTGCGATGTCCGCCGCATGAGCTGCGATCTTGGAGGCAATGATCCCCTGCTTTACATCCTCCACATTGGGAAGGGCCAGATGCTCTGCCGGCGTCACATAGCACAGGAAAGCAGCGCCGCTCATGGCTGCCACCGCGCCGCCGATGGCTGCCGTGATGTGATCGTAGCCCGGTGCGATATCTGTGACGAGAGGCCCGAGTACGTAGAAGGGAGCGCCCATGCAGATGCTCTTCTGCACTTCCATGTTGGCGGCCACCTGGTCAAGTGGCACATGTCCCGGTCCCTCTACCATAACCTGCACGTTGTGGTCCCAGGCCCGCTTGGTCAGTTCGCCTAAGCGGACCAGCTCCTCAATCTGGCACACGTCTGTGGCATCGGCCAGACAGCCGGGACGACAGGCGTCTCCCAGAGAGATGGTCACATCATACTCCTTGCAGATATCCAGGATCTCGTCAAAGTACTCGTAGAACGGGTTCTCCTCCCCTGTCATGCTCATCCAGGCAAACACCAGGCTTCCTCCCCGGCTCACGATGTTCATTTTTCTCTTGTGCTTCCGGATCTGCTCAATCGTCTTGCGGGTGATGCCGCAGTGGAGCGTCACAAAATCCACGCCGTCCTCCGCGTGGAGACGGACTACATCGATGAAATCCTTTGCCGTCAGAGTGGCCAGATCTCTCTGATAGTGGATCACGCTGTCATATACCGGCACCGTCCCGATCATAGCCGGGCACTCGCTTGTCAGCTTCTGCCGGAAGGGCTGTGTGTTGCCGTGGCTGGAGAGGTCCATAATGGCCTCCGCCCCCAGGTTTACAGCGCTCATTACCTTCTGCATCTCAATGTCATAGTCCTTGCAGTCCCTGGACACGCCCAGGTTTACATTGATCTTTGTGCGGAGCATGCTGCCCACGCCCTCCGGGTCCAGACAGGTGTGGCGCTTGTTGGCGCAGATCGCCGCCTTCCCTTCCGCCACCAGCTGCATGAGCCTTTCTACCGGCATCTTCTCCTTCTCCGCCACCCTCTTGATCTGGGGTGTCACAATGCCCTTGCGGGCTGCATCCATCTGTGTTGTGTAAGCTTCCATTCGTCCTACCTCCATTTGTCCTGTTTTCTCCGACGCCGACCATGGAAAGCGCAGGACAAAGGGACGCAAAATCCCCTTCTCCCCGTCCGGATGCCGACGCCTTCACCTCTGTATAACGCGATGATCATCATGGCTGTATTTCCTCCTTTGCAGTGCAGCCAGATTTTTTTATAGCGGCAAAAAGTGGTGTCCCCAATCTGCCGCTTTATCAGAGGACACGCCCTCCGATAAACCCATTTACCTTGCTGCCCGCAGCTGGCTCATCACGCCGCCCTTTTCCAGCACCGTAATCAGGATAAAGGCCAGTATGCTCCCCGCCACCGTAGATACGAGGAACGGAACGACGTACACGAAAAGTCCCGCAGGCTCCATCCCCATCAGGAGTTTGGCTGACGGGTAGGCACAAAGTCCGCCCAGAACGCCTGTCCCAAGGGCTTCTGCCACACAGGTCAAAGTCAGCTTCTTACAGGCCGCATAGACCAGTCCGCAGCAGAGGGCTCCCACCATGCTGCCGGGAAATGCCAGAAGGCTTCCGATCCCCAGAATATTGCGCAGGAGGCTTGCCGTAAATGCAATCCCCACGCCCCATCCGGGTCCCAGCGTAACCGCGGCCAGAATGTTGACCATATGCTGTACCGGAGCGCATTTGCTGCCCGCTATGGGAAAACTGATCAGACTTCCCACCACGGCCAGGGCTGTGAGAACTCCCGCCAGCACCAGCTTCTTCGTTGCCGTATTTTGTTTCATCAATACCCAGCTCCTTTCCCTATATCCTCAGACCCAGTGAAACAAAAAAGAGATGCTCGAGGGCATCTCCATTTCACACACGAATACACATCCCTACGTTGGCATTGTCCAAATCAGGTTGCGGGTCGAGACGATAACAGCCTCCTCTCAGCCGGCTAACGGCCAGCTCCCCGTGATACGCTTATTCAACTGTATCTGATCACTTGTCATTATAGACCGTCCGAAGATTATTTGCAAGGATCTTCGGCTCTCTCCATTTTGTCACAGCCCTGCGGGCCAGCTGGGGCCGTCGGTCTGTCTCCCTTAATCCCTCCGGCCGAAACAGCCATGATAAATGAGATAGGCCGCCTGTCAGGGCAGCGTCCGGACCCGAATACAGAAATGTAAGAAAATCCGTGCAGTTTTATATCTCTTCCTCCATCCTGATCCTCGGAAGATTCCACCGGTAGTGGGAGGCCAGGCACCGGATCAGCAGGACAAGCAACACCCCGGCGACCATGGCCGCCGTGATCCCGGTCGTCCTGTAGAGAAGCGTGCAGGCCACGGCTCCTGCTATGGAGGCGCAGGCATAGATGTGGCGGACAAATATGTAGGGCGGGACCCCTGCCATGATGTCCCGGAGAAGTCCCCCTCCCACGCCGGTCACTGTTCCGGTGAAGATCAGAAGGAAGGTGTTGTCCCCGTACCCCTGCTGGATGCCTGCGTTGACACCCACCACGGTAAAAATTCCCAGCCCCACCGCATCCATCAGGAGCATGGCTCCGTCGTACAGCTTTCCCAGCCTGCCGCTGGTGTGAAAGCTGCGGAAATACACCACCCCGAATACAAGGCAGGACACAAGGACCGCCACCGTTGCGTAAACCGGATCCCGGAACACATTGGGAGGGATGATCCCCACCACCACGTCCCGGATGGCTCCTCCGCCCACAGCGGTGAGCACCCCAAGCACACACACGCCGAATATATCCATGGATTTTCGGATGCCCACCAGCGCACCGGAGACGGCAAAGGCCACCGTGCCGATGATCTCCAGTATAAAGACAATGTTATCCTGCACATTCATTTTTCTTTTCCTCTCATATTCATCATTCTCATACAGGGCATACCAGCCCAGGTCATTATAGCACAATTTCATGCCATGACAAGTCTAAAAGCAAAACTCCGATAAGTCGTCCTATAAAGCAGCTGTCTTTGTACCGGCCGCTTTCTCCCCGGCGCCCCGGCGTCACAGCTTCCAGCCTGCCGCCGTCTCCCTGGCGTTCACAAATCTTCGGTAAATCCCCTCCTCCCGCATCAGCTCCTCGTGGCGTCCTCTCTGGACAATTTTCCCTTTATCCACCACAAGGATCTGGTCTGCGTGGCGGATCGTCTTCAGCCGGTGGGCGATCATAAGGATGGTCTTCTCCTTTGTCAAAGCCTCGATGGCCTCCACCAGCTCCTTCTCATTCTCCGGATCCACATTTGCCGTGGCCTCGTCCAGGATGATGACCGGGGCATCCTTCATCATGGCCCGGGCAATGGACAGACGCTGCTTCTCGCCCCCGGACAGGGAGGCTCCGCCCTCGCCGATGACCGTGTCATAGCCCTCCGGCAGGGCCATGATAAAGTCGTGACAGCAGGCCTTTTTAGCGGCCTCCACCACCTTCTCCATGGGCGCCTCCTCCTGGCCGAAGCAGATGTTGTTGGCGACCGTGTCCTGGAACAGATACACGTGCTGGAACACAAAGCTGAAATTTTTCATCAGACTGTCCATGCTGTAGTCCCGCACGTCCACACCTCCCAGCCGCACGCGGCCCTGGTCCGCATCCCAGAACCGGGAGATGAGATGGCACAGGGTGGTCTTTCCTCCGCCGCTGGGCCCCACAATGGCTGTGGTGGTCCGCTCCGGGATGTGAACCGTGATCCCGTCGATGATGCGCCGCTTGTCGTAGGAGAACACAATGTCCTCCACATCAATGTCGTGGTTTTTTGGCGTCAGGTCCCTGCCCTCTGTGTCCATGGGCTGCAGGTCCAGGATTTCCTGTGCTTTGTCCACACTCACGTCCACAGTCCGCAGCAGGGCCGAGTAGTTGCCCGCCGAGTCCAGGCTGGAATAGACGATAAAAGAGCAGATCATCATGGAGATGCACACGATCAGGTCCATTGTCCCTGCCAGATAAAACCAGATGGACAGGAGGGTCATGGCCACGCCGGTCATCTTGGTGACAAAATTCTGGACGCACATGTAGGGGATAAATGTCTTCTCCAGCGTGAAGTTGCAGTTTTCATTTTCGCTGATGGCCTCGTCCAGCTTCCGACTCTGGGCGCTCGTCATATTGTAGGCCCGCACTTCCATGATGCCCTGGATATACTCCAGCAGCTTTTCCACAAGACCGGAGTCTGCGGCGATCTTTCCCGGGGAGACCTTCTCGGATCTTTTCTGCATCCGGCTGTTGACAAGGAAGAAAAGGAGAAGGCCTGCCAGCACCACCAGACCGATCCGCCAGTCGTAAAAGAGCAGCATGACCGCGATGATGAGGGTGGTCAGCACGCCCTGGGTGGTGAGCATGACCACTCTTGTTGCCACGTCCCCTAAGTTCTCCATGGTGTTGGTGGTGACGGAGGTAATGTAACCCATGCTGTTGCTGTTAAAATAGCCCATGGGCAGATACCGCAGATGCTCCGCGATCTGGATCCTCTTTCCCGCTGTGGTGCCGTAGCCCGCCTCGCACTGGATGATGGTGTTGTAATACTTCACGATAAAGCCGCCGATGATGCTGACAAGGCAGATGCCCAGGCACTGCCAGATCGCCGTTACAGTCACATTCTCCCCGATGACCGCATCCAGCATGAGCACGATAGCCGGGATCTTCAGAGCCTCAAAGAGGGCCATCAGCACGCCGAAGAAGATGGACAGATAAAATTTGCTCAGGATTTTAAGCATGAAGCTCCCCTCCTTCCTTTTTTTCGGCGGCCTGGTCCTTCACGGACATGTGAGCCGCCCACATCTGGTTGTAGAGCCCGTCCCGGGCCAGCAGCTCCCTGTGGGTTCCCTCAGCTTCCACCCGGCCGTCCCGGATCACAAAGATCCGGTCCGCATCGCTGACAGTGGACAGGCGGTGGGCGATGACGATAAGGGTCTTCCCCTGCACCAGCCTGGCCACAGAGGCCTGGATCACCGCCTCGTTCTCCGGGTCCATGTAGGCGGAGGCCTCATCCAGTATCACAATGGGCGCATCCTTCAACATAGCTCTGGCAATGGCGATCCGCTGCCGCTCACCGCCGGACAGATGACCGCCGCTTCCCCCTGCCACTGTGTCATAACCCTTGTCCAGACCCATGATAAAGTCGTGGCAGCCGCTCCGTCTGGCCACCTCTTCCACCTCCCCGTCTGTGGCGCCGGGACGCCCCATGCGGATATTTTCCCGGATGGTGTCGTCAAAGAGATAGTTGTCCTGGGAGACGAAGGCAATTCTCCGGTTGTACCCCTCCAGAGACAGGTCCCGGATGTCCACGCCGCCAATCCGGATGCTCCCCTCCTTCACATCCCAGAGGGAGGCGATCAGCTTGGCGATGGTAGACTTGCCGGAGCCGGAGGGCCCTACAAGGGCGGCGACGCTGCCCGAGGGGATCTCCATGCTGACGCCGTGAAGCACTTCCCTGTCGTGGTAGGCGAAATGAACGTTCTCCAGCGTGACAGAGTGATCTGCGGGCTTTGCTCTGTCCTCCCCGGGCCGGTCCAGCTCCTCCTGTGTGAGAATCTCTGTCACCTCCCCAATGATGGTCCCCACCTTTCCCAAATCGTCTGTGTAGGACATGCAGGTGATAAGGGGCTGGATGAGACCCACGGACAGCAGGATGATCCTGATGAAATCCACCGGGTCCAGGCTGCCGTTCCTGACAAAGAGACCCCCAAAGGGCAGCACCGTCAGAGCCGTGCAGGGGATCACCACCATGCCCAGGGAGAAGGGAATATTGCACGTTCGCATCCAGTCCACATAGCAGGCCGCCCCTTCCTTTGCCGCCGTGACGAACCGGTCGTAAGAGGTCTTCGCCTTCCCGAAGGCCTTGATGACCTCGATGCCATTGATGTACTCCACCGCCGTGTCATTTAAGGTCTTTGTCTTGGCCAGCACATTTTTGTAGTTCTCCTCGTACCCGATCATCATCATGGAATAGAATAAAAGTCCCAGGGGCAGGGTAATGAGAGAGATAAGCGCCATCCTCCAGTCGATGGTCAGCATGTAGAGGAACACCAGCACCGGGGCCAGTATATTTCCCGTAAACTCCGGCAGCACATGCGCCAGCGTAGTCTCAATACTGTCCGTCCTCTCCATTAGGATATTCTTCAGTGTCCCTGACGGCCTGTCCTTCACGTATCCCAATGGAACCCGGGACAGCTTGTCGCACATCATCCTGCGCAGCTGGGCCAGCACATGAAAGGTGGCCTTGTGAGAGCAGATTGTGGAAATGCTGTGAAAAATGACCCTGGCCGTCCAGAATGCGGCCATGACAAGGCCGGACGCCAGATAGGCCTGCCAGTTCCTGTCCCCCTCCACCAGTCTGTGAATCATATCCCCCATGATCAGATAGGGGATGACTCCGCACACCACGCCCACGGCCGCCACCGCCACACTGGCAGTGTAAAGGCTTCTGTGGGTTCCTGCAAATGTCATGACCCACCCTAAGGTGGATTTTTCCTTCTGTCTTTTTGCTTCCAAATGAAATCCCTCCTTTATTCTTTCCCCGCGTGATTCTTTTCCTCAGGAACAGTTTTTTCGTTAGTCATTCCTAACTCGCGGCCAAAAGAAAACGGGACTGCTCCCTGTTTTCTTCTCAGCGGCTTTCGCCTCCGTCAAAATCGACGCCCATGATCCGCATCCACCCGCCGGTGTGGAACTTGCACAGCTGCCGTATCCACCTGGACGCCGCCTCCTTTTCCATGTCATGGACCACTATCTCAAACATGCCGGTGAACAGACCGCTGGAGA
>CAZZBJ010000086.1:8330-9303 GCA_964652805.1 uncultured Mordavella sp. | reverse complement strand
ATTATAGCAACAGGTGGTAAACAGTACAAAGTAGCTGAAGGCGATATCATTAAAGTAGAAAAACTTGGTGTGGAAGCTGGAGAGACTTATACATTTGACCAGGTGCTTGCAGTGAGCGATAACGGACTGAAGGTCGGAAATCCTACGGTAGAGGGCGCAACTGTCGAGGCTTCCGTTGTAGAGAACGGAAAAGCCAAGAAGGTCATCGTTTACAAGTATAAGAGAAAAACTGGATATCATAAGAAAAACGGTCACAGACAGCAGTACACAGCAGTTAAGATCGAGAAAATCAACGCGTAATCATCTGGTGGCAGTTTTATGGTCCGGGTGACGATTTATCAGAACAAAAAGAAAGAATGTGTAGGTTTTCTGGCAAAGGGACATGCAGGCTTCAGCGAGGCGGGACAGGACATCGTCTGCGCGGCGGCGTCGGTGCTGATGATCAACACTGTGAACGCCATTGCGGCCTTTACAGACGACAAGACTTCCTTTGTATCCGACGATATGGAGGCGCTCATTGATTTTCGTCTTACAGACCGTCCCGGCAGGGAGGCGGCACTTCTGTTAAAGGCCATGATTCTCGGACTCGAGGCAATGGCAGATGACAGCAACTATTCGGAATACATTCAGGTAAGATTTGAGGAGGTGTAACGACCATGATGAAATTAAATCTTCAGTTTTTTGCTCATAAAAAAGGTGTTGGTTCTACAAAGAACGGACGTGACTCCGAGTCTAAGAGATTAGGTGCGAAGAGAGCTGACGGACAGTTCGTAAAAGCCGGCAACATCCTTTACAGACAGCGTGGAACGAAGATCCATCCAGGTGTCAATGTGGGACGCGGCGGAGATGACACATTATTTGCATTAGTAGATGGTGTTGTCAGATTTGAAAGAAAAGGAAGAGATAAGAAGCAGGTTTCTATCTATCCAGTAGCACAGTAATCAGCGAAGGTGAGACCCTGCCGTATTTCGTA
>CAZZBJ010000086.1:0-8320 GCA_964652805.1 uncultured Mordavella sp. | reverse complement strand
TAAGGAGATTAAAGACATGTTTGCAGACAGAGCAAAAATATTTATCCGCTCCGGCAAGGGCGGTGACGGACATGTGAGCTTCCGGCGGGAGCTCTATGTTCCCAACGGCGGACCGGACGGAGGCGACGGCGGACGGGGCGGCGACGTGATCTTTGAGGTGGACGAGGGCTTGAACACACTTCAGGACTTCCGCCACAGAAGAAAATATGCGGCAAAAGACGGCGAGTCGGGGGGCAAGAGGAGATGTCACGGCGCCGATGCGGACGACATCGTACTGAAGGTGCCCGAGGGAACGGTGATCAAAGAGGCCGAGTCCGGCAAGGTCATTGCGGACATGTCCGGCGACAATCGCAGGCAGGTCATCCTGAAGGGCGGCAAGGGCGGCCTTGGCAACCAGCACTTTGCCACGGCCACCATGCAGATCCCCAAGTACGCCCAGCCCGGCCAGCCGGCCCAGGAGCTGTGGGTGAACCTGGAGTTGAAGGTGATTGCGGATGTGGGGCTTGTGGGCTTCCCCAACGTGGGGAAATCCACCTTCCAGTCCAGGGTCACCAACGCAAGGCCGAAGATCGCCAACTATCATTTTACGACTCTGAGCCCCAATCTGGGGGTGGTGGATGTGCCCGGTGCCAAGGGTTTTGTCATTGCGGACATCCCGGGACTCATCGAGGGCGCCTCGGAGGGCGCGGGCCTTGGCTACGAATTTCTCCGCCACATTGAGAGGACCAAGTTCATCATCCATGTGGTGGATGCGGCCGGCACAGAGGGCCGGGATCCGGTGGAGGATATCCGTAAGATCAACGCGGAGCTTTGCGCCTACAACCCAAAGATCGCCGACAGACCCCAGATCATCGCGGCCAACAAGATCGACGCCATCTACCAGGAGGAGGGGCAGGAGAACCCCATAGAGCGGCTGAAGCGGGAATTTGAGCCCCAGGGCATCCCTGTATTCCCTATCTCCGGCGTGACGGGAGAGGGCATACAGGAGCTTCTCTACGAGGTCTCCAGACGTCTGGACGAGCTGGACGATGAGCCGGTCATCTTCCGGCAGGAGTACTTCCCGGAGGACGAGCTGATCTACGAGGATCTGCCCTACACAGTGGAGAAGGAGGACGACATCTACGTTGTGGAGGGGCCCAAGATCGAGAAGATGCTGGGCTACACCAATTTGGACTCCGAGAAAGGATTTCAGTTCTTCCAGAAGTTCCTCAAGGACACCGGCATCTTGGAGGAGCTGGAGGCCAAGGGCATCCAGGAGGGAGACACTGTCCGTATGTACGGACTTCAGTTCGACTATTACAAGTAAAAATAAAAAGATAGGAGAGAAGGCAAATGACGACAAAGCAGCGTGCTTATTTGAAAAGTCTTGCCATGACCATGGATTCCATTTTCCAGATCGGGAAGAACAGCATGACGCCTGAGCTCACAAAGGCTGTGGACGAGGCTCTGGAGGCACGGGAGCTCATCAAGGTGAGCGTCCTTCAGAACTGCGCCGACGATCCAAGAGAGCTGGCCGCCACGCTGGCGGAGCGCACCCGCTCCCAGGTGGTGCAGGTCATCGGCAAGAAGATCGTCCTCTACAGAGAGGGCAAAAACGAGAAAAAAAAGAAGATTCAGCTTCCGTAAAAGGATCAAAAGGAGGTCCTTTATGAAGAAGATCGGGATCATGGGAGGGACGTTCGATCCGGTCCACAACGGCCATCTGACCCTGGCAGAGTACGCCTGCCGGGATTATCAGCTGGACCAGGTCTGGTTCATGCCAAACGGAAATCCTCCCCACAAGGACAATAAAAACATCGTTTCCACGCCCCGGGAGCGGGCACAGATGGTCTCTTTGGCCATCAGCGGCCACCGGAAATTCCGCCTGGAGGACTATGAGCTGAAGCGGAAGGACGTGAGCTGCTCTTACGGGACAATGGAACACTTTAAGAAGCTGTATCCGGAGGAGTATTTCTACTTCATCATCGGTGCGGACTCCCTGTTCTCCATCGAGCAGTGGGTGCACGTGGAGCGGCTTTTCCCCACCTGCACTATCCTCGCCGCCTACCGGGACGACAAGAGCAGCAGGAAGGTCATGGATCGCCAGATCCGGCTCCTCACCGAGAAATACAGTGCGGACATTCGGCTTCTCAACACGCCTCTTGTGGATGTATCCTCCCACGAGCTGCGCCGCATGCTGCGGGACAGGGAGGACGTAGGCGGACTCATGCCAGAGGCGGTGGTGGACTATATTCACAGAAACCAGCTCTACACCGCATAGACTGGTATGGCAGAAAAATGTTTTCTCAAGGAAGTGTGTGTCATGAACGAAAATATCGATATTATGAGCAGAAAAGTAAAAAAATATCTTGATAAGAACCGGTACAACCACACCCTGGGTGTCATGTACACTGCGGGCGCTCTTGCCATGCGCTACGGCGCGGACCTGAACCAGGCGCTGACCGCCGGACTTCTTCATGACTGCGCCAAGTGTATCCCCAACGACAAGAAGATTCGGATGTGTAAGAAAAATCACATCTTTATCACCCCCGCCGAGCAGGCAAACCCATCCCTTCTACACGCCAAGCTGGGAGCTTTCCTGGCGGCAAAGAAGTATCACATCGGAGACAGGACAATCCTGAACGCTATTGCGTGCCACACCACCGGCAAGCCGGAGATGACTCTTCTGGACAAGATTGTCTACATCGCGGACTACATTGAGCCGAACCGGGCGGAGCTGCCCAATATGTCCGAGGCCAGGAGGCTGGCTTTCGAGGACATAGACGAGTGTCTCTACCTGCTCCTTCGGGACTCTCTTCTCTATCTCCAGACAAAGGGACTGCCCGTGGATCCGGCCACAGAGAAGACCTACAATTACTATAAAAACTATCTGGGAAAAAAGGAGGATTAAAGCCTATGAACCATGCAGATCAGATGGCGCTCACCGCATACCGGGCGCTGGACGAGAAAAAAGGCCGGGATATCCGGATCATCAGGATTTCAGACATCTCCGTCATCGCCGACTACTTTGTCATCGTGGACGGCGGTAGCTCCAGCCAGGTGAACGCCCTCGTGGACAATGTGGAGGAGAAGATGCATCTGGCCGGATACGCCATGAAGCAGCGTGAAGGCCGTGACGGCACCTGGGTGCTCCTGGACTACGGCGATGTGATCGTCCACGTCTTTGACAGCGAGAACCGCTCCTTCTACAATCTGGAGCACATCTGGAGCGACGGCCAGGAGATGGACCCGGAAGCTCTCCAGGCGTAATGAAAGAGTAAAATCGGGGAGCGAGGCCTTTTGTCACTGGCCTCGCTCCCCGATTTATGGGAAATAAAAATTATCCGAAAAACCGGAACACGCCGATCACCTTTCCGAGAATTTGAACATCCGTTACGATAATAGGATCCATGAAATCGTTCTCCGGCTGCAGGCGGATGACGCCTTCTTCTCTGTAGAACGTCTTGACTGTTGCTCCGTCCTCGATCAGAGCGACGACGATATCTCCGTTGGACGCCGTGTGGCGCTCTTCGACCAGCACATAGTCGCCATCGAGAATTCCCGCGTTGATCATGCTTTCTCCCTTGACAGTCAGCATGAAGGTGTTATTATTTGGAAGCATCTCCACCGGGATAGGGAAGTAGTTCTCAATGTTTTCCTGGGCCAGGATCGGCTCCCCGGCCGCCACACGTCCCAGAAGGGGCACATTGGTCACCTCACGTCTGGTGAGATTGAAGGTGTCATCCAAAATCTCAATGGCCCTCGGCTTGGTGGGATCTCTTCTGATATACCCGTTCTTCTCCAGAGTCTCCAGGTGGGCGTGTACGGAAGAGGTGGACTTCAGATGAACCGCCTCGCATATATCCCGAACTGAAGGCGGAAATCCCCGCATCAGGATCTGATCCTTGATAAATTCTAAAATCTCTTTCTGCTTTGGACTGATCTTTCCCTGCGACATGTAGCTTTCCCCCTTGTAATATGTACAATCAAAAGTTAACTAATAACATTCTAACACATGCCCTCACAAAAGGCAAACAAATGTTTAGAAAATACGTTCGATTTTTTGGCTTCAGACTATTGACAAACAAGTGTTCGTATACTATAATCAGAAGCATAGAAAGAACGTTCGTTCGATAAAGACAAGTGCGCATCGTCTGTACGGAACACAGCAAAGAGGATGGTATAATATTTAATTAATAAGAAGAGGGGAATATGAGATGAACGCACACAGATTACATGCAGCAAGCAGGAGAAGAAGAGAAGTACACAGGGAAAAGTTTATTCTGGTCACTGCGGCCGTTCTTATCGCAGTCCTCTGCAGTATATTTGCAGTCAGAGGCATGCGCTTTGTACAGGCAAAGGACAGCTCTGACACAGAAAGTACATACAGGTACTACAAGAGCATTGAGCTGAAGGCCGGCGACACACTGTGGGATATTGCTGAGACCTACGCCGATGCGTGCAATCTCTCCGTACCAGAGTATGTGCAGGAGCTGAAGGCGATCAATGGTCTTAAGGGCAATCTGATCCATGAAGGTCAGCATCTCACCATTGTGTACTGTGACGATGTGTACAGATAATATATTCCAATCAATATATAGGCTTTCTAAAGCTTTATATATAATTATACACTCACCCAGGGACGGTATCTCAAAGACGCTTCCTTCCATATCGGAAGAAGCAGCAGACGGATACCGTCTATTTATGTATAGATATATCAAAATAGATCTATACGTAAAATACCGATTTTTCCAAAAGATATAGACAAAACCCGGCGTTTCCAGTATAATTTTCATGTAGAATTGCAAATAGCATTTCAAGAAAAGGGGTTAATACCATTATGAAGGATACAAAGAGCTATCACGAGCAGACGGTCATCGACTACACGCTGCGTCTCAGGGAAATACTGAAAACCCTGCCTCCGTTTGCAAAGGATTTCTTCCGGGCCATCGAGCCTCATTCATCCATCCGCACACGGATGAACTATGCGTATGATATTCGTGTCTTTTTTCATTTCCTGATGGAGAACAATCCGGTCTACAAAAATTACACAATAGACCAGTTCAAGGTCTTTGACCTGGAAAAGCTGGAACCGGTGGATATCGAGGAATATATGGAATATCTGAAGGTATACAGACGTGATGACGATGAGCTGATGACCAACGGGGAAAAAGGACTTGCAAGGAAGATGTCCGCCCTGCGGAGCTTTTACGCCTATTATCACAAACACCAGTATATCAGCAGCAACCCGACACATCTTGTAGACATGCCAAAGCAGCATGAAAAGTCCATCATCCGCTTGGATCCTGACGAGGTTGCTCTCCTGCTTGATTATGTCGAGTCATGCGGAAGCAGGCTGACCGGTCAGGCAAAGGTTTATTACGAAAAGACGAGAGAAAGGGATCTGGCTGTCCTGACTCTCCTTTTGGGGACCGGTATCCGTGTCTCCGAGTGCGTGGGCCTGGACCTGCAGGATGTGGACTTCAAAAATGACGGCATCACTATCACCAGAAAAGGCGGCAACCAGATGGTTGTCTACTTTGGACCCGAGGTGGAGAAGGCGCTCAGAACCTATATGGAGGGAAGCCGCAAGGCCGCCACTCCCCTCCCCGGCCACGAGAACGCCCTCTTCCTCTCCACGCAGAGACGCCGCATGGGTGTCCAGGCTGTGGAGAACATGGTGAAGAAATATGCCCGCCAGGTGACGCCGAACAAGAAGATCACGCCTCACAAGCTGCGCAGCACCTACGGCACCTCTCTCTACAAGGAGACCGGAGATATCTACCTGGTGGCCGATGTGCTGGGGCACAAGGACGTGAACACTACGAAGAGACACTATGCGGCCATTGACGAGAACAGACGCCGTCAGGCAGCCTCTGCGGTTCACCTGCGGGAAAAATAGAGTTAAAAACAGCATTAAGAAAGGAATTACTTACCATTATGAAATTACAGCAGCTTTTGAGCTACACGAGAAAGGCAGTAGACGAATACCAGTTGATCAACGAGGGAGATCACATTGCCGTGGGCATCTCCGGAGGAAAGGACAGCCTCACCCTGCTCTGCGCTCTCCACGGCCTTAAGAGGTTCTATCCCAATCATTTTGCCCTCAGCGCCGTCACCGTGGACCTGGGCTATGAGAAATGCGATTTCACACCTGTAAAGGAGCTCTGCCAGGAACTGGATGTTCCCTACCGCATTGTAAAGACTGACATTGCCCACATCCTTTTTGAGGAGCGTAAGGAGAGCAATCCCTGTTCCCTCTGCGCCAAGATGCGAAAGGGGGCCCTCAACCAGGCTGTAAAGGAGATGGGCTGCAACAAGGTAGCCTACGCTCACCACAGGGATGACATCATCGAAACCATGCTCCTCTCCCTCATCTTTGAGGGGCGCTTTTACTCCTTTTCCCCCCGCACCTACCTGGACCGGATGGATCTGACCGTGATCCGCCCCATCATGTTCGTGGACGAGGCGGATGTGATCGGCTTTAAGAATAAGTATGATCTGCCTGTAGTGAAGAGCCGCTGTCCCATCGACGGCTACACGAAGCGCCAGTATGCCAAGGAACTGGTGCGCCAGCTGAATCGGGAGCATCCCGGCGCAAAGCAGAGGATGTTCACAGCCATCCTGAACGGGAATATCAAGGGCTGGCCGGAACGGTTCATTCACACACGGTAGCCCGGACAGACAAGATAAACGCAAGCAAAAGTCAGGCCGTCTCTCCTGCAGTCAGGGACAAGGCTCCCTACAGCTTCTTCTCCCGGTCGCTTTCCTTGATAGCCACAAGCTGCTTGATGGCCTCCGCCGTTCCCTCAATGCCGAGCACGGAACTGTCCAGGCATACATCGTAGCTCTCCGCGTCAGACCACTTTTTGTTCGTATAGTAGTTGTAGTAGCTGGAACGCTGCTTGTCTGTCTTCTGGATCATCTCTTTTGCCTTGGCATCTGTCAGATTGTGAATCCTGGCAATCCTGCGGATCCTGGCCTCCATCTTCGCATGTATGAACACAGTCAGCACATTGTCGAACTCCTCCAGGGCGTAGTCCGCGCAGCGGCCTACCAGGATACAGGGGCCCTCGTTGGCAATCTTCTTGATGGCGTCAAACTGTGCCAGAAAGACCTTGTGGTTGATCGGCATATCTGTATAGCTCCCGGAAGAATATCCAAGAGAATATGTGTCCATGACAAGAGAATACAGAAAGCTGTTGGTAGGCTTCTCGTCGTGGGCCTCAAACAGCTCCTCACAGATGCCGCTCTCCTTCGCCGCCCGGTTCAGCATCTCCTTGTCATACAACTTGATGCCGAAGCCATCAGCAATCTTATATCCGATCTCACGGCCCGCACTTCCAAATTCTCTTCCTATGGTAATAATCGTACTTGTCTTTTCCATATTACCCACACTCCTTCTTATTAATCCTGTCAATACATACTATGAAATAAGTATGAATGTATGGATGCTTTTTTGTTTATAAATATAATACAACAATTTAGTAAAAATGTATAGAATTATATGAAAATTATTGTCTAATTTTTCCAAGTCGCTCTAATAATTGGACAAAATACACAGGAAGAGGCGCTTCCACCTCCAGGTATTCTCCCGTCCGGGGATGGATGATTCCAAGCGTCCTTGCGTGCAGAGTCTGCCCCTGGAGCCCCTTAAAGGGGCACTTCGCCGGGCCGTAGACCGCATCCCCCAACAGGGGATGTCCGATGGAGGACATGTGGACACGGATCTGGTGGGTCCTCCCTGTCTCCAGCTGACACTGGATGTAGGTGTAATCTCCGAAGCGCTCCAGGACTCTGTAGTGGGTCACGGCCCTCCTTGCGTTCTTCGCCCTTGTGCTCATCTTCTTCCGATCCGTGGGATGTCTACCGATGGGAGCGTCCACCGTCCCCTCGTCCTCCTTTATATTGCCGTGGACAATGGCCTCGTAAATCCGCCGGATGGAGTGATCCTTCAGCTGTGCGGACAGACTCTGATGGGCGCTGTCGTTCTTGCACACCACCAGGGAGCCTGTGGTATCCCTGTCGATCCGATGGACGATGCCCGGCCGGACTACGCCGTTGATGCCCGACAGGTTGTCGCCGCAGTGGAACATGAGGGCATTGACCAGGGTGCCGCTGTAGTGTCCGGGAGCCGGATGGACCACCATGTCCTTTGGCTTGTTTACGATGATAATGTCTTCATCCTCGTATAGAATGTCCAGCGGAAGGTCCTCAGCGGCGATTTCAGGCTCTTTCAGCTCAGGCACGGTCATTTTTATGCTGTCACCAAAACAAAGCCTGTAACCGGCTTTTACAGGCTTTCCGTTGACTTCTATGAGATTGTCTTTGATCAGCTTCT
>CAZZBJ010000085.1:4010-9649 GCA_964652805.1 uncultured Mordavella sp. | reverse complement strand
AGGTTCAGTTCCTTGTTCACAGGCACAACGAACACATAGTTTGTCTTTGACTTTCCAACCGTTACAAGGGTCTTGAACACCATTCCCGGATCTTCGCCGAGAGCCTGTGCCACCTCCATACCGTTCACCGCGCCGGTCTGTAGATAGTTATAGCTTTTATACGGGATCTTCTTCTGATCCAGTATCCTCATTACATTTGTCTTTTCATCTTTTTTGCTCATATTTCAACAGTCCTTCGTACATTTTTTCTGATACCGGCATATCCAGCCCCAGTCGTTTTCCTTCCCGGACAATATATCCGCTGAACGTATCGATCTCCGCCTGTTTTCCATCCCTGATGTCTCTCTGCAATGAACTGGTGGCGTCATCCGCCAGTTCATGATAGAACCGGTGCAGGATCGCATCAACGTCCTTCTGCTCCACACTGATGCCTTTTGCCCTGGCAACCGCGTATGCCTCGCGAACCAGTGCTTCGTATTCCTTTGCCTTCACAGGATCGCTCCGGAGCTGTCCGATATTGTTGTCATAATAAGCGCTTGCCACATTGTATGCGCAGTTCAGGATATATTTCTTCCAGATTGCCTGCTGGATATCCTCCGCAACTTTATGATCGATATCCGCAGCAGTGAGCAGTTCCGAAACCTCCTCGATCTTTCCCTGCTCTTTCTCATCTGCATCCTTGATTCCAATCCTTAAGTTTGCAAAATCGCCCTGCTGAGTAATAGAATAATCCGCATTTGCAAACGCCACGATATAGATCAGAGAATCCACTACTGTGCCTTTTCCCAGCAGTTTTCTCATCCTCTCCCCAGGATCCGCACCGTTCATGACCGGGATCAGCACCGTCTCGTCTGTGACAGCATTCCCAAGTTCTCTGCATACTTCCTCCAGAGAGTAGTTCTTTACACAGACAAAAATATAATCCTGCTCTCCCATCTCCTCTATAGGGACAACCCGCTCCGGACGGATCATGATCTCGCCTTTATAGTCACTGTGAAGGACCAGTCCTTTCTCCAGAAGAGAATCCCTTCTTCCCCCACGGGCGGCAAGGGTAAGATGCGGGCGGACTCCTCCCAGCATTCCCGCCAGATAACCGCCCACGCCGCCGATCCCGACGACTGCGACTTTTTTCTCATATATATTCATTTTGCTCATCTTTTTTTCTTCCTCTGTCTTACCAAAACAACTCCCGACGCTGTGCCTGCTGCCAGGACAAAAACTGCCACAGCCAGAAAATATCCCGCCGGATATCCTGTTCCTGCGCTGTCGCTGTCCTGATTTTCAAGAGGTGATCCTTCTGTACGCTCCTCCATGGCTTCGTTTTCACAGATATACCAGTCAGGAAGTTCTTCCGGCTGTTCGCCGATCATATACACAGGACACGTTTCCGCTGTAGGAAAGAAACGCTTCCCTGCTCTCATAATGTGACTCCGGGAATTCCGATACGTCGAATGTGAGAAGTTCCCGTTCCACGATCACGGGGCATTCTTCGTCCTTTGAGATGGTCCCGTTTGCATAAGTCCCATCCCAGTCGCTCTGAGCCGAATTTGCCGAAACACTGACCGGAAACGCCAGACATGAAGGCCAGGCACAGACTGAATACCAGACACAGGCTGAATGCCAGGCACAGGTCGCAGTCTAACGTCACACTCTAGGCAGATTTTCTACCGCTTTTCCTTTTTCCCCGCATCTCCTTCCTCCCTTCCCGGAAGCTGATCCGTTCCTCAATTTTCCTGTTCGTTCATTCCATCCTCAGACTTCTTACGGCTCTCAAAATAGATAAAGCGGTCGATGGAATCCAGAATATCTGCGAAGTCCTCCCTCGGAGCCGCGTCGATGTATCTGGTCAGTATCTCCTGTTCCTCCTGCTTATACCTGCCGTAAAAAATGTCATACAGATTGTGTCCCCGCATATGGATCTTTATCTCCTCCATATGCTCTTTTACATCCGCCTCCGACTCAAGATCCTTTCCGATCACTTCCTTAAGCTTCTGTCCGCTCTTCAGCCGGTACAGATACTCCTTCCACTTTTCCAGGAAGATCTCGTAAAACTGTTCCTCTGACTCCAGAATCCCGATCTCCGCCATGACCTTCGGATCCAGGAAATAATTTTCAAATGAGTAATATCTAAGGACGAGCACATTCTTCTCCGTCACCCTGGGGAGATGGTCTATATCCTCCTCATTCCTGCGGGTATAGTAACTGCAGAGCTGTCTTTTCAGTTCTTCTCTGTCTTTCCCGTCGCCATCCCGGATCATGAGGAAATTGTCCTTGATGTATACCTGGTTCATATATTTCAGATTGGCATAGGTCTTGATATTGGTGCAGCTGTTTGTTGTGATGATCACAATCCTGGACAGATTTCCCTCATTGTCATACGTCTCCGAATAATATTTTCGGATCAGGAGCGGCAGCCTGCTCTTATCCTGTTTTCCTTCTACGATGAAGACAAAATTCACATTCATCAGGTCATTCGCCGAATAGCCAAGATCATCCAGCACAGCGCTGATGTCGGTCTTCTCCCGGACCTCCGGAAATCCCTCTGAATTCAGGAATACCTGACGGATCTGCCTGCTGTTGAAATTTGAAAGCAGGTTCGGGGAATGAGTTGAGAAGATCACCTGATTCTTCTTTGACAGCCGGTAGAGGATATCCCCGGAAACTCTCTGAAGTTTCGGATGGAGGAAGATTTCCGGGTCCTCCACCAGGATCAGATCCGCGTTCTTCCTGCCCTCTTCCTCGTATGTCTCCAGAAGGGACAGCATATAGATACTGCGCATCCCTTTTCCCATGCTACCAACCAGATATCTTTCCTTCTGCCCCGCCCTCTGAATCTCCGTCGTGACGGCAAGAGTCTTCTCCACAGCCAGGTTCATGGAATACAGGATCACATCTCTGCCCCCGTTTTTCCGGAAGTTCTCATTCACCCTTCTTGAAAACGTATCCAGGTTCAGATTATACAGCTTATACTCCAACAGTTTTGCCGCCTCAAAAGCGTTCAGTTCCTCCGGCGTCTTCCTGCTGATCAGACCGATACAGGAAAAACAGTGGTTGCAATCCTTTGCCATGTCAAACATGCAGCACCCCGCCCGCATCTGTTTGAGCAGATCATCCTCCTGGAGCATGAGAAGGTCATCCTGAAACCGTTCCAGATCCCGCTCCGTATCCATGTAATAGATGTGAGGAAAAACCCGTGGAATATAACTGTTGTTCTTTCCAAGTCCGTCGCTGTAGCGGATCCTTCCTTCCCGGTTGACAGAATATTCAAAGGTAAGCTCCCCGTTCTGAAAAGACGGAAGCTTTTTGCAGAAATCCCTGTACCACGCTTCATATCTACGGTAGGAACTGATTATCCCATATTTGTGAAACCTCTGCAGATCCGTCTCTGTGATCTGCAGCGTGACCATGATCTCTATATTGGGAAAATTCTCCTGAAAATCCTCCTCACGGACTTCATAGTCGCCTCCCACTGCGCGGATGGCGTCCAGCACCGCAGTCTTCCCCGTGTCATTTTTTCCCACCAGGATCAATGCATTTTCAATCCCGCTGATATGCATGTCTTTGATCGATTTAAAATTTCGGATCCATAAATCCGTGATCTGCATTTTCTTTAAAACCCGTACCTTTCTTTCAGTTCTTCCACCCGCTCTTCTCTCAGTTTCTCTATCCTCTGCTCCGCCGCCCGGTCTGCGAAATGCATCGGTATGCTCATCACCACTCCCATGATCAGCGCAATGATGATCCTTGCATCCATTTCTCTCACCTGTCTTTCCCGAGTTTTTCTTTAAAATCTTTTATCGATGTCACAGCAAACAAAACAGAATATCCATTATCACATACAGAGCCACTGCCTGCAGCAGCGTACACCGCACCAGATTCTTCAGCTTTTCTTTCATTTATCCGAATACCTTTTTATAGATTTCATCCTGCTCCGGAAGATGCGTCACATAACCGATGGGAATGCTGTTTCCCGTGGCGTCGATCACAGCCTTTGCCCCCTGCTCTCCAAACGCTCCGCACAACTCGATACAGTCTACCCCTTCCCGGCACAGGCGCTCTGCTTCCGCGCATGCCTCTTCAATGCTGGAAACACCTGTAATCCTGGCGTCTCCGTCATGAATCGATGCCCGATCCTTTTCCATATCAAAATCGCCCATAATAAGAAATGCAAATTTCATCTCAGTCTCTCCATTCTACATCATCCAGTTATTCTTCATCACATTTTCTGAAAGTTTTCTTCTCCATCAGGAAATTTGTGAGCAGGATCCCGCATCGCTCAACCTGCTGTTCTTTTACGACTCTGTATCCTCTTTTCAGGAAGAACGGCTTTGCGGTGATCGAAGCGTGGGTGACATATGTTTCCGACTTCACATTACGTTCCAGATCATCGCAGATTGCCGAAGCGATGCCCTCTCTCTGATGATCCTTATGCACATACAGTCTGTCCAGATATCCGGCGCTGTCCATGTCACCGAATCCGATGATCTGTTCCGCATCTCCCCTGTCTTCTACTGCAATGACAGTATGATGTTCCAGGAAAGATCTGTTCCATACTTCCAGATCCACTTTTCCATTTGCCCAGGCGTCAAGCTGTTCTTCCGTATAGTCCGCCGCATTGACGGAATGAAGGGTATCGTAGAAAAGTTTCGCCATCTCCTCGCAGTCTGGAGTCCTGTATTCTCTTAGTTTCATAAAGTTTTCCTCCGGGATCGCATGATGTTCTGTCCTTTAATTTCCATCTTAGCCCGGAGTATGTACGTCTCCCTTGTCCGCGGTAAATTCAAACTCCAGGGCCGTTTCCTCTGCGATTCCCTTCTCATTGTCATAAAATCTTTCCCCGGGATTCATTACGAAAGTGCATCCTGTGATCAGAGTACCTGCTATAAGTGCCGCCAGGCAGGATCTCATTTTGTTTTTCATACGGCTCTCCTTTGTTTTTGAATATATTTTTCTTACCGGCTTTTCCAGATAAAATTATTCTCATTTTTCATCATCCAGAAGCTGAACGCGTACCACATCCTGCGGACGTGCGGGCGATGTCTCCTGTACCGCCCCGGTAAATGACACTTCGACTTTATCGCCCACGTCAAATTCCGAAAGCGGAATGTCTGTTCCCTTCCAGGTCAGTTCTGTATTTTCATCAATGGAAACAGAATATTCACCACGGAAATTTATGCCATTTTCTTCCAGTCCCCGGACTAAAAGACGATTCTCATATACTTTCACTACTCTGGCATTAAATGTCTCTCCTGTAAACGCCAATCTTTCTCTCACTAAAAATCCGAGAATCACTGCCAACATCCCAAGAACTGCCAACACTCTTTTTCGCCTTTTCATCACCTATGATACCTCAATCTCTTCCATCCCTCAACAGCTTTTCAGTTTCTTAACATTCTTTAAGACACCTTGCCCTGTGTTCCAGTCCTCCTCTGACACTTCCGCCGTAAATCCACCGCCGTTTTCCACCTGCCAGTGATAAAAATCATAGGGTTCCTCCGCCAACTGTGACAGTGCCTCCATGATCGTCCCTCCATGTACTACAAACGCCGCACTCCCCGCCCTTTCTTCAGCCAGCAGGCTGATCCATTTTCGAACTCCTTCTGCGCACCTCTCCCGGAAGACCTCCTGCGCTTCTCCGT
>CAZZBJ010000085.1:1125-4000 GCA_964652805.1 uncultured Mordavella sp. | reverse complement strand
TCCGGAAATGCCGTCGTTCCCCCTGATTCCAGCCATTCAATATAAGCCGGATGCTCTTTCAATTCCTCGTAAGTCTTTCCCTCAAAGAGGCCGAAATCACACTCCCTGAGCATAGGCTCTGTCCGGATCTCCACATTCGGATAGATTAGGCGTGCTGTCTCGACACACCGCTTCATGGGACTCGCAATAACATACTGTACATTCGGATATGTATATGTTCTGTTGCGAAACTCTTCCACTGCTGCGTCTGACAGATGCTCATCAGTACATCCGATATACTGTCTTTTTTCATTGCCAGGCGTAGGCAGGTGCCGTATAAATACGATCTTCATCTATCTTATCCCCCTGCTCAACACTACTCCTGCCAGCATCGCCAGTTCACAGACCTGCAGGAAATATCCCGCCAGATCCCCTGTAGTCCCGCCGAACTGCTTCCGGCTCATCCTGTAATAATAGAAAAACACAAGGAGCGCCGCCAGGATCACGATCACTGCCGTCTTCCAGGAAAGATACAGCATGATCCCGCCGCAGGCACATGCCCACAGGATCAGAACCACTCTGACGCGCTTTCTCTGTGCTCCGTCCTGAAAGGTTCTCAGAAGTCCGCTGTTCTTTGCCGCCCGGAAACTCACCACAGAAATTCCGCTCAGCGACCGGGAAAACATATAGGTACATGCGATCACAGGCAGAAGTTCCATCGTCACTTCACTCCAGAGTGCCACATCTGCCAGGAAATAGACACACAGCCCGATCACAGCGAAAGCTCCCGTATTCGGATCCTTCAGGATCTCCAGCTTCTTCTCCCTGTCCCCGTAGGAACTGAGGGCGTCCGCCGTATCCGCGAACCCGTCCAGATGGATCCCGCCGGATACAATCACCGGGATCAGTGTCATGCCGATCGCAAAAAACAGATTTCCACAGGAAGTATATTCCAGAAGAAGATATCCGATAAGAAGCTGCAGTCCTCCCGTGACCGCTCCCACCACCGGGAAGAAACACATCGCATACTTCATATTTTTCTCATTCCAGTCCACCGTGGGGACCGGGATCTTGGAATACATGGATATGGCGATCGCCAGTGATCGTAACAGGTACATTTATCCCACACTCCTACTCATACTCTTCATACTGTTCCACCTTGATCTCCTCAAAGGTGCTCATTTTCAGATAGACCGCCAGTCCCATGTCCAGAAGAGGCATGGCAGCTACTGCTCCACTTCCTTCCCCGAGAGACATATTGCAGTCAATAAATTCAGACAGCCCCAGCGCGTCCAGCACCATTCCTCCTGCCGTCTCCCCGGACCTGTGAGACGCCAGCATATAATCCCTGCACTCCGGCGCCATCTTTACCGCGCACAGAGCCGCAGCCGATGAGATGAACCCGTCGATCATGACCGGGATGCGGCAGAGAGCCCCGCCCAGAAATACTCCGGCAAGTCCGGCAATGTCAAGGCCTCCCACTTTCGCCAGGACGTCCAGCGCAGACCTCCGGTCAGGCTCATTGAGACGAATGGATTCCCGGATCACCTGAACCTTTCGTCTGAGTCCTTCTGAGCTTAATCCTGCTCCCCGTCCGGTGACCGCCTCCGCATCCTTTTCAAGAAGAACAGATACCACGGCGCTGCTGGTCGTAGTATTACCGATTCCCATCTCTCCCGTAGCCAGGATATCATATCCTTTGTCCGCCAGTTCTTTTACGATCCGGATTCCGTTTAAGACCGCCTGAGCAGCCTGTTCCCTCGTCATGGCAGGGCCTTTCATCATGTCCTTTGTCCCGTAAGCTACCTTATATTCGTCCCTGGTAACCGATGGCACGTCCGTGACCATCCCGATATCCACCGGGTATAGATCCACGCCGGCAACCTCCGCCATAAGGCAGACGCTGGTTTCCTTCTTCGTGAAGTTTTCCGCTACAATGGCTGTGACTTCCTGTCCGGTCTGGGTGACTCCTTCCGCCACCACACCGTTATCGGCACACATGATCACAAGTCCTTTCCGGTCAAGGCCGTAAACAGCCTTTCCCTTTATCCCCGCGATCCGTATCACCGCATCTTCCAGTTTTCCCAGGCTGAAAAGTGGCTTTCCTACAGACTTCCACCTCTGCTTTGCCTTTTCCATGCTCCCGGTATCCGCCGGGATGATCTGTTTTAACTCTTCTCTCAGTTTTTCTTCTGCTGTCATCTCTTTCATCCGTCTTATCCTCACAATGTTTTCGATTTCTGTCCTGCCGTTTTCTCCTGACCGGAATCCATTTCTGTCTCAGTCTTTTCTCTCCAGTTTCCGCATCTTCTCCCAAAACGCTCTGCAAATTTTCTCATGGACGGAAAATACAGATGAGGATATCCCGCGAACAGATTTCCCTCCATATGAATGCAATTCCACTTTCTGCGTCCGTCCGGCTTCACGGCAACGCAGTCCTCTCCGCTGTCCGTACTGTCCCAGTAGTGAAACTCATGTCCCCGGATCGTCTCCCCCGGGAGAAGATATCCTTCTGCGGGATGCTCTTCCTCCCGGTTCCTAATCTGCACATATCCGAACCGGACCAGTTTTCCTGTGGGATATGTCCTCCCATGTATCCTTCCCACGAGAGAATGGACTGCACCCTCCCGGTCCTCCATCTCTTCGTGAAGATACATGAATCCCCCGCACTCGGCGAGGCAGGGCATCCCCGCTTCCAGCGCAGACCTCACAGAAGTCAGCATTCCTTTATTCTCCGCAAGTTCTTTCCCGTGAAGTTCCGGATATCCTCCGCCCAGGATCAGTCCGTCCAGATCCTCCGGCAGGGCACTGTCCCGAAGCGGGCTGAAAGGAACGAGAGCGCATCCAAGATCCTCCAGGAGGTTCAGATTATCTTTATAGTAGAAACAGAACGTCT
>CAZZBJ010000085.1:0-1115 GCA_964652805.1 uncultured Mordavella sp. | reverse complement strand
TCTCATCCCTGGCAATGCCAAGGCGGATTTTTCTCCTGACAGGGACGTGATCTCCATCCTGTTCTCCGACCTGCTCCAATCCTGCCCCGCTCCCGGAGTCCCCTTTTGCTCTCCCTGCAATCTCTCTTACCAGATCCAGTTCCACCGTCCGGGAAAAGAGATTTCCCGCCTCCTGCATCCGTGCCTTCAGACCGTCCATCTCCTGAGGTGTCACAAGCCCCAGATGTCGGCTCTCCATCCGGAAACAGGGATCCTCCGGAAGATAGCCCACCACCGGGATATCGTGCCCCATCTTCCTGAGTTCCTCCTCCAGTATCTTCTTCAGCCGGGGATACAGCATATCCGATACCCGGTTCAGAAGGATCCCGCAGACATTGCTGTCCTCCCGAAACTCTGCAATTCCCTTCGCCACTGCCGCCAGAGAAAGGGACGCGCCCCGGCAGGGAAGCACCAGAAGGACGGGAAGCCCGAGCGTCCTTGCCACATCGTAGGAGCTGGCTCTCTCCGAATCCAGAGTCATGCCGTCATAGTATCCCATCACTCCCTCTGTGACCGTAATATCCGCACCCTCTGTATGTCTTTCATACTCCCGGATCAGTTCCTCTCTTTCGGAAAAGAACAGATCCAGGTTCTTAGAATCAATCCCAAGCACTTCCCTGTGGAACATGGGGTCAATGTAATCCGGGCCGCACTTGCACGCCCGCACCTTCAATCCCCGGTCCCGCAGAGCCGACATCAGTGCACAGGCCGCCGAAGTCTTCCCGCTGCCGCTGGCCGGAGCAGTGAGAAGGATCCCTCCTGTCTTCTTCATCAGGCGTCACCTCTCTCTGCAGGAAACCCTCCTGAGGATATGATATAGACCGGATTCTGTCCCGTCATCATATGATATCTCCCCAGTTCCCGTGATCGGGATACAGTAAGCTGAGTGATCTCCGGATGATTCAGCAGGCCTTCTTCGACTGCCTCCATCACTTCCTTCACAGTCTCAAGGGAAATGGCGTTGATGACAATGCGGACCTGACCATTTTTCTCAATGGCACAGGAAAGGATTTCCTTCAGATTGCCGGAACTTCCCCCGATCAACAGATGGGTGGGGGTGTACAGTACATTCAATA
>CAZZBJ010000084.1:0-10002 GCA_964652805.1 uncultured Mordavella sp. | reverse complement strand
GACCTCATTCACTCAGAGTCTGCAAACATATTTGCGCATAACTCTTGACACTACCTATATCAGAAAATCAGGAGGAGTGTTCATCATTATTCATTCATGCGTTTATCGTGATATCACAAAAATAGCCACTACAATCATTTTATTGGTCATAGTGGCTATCTTTTATTAAATTTTATCATATTTTATATTATCTCGGAGGATAGAATGTCGATTGTTTCAAGTTCCCGCCTTTGCTCTTTCTCTTCGAACATTTATAACTCAAAGTCCGGATCAAAATCTCCAAAATCACTTATTTATATCACCCTCATAATCATCTGTACAAAATATATTCTCAGTTATTATAATATCTATAGCCGTTGCTGTTACAGCCTCATCCCTTATTACGATAACTTCATCTGTAACCATATTGAGCTATTCCTTCTATAACTTATATTTTGCACAGCTCCCTGATATAAATTCTGATATACTATTTGATGCTTCTTTACGCATCCTCTAATATCTTTGAACTATATGTGGTATCTGTTCCGATATGTCTGCAGCTTTATCGATTATTTTTTGTACCGATATTTTGTACTCTCCGATCGTCTTTCCTTATAAAACTTTATCGGTTCTTCTATTATAAAGGCTTACTCTCTGGGAACTGTCTGCTGCAATACCACTGACATATGGAAAATGAAATTCTAAATTGTCCAATGGATTAAGCCTCCTTCCTTTTGATTTCCCGTTAAATACTATATAATCTCACCGACATATGAAATATATAATATTTATGCTTTGAAACCCTTCCTTTTTGTTGTTAAAGCCTCCTTTCTCGTCAGAAACTTTGTTTTGGAATGGATTTCTTTTGGATTGATTATATCATAGCACCGGAGTTTTGATTTGTCAACGCTATTTATTGTATTCTTTTAAATTAATTTATAATTTTCTTATTGTAGTAAATAATTCTGACAATTAGTACTTTTCCACCGTGTCGATTGTTAACTATTTTTAATTTAAAGTTGACATTTCTCCTGTTTTTTTATATACTACAATCAGCTTTTAATACAGCGCTGCTTTTTAGCGCAGCAAAAGGAGGATCACATCTATGTCCATGACGAACGAGAAGGTTTCTTCAGGCTCCAGGTTTTCCACCCAGAGCCTGGTTCTTACCGCACTTATGACTGCTGTTACCTGTATACTGGCGCCTCTGTCCATCCCCATCCCGCTCAGCCCGGTACCACTGACGCTGACCAATCTTGTGCTGGGATTTTCCATTTTCCTGCTGGGATGGAAGAAAGCAACGGCCAGCTGCATCATCTATCTGCTCCTGGGCCTGTGCGGCCTCCCCGTCTTCTCCGGCTTTTCGGGAGGTGTGGGGAAATTCGCAGGCCCCACCGGCGGCTATCTGATCGGCTTTATCTTCCTCACAGTGATCGGCGGTCTCATTGCCGAGCATTTCCACTGGAAGCGGAGCGCCTGCGCGGCCGGCCTTGTGCTTGGCATGGCTGTGACCTACGCCTTCGGCACGGCATGGCTGTGCGTGCAGATGAACCTGGGAGTCATGGAAGGTCTTCTCATCGGCGTCATCCCCTATCTGCCGGGAGATGCGCTCAAAATTGCCCTCTCGGTGATTCTTGGACCTGTCCTGAAAAAAAGAGTGCGCTGACCTTCGGGCCCGCAAACATATCTGCGTAAAAAGTGGTAAACACGTACACGTAATCCCCCGCCATGCAGGAGGACTGGCAGCTTCCGCTCTGGGGCACCTCCCCCGGCTTCTTACTCCTGCCTTCTTCCTTTTCCCTGTCGTGCTTTTCCAGCAGCTCTCTTACATGCACAGGCTCCAGCGACTCTGGTACACAGCGGCAAACCCTTCCGCATCACACTTCATAGTATTTCCTCCCTCGTATCTGCCTGTCTGCTTCTTATATAGACTAGAGTCTTTTGACAGGCCTTCTGTGGCATGGAAAATATTTTTTCTGCAAAATGGCAGGCAGCCCCGGCCGGATTTTTTTATCTGACACGGAGCTGCCTGTGTTCCGGCTCTTATCCTCTGTAGTAGTTGATGAGACATCCCTTCAGGATGATCTCTCTCTCTGTATCTGTCAGGTCGCCCAAGATAAACTCCATCTCTTTTAAGCTGTCGCCCACCAGGTAGGCCTTGATCACATTGGCCTTCTCCTCCACAGCCTTGCGGATGTTCAGAACAAAGATGTAATCGCCGTTCTTAAAGCCCAGATGCTCATGGTCCTCCTTTGTAAGAAAGGGGAGCATACCCCAGTTGATCAGATTGGAGCGGTATCTCTTTGTGGCGTACTCGATGGCAATGTTCGCCCAGCCGCCCAGCACCTTCTGGCAGGACGCAGCCTGCTCCCTGGCGGAACCGTCTCCCGGCTTCACCGCAAAAATGGTGCTTCCGACGCCGATGTTGCCCTTGCCTACCTCCGGGTAGGTCTCCTGGATCTTCGCCATGACAGGCTTTAACTCCTCCAGAACGTCCAGCGGACACTCTCCGGCCTCGATGGCCTTCTGGGCCTTCTGCACTTCCTTGGCACGTCCCACATAGGCGGGATCCTTCCTTGAGAGGGCAAACTCCGCCAGTCCCAGCGGGTTGGAGCGGTAGGAGGATGTCTCTCCGGAGGGGATCAGCTCGTCTGTGGTAGTAACCGGATCGTGGATCTCGGAAACCACTTTCAGGATAAGGTTCTCCGGGAGAGCCGGCATCTTGGGCCAGTCCTTGATGTTGGGGCCGAACCTGATCTCCACGGAGGGGTCTGCCACGCCATGGCTGTCAAACACACGGTTTGCGTAAATATTTTTGTCAAAATGATACTTGGGCCCTCTGTACTCCACATCCATGGCTGTGGCCGGTGTCAGGAAGCCCTTGTTTGCCGCTGTAGCCGCAATGGAGCGGGCGTCCATGAGGGCCACGGAAGCGATCTGTCCGCTCTGCAGCTTGGAACCCTCCCTGTTTGGGAAGTTCCTTGTGGAGTGGCGGATGGAGAAGGCGTTGTTGGCCGGCGTGTCTCCCGCACCAAAGCAGGGTCCGCAGAAGGCAGTCTTCACAATGGTACCCGCCTCCATCAGATCCGCTATCGCACCGTTCTTCACAAGCTCCATGTAGATGGGCGTGCTGGCCGGGTAAACGCTGAAGGTGAATTCGTCCGCACCGATGTATTTTCTGCGGATGATGTCCGCTGCGGCACAGATATTTTCAAATCCGCCGCCTGCGCATCCGGCGATGATGCCCTGGTCCACGTAGAGCTTTCCGTCCACGATCTTGCTCTGAAGGGAGTAGTCCACTGCGCCGTCCAGGCTCACCAGAGCCTTCTGCTCTACATCGTGGAGCACGTCCTTTAAGTTGGCATTGACTTCGTCAATGGTATATACGTTGGATGGATGGAAAGGCATGGCGATCATGGGACGTATCTCGCTCAGATTCACGTACACCATACCGTCGTAGTAGGTCACCGCACCTGGCTGAAGCTCTTTATAGTCCTCCGGCCGTCCGTGGATCTCAAAGAACTCGCGGATGATCTCGTCCGTCTTCCAGATAGAGGACAGGCAGGTGGTCTCTGTGGTCATGACGTCGATGCCGATACGGAAGTCCGCGCTCAGCTTGTCCACGCCGGGGCCCACAAACTCCATCACCTTGTTATTCACATAGCCGTTGGCAAAGGTGGCGCCGATGATGGCCAGAGCCACATCCTGGGGGCCGACGCCCTTGATGGGCTCTCCGTCCAGGTAAATGCCGATGACGCCCGGCATCTTGATGTCGTAGGTCTTGCCCAGGAGCTGCTTTACAAGCTCCGGTCCGCCCTCGCCCATGGCCATGGTTCCCAGGGCGCCGTAGCGGGTATGGCTGTCAGAGCCTAAAATCATCTTTCCGCCGCCTGCCAGCATTTCCCTTGCAAACTGGTGGATGACCGCCTGATGAGGGGGCACGTACACGCCGCCGTACTTCTTGGCACACGTGAGGCCGAACATGTGGTCATCCTCGTTGATGGTCCCGCCCACCGCGCACAGGGAGTTGTGGCAGTTTGTCAGCACATAGGGAACCGGGAATTTCTCCAGTCCTGACGCCCGGGCTGTCTGGATGATCCCCACAAATGTGATGTCGTGGGATGTGAGTTTATCGAATTTGATCTGAAGGCACTCCATATTGCCGGAGGTGTTGTGATCCTTCAGTATATTGTATGCCATTGTCTGCGCTGCTGCTTCTTCCTGTGTCACGGCCCGGCCGGTCTTCTGCTGCACTTCGGCCGCATCTTCCATGATTTCTGTGTCGTTCACAAGATAAACGCCTTTGTCATAGAGCTTTATCATTTTTCCAAATTCCTCCTGTTTTTGATTTTATTTCGTCAGTTTATTTTATCCCGGTTCCTTGGAAAAGTCAATTTAAACGGGCGAACACGACACGACAAACACATACCGCTTTTTTCATTCACTTCTGTTATGGTATTTTGCATCAGCTTTCAAAAACAAAAAGACATGCCCCAGAATCCATAAAAGGGATGAAGCATGCCTTTTGCATTGATAGCTTTCTGTATTCTTCTATATCCTGTGCGGTCTGTCTCTACTTTGCCACATCCTTCATACTGAAGGAGAAGCGTCCCATCTTGTCCTTTCCGAGGCATACGACCTTCACCACATCGCCCAGGGTGAGCTCGTCCTCCACCCGCTTGATGTGCTGCCTGGAAATCTTGGAAATGTGTACCATCCCCTCTTTTCCCGGAGCAAACTCCAGGAAGGCGCCGAACTCTTTGATGCTGACAACCTTTCCTTCCAGCACCTGTCCGGCCTCAAAGTCTGTGACAATGATCTCGATGAGGCGTCTTGCCCTCTCCATGGACTCGCTCTCTGTTCCGCAGATGGATACAGATCCGTCGTCCTCGATATCGATCTTCACGCCAGTCTCCTCGATGATAGCGTTGATGGTCTTTCCTCTCTGGCCAACCACATCGCCGATCTTCTGGGGATCGATCTGCATCTGGATGATCTTTGGCGCATAGGGTCCCACCTCCGGTCTTGGCTCGGCGATAGCCTTTGCCATCACCTCGTCCAGAATGTAGGTCCTTGCCTTCTTCGTGGCTGCAATGGCCTCCTCGATGATAGGCCTTGTCAGTCCGTGGATCTTGATATCCATCTGAATGGCTGTGATACCCTTGTGTGTACCTGCCACCTTGAAGTCCATATCTCCGAAAAAGTCCTCCAGTCCCTGGATATCTGTCAGCACCAGGTAATCCTCGTCTGTCTCCCCGGTCACCAGACCCGCAGAGATACCTGCAACCGCGGATTTGATGGGCACACCCGCCGCCATCAGTGACATAGAGGAGGCGCACACGCTGGCCTGTGAGGTAGAGCCGTTGGACTCAAAGGTCTCAGAGACTGTACGAATAGCGTAAGGGAACTCGCTCTCGCAGGGAAGTACAGGTATAAGCGCTCTCTCAGCCAGAGCGCCGTGACCGATCTCACGGCGTCCCGGACCTCTGGAGGGTCTTGTCTCACCTACAGAGTAGGACGGAAAATTGTAGTGGTGCATGTAGCGCTTGGATGTCTCGTACTCATCCAAGCCATCTAAGCGCTGTGCCTCGGACAGAGGCGCCAGTGTAGTCACTGTGCAGATCTGTGTCTGTCCTCTCGTGAACATGGCGGAGCCATGCACTCTCGGGATCAGATCCACCTCTGCGGAAAGGGGACGGATCTGGTCAATGGCTCTTCCGTCCGGGCGCTTGTGGTCATTCAGGATCATCTTGCGCACTGTCTTCTTCTGATACTGATACACCGCCTCAGGCAGCTTCTCCAGATACTCCTCGTTCTCTGCAAAAGCCTCCTCCAGCTTCTCTGTCACCTGGCGGATATTCTCCTCTCTTGTCTGCTTGTCGTCTGTGAAGACTGCCTCCTCCATCTCTTGGGGCGGAACCACCTTCTGGATGTCGTCAAACAGCTCCTGGGGAACGGCGAAGCTCTCATAGGAGTGCTTCGGCTTTCCGCACTCAGCAACAATGGTCTCGATGAAGGCGATAACCTTCTGGTTCAGCTCGTGAGCAGCAAAGATGGCCTCGATCATCTTGTCCTCCGGAACCTCGTTTGCTCCGGCCTCGATCATGATCACCTTCTCCTTTGTGGATGCTACGGTGAGGGCCAGATCGGAAGCCTCCCTCTGATCTGCGGTCGGGTTGAACACGAACTCGCCGTCCACAAGTCCCACCTGTGTGGTGGAGATGGGGCCGTCAAAGGGAATATCGGAAATACATGTAGCAATGGCGGCTCCCAGCATAGCTGTCAGCTCAGGCGCACAGTCCTGATCCACAGACAGGACAAGGTTTTCCAGTGTCACATCATTTCTGTAGTCCTTGGGGAAGAGGGGGCGCATAGGCCGGTCGATGACGCGGTCTGTGAGGATAGCGTTCTCGGAAGCCTTTCCCTCACGCTTGTTGAATCCGCCCGGGATCTTTCCCACAGCATACATTCTCTCATTGTACTCAACGCTAAGCGGGAAGAAATCGATTCCCTCCCGGGGTTTCTCAGATGCGGTTGCCGTACAAAGAACCATCGTATCGCCATAGTGCATGAGCACAGCGCCGTTGGCCTGCTTGGCCACTCTGTCCACATCGACACGGAGTGTTCTTCCGGCTAATTCCATTTCATACTTCTTATACATGTCCTTCTCCTTTTAAAAATAGTATTCAGCCGGGACAGGCAAAACCGAAACTACTGAAAAACATATTTGCCGCGGCAACTGTGCTTTTCAGTGGTCTCGGAATTTATCCCTGCCCACAATCTAAGATATTATATCATAGAAACAACTGACAGGCAAGAAAAAGGAACACCCACTTTGGGTGTCCCTCTGTATCTCACGATCCGATTATTTTCTCAGACCAAGTTTCTCGATCAGTGCACGGTATCTCTCGATATCTTTCTTTCTCAGATAAGCGAGAAGGCCTCTTCTTTGGCCAACCATCTTCAGAAGGCCTCTTCTTGAGTGGTGATCCTTCGGGTTTGCCTTGAAGTGGTCTGTCAGGTCGTTGATCCTGGCTGTCAGGATAGCAATCTGCACCTCCGGAGAACCTGTGTCTCCCTCTCCTCTTCCATACTCAGCAATGATTTGTGCTTTCTGCTCTTTTGAAATCATGTTTCATTTCCTCCTTTTTCTGATACATGGCCAGGCATTAAGTAATGGTCGGAGTCTTCCTCTTACCGAACGCCGGCTGTTTTTTACCACTTGCGTAGTATAGCATATGCAGATGGGAAAGTAAACACTTTTTTATTTTAAGTTTCTATTTTAATCCATCGAAAAACTCTCTTCCGCAGGCAATGTCCATGTCCACATGGCGCTTCATCTCCTCCACGTCCCGGAACTTCTGCTCCGGGCGGCGGAAGGCCCTGAGCCGGATCTTCACGCGCTTCCCGTAGGCGTTGCCGCTGTAGTCAAGGAGAAAGCTCTCCATCAGCATCCTGCCGCTGTCCGTCACTGTGGGCTTGACGCCCAGGTTGCCGATAGCGTTGTACCACCTTTTATCCACCTCCACCTGCTCCAGATAGACGCCATTGGGGGGAAGGAGCTTCTCCTTCGGCGGCTCCACGTTGAAGGTAGGGAATCCAAGAGTGCGGCCCAGCTGATTCCCGTGCTCCACCGTCCCCTCCAGCTCGTAGGGATAGCCCAGGAGTGTCTCAGCCAGAGCCATATCCCCCGTCGTCAGCGCCTCTTTCACAAAGGTGCTGCTGATCTCCCGGTCCTCGTATCGCTCCTTGTCCACCACCTCAAGCTGATAGTCGTAGATATGCTGGTAGGCGTCCAACATGTGCACATCCCCTCTCTTCTGATAGCCGAAGTGAAAATCCGTGCCCACTACCACGTAGGCTGCCTGGAAAAGTCCGGCGAGCACATCCCGGATAAAATCCTCCGCACTCATCCGGCTGAAGCTCTCGGTAAAGGGGCAGCTCACCAGATAGTCCACCCGCCCCTCCAGATGCCTCTTTCTCTCTTCCCGTGTCATCAGCACCTGATAAGGTCGGTACAGACGCCGGCACAGGGGCTCCATGTCAAAAGCGCATACAATGCTGTTCAGCCCGTCTGCCCTGCCGTATTGTGTTACTCTCTCCACAAGCTTCTGATGTCCCTTGTGCAGGCCGTCAAATTTCCCCAGCGTCACAGCGCTCCTCCTGCCTGCCGCACTGAAGGTCTTCAGTCCATTTATATACTGCATTGCGTTCCCTTCTTTGTCCTCTGTCCTGCCTCTATGGGCTGAAGAACATTTTTTCATTTTTGTAGATATGATTTATCTGCTGGTAACGGTACAGTGCGATAAACCGGCCTAGGCTGTCGTATACGCGCACCAGCTGACCGTCCTCGCCTTTCGGAAGGCGGAGGGGATTGCCGTTGTATAAAAGGGGCTCCAAACGCTCTGTCACGTCCAGCCTGGGACAGTCCGCGAATACACTGTCCACAGATATGAGATGCTCCTCAAGAACGCCCGCCTCTCTGTACTTTTCAAGCTCAGAGAGCCTTACGCTGTCCTCTATCCTGAAATATCCCACTCTGGTGCGCAGAAGCTCTTCCATGCATCCCCCCACGCCCAGCAACTCTCCGATGTCATCGCAGAGGGTGCGGATATAGGTTCCCTTGGAGCACTCCACCTCGATCCAGACCCGGGGAAGCTCCATCCTCCTGATCTCTATCCTGTGAATCTGCACTCTCCGGGCCTTGCGCTCCACCGTCTTTCCCTCCCGGGCAAGCTCGTAGAGCTTCTTTCCAGCCACCTTCAGGGCGGAGTACATGGGAGGAGTCTGCATATAGTCCCCCAGGAAGCTCTCCACCGTTCTTTTTACATCCTCCTCCACAAGGTGTGATGTGTCTCTCTCCTCCAGGCAGGCCCCGGATATATCCTGGGTATCTGTCCTTCGTCCCAGCAGCAGCACAGCCTGATAGGTCTTGCTTTTGTCTGTCAGCACATCGCACACCTTGGTGGCCTTTCCCAGACAGACGGGAAGGACACCCTCCGCATCCGGATCCAACGTCCCTGTATGCCCGATTTTTTTCTGACCGGCAATGCCTCTCAGCTTTGCCACCACATCGTGGGATGTGTAGCCTTTTTCTTTATAAACATTGAAAATGCCGTCCAACATGTGTTATGCCTCTTCTATCTTCTTTTCTTCCGGTTCAAGCTGGAGGGCGATCTGCCCTGCCAGGTTGTTGATCACATCGTGGACCGTGCCGGGCATGGTGCAGCCGGCCGCCTTTACGTGGCCGCCGCCTCCAAAGTAGGCAGCCACCCTGCTCACATCCACCTTCTCCTTTGACCGGAGGCTGACCTTGTAGGTATTCGGCTCCTGTTCATAGAGAAAAATGGCCACCTCCACGCCCTTCGTGATCCGAAGCTGACTGACAATACCGTCCAGCTCCCCGGGTGTTACACCGTAAAATTTCATCACCGCCTGGGAGACGGAGGAGAAAATACACTGTCCGTGCATAAAAACAATGCTCTCAAGAAGCGCCCGCCCCAGAATCTGATTCTGGGCATAACTCTTTTCATAATAGGTTCTCTCTATGATGGATGGTGCGTTCACTCCCTTCTCCAGCAACTCCGCCGCTATGCGGAAGGTCTCCGGCCCTGCGCAGGAATACTGGAATGCGCCGGTGTCGTGGAGGATCCCTATGTAGAGGGCCTCCGCAATCTCCTTTGTTATCTTTTCCCTGTCCAGGAGATGGAAAACCAGCTCCGAGGTGGAGCTTGCGTCCGATACGATATAATTCTCATCCGCAAAGGCCTGGTTGCTGATATGGTGATCCACACAGAAGGTCTGCCCTGCGCTCTCGAAGAGAGGGCCGGAAAAGCCCAGTCTCTCCGCATCTCCGCAGTCCAGACAGATAAACAGGTCATAGGACTTCCCCGGCTGCACCTGATGGCGGATATCCCCGGTTCCCCCTACAAAGGAGAAATGGGAGGGGATTTTCTCCAAGTACACGTCTGTCTCTATGTCTCTATAGTTCTTGAATGTTTCTGGGGACAGTGACTCCATCAC
>CAZZBJ010000083.1:1765-10205 GCA_964652805.1 uncultured Mordavella sp. | reverse complement strand
TCATCTCCTTCGGCCCCCGCCCGCTGAATTTCCTTGCCTGCAACGCCCCCATCAAACAGCTCTACAACATGGGCGTGGAGATCGAGGAGAACTCAGAGCTTGACCTGTTCGAGGCCTTCAACAAGCACGCGGGGGATGAGAGGATTCCCGCCCTTGTAAAAGAGATGGAAGAGGAACTGGGAGCTGGAAACAAAAAGCCGGAAATCCTCTCCAGGCTGGCTCAGTACGAACTGACACTGAAGGACTGGGTGGCGGAGCACAGGGGCTACAGAAAATATGTGGCTGTCGCCGGAAAATGCTGGCCTGCGTTCCAGACACAGTTCGGCTTTGTTCCCTGCTATGTGAACAGCCGTCTGACAGCTCAGGGCATCCCGGTGTCCTGCGAGGTAGATATTTACGGAGCCCTCAGCGAGTTTATCGGAACCGTTGTGAGCAGCGATACAGTTACACTGCTTGACATCAACAACAGTGTGCCCAAGGATATGTACAATGAGGATATCAAGGGCAAGTACGACTACACGCTCCAGGATGTGTTCATGGGCTTCCACTGCGGAAACACAGCTTCCTCCAAGCTGTCCTTCTGCGAGATGAAGTATCAGAAGATCATGGCAAGGACGCTGCCTGAGGAAGTGACGCAGGGAACTCTGGAGGGAGACATTGTTCCTGGCGACATCACCTTCTTCCGCCTGCAGAGCACATCAGACAACATCCTCCGGGCATACATCGCCCAGGGCGAGGTGCTCCCGGTGGCATCCAGATCCTTCGGCTCCATCGGTGTGTTCGCCATTCCGGAGATGGGACGCTTCTACCGCCACGTGCTGATCGAGGGAGGTTTCCCGCATCACGGAGCAGTTGCCTTCGGACATTACGGAAAAGCGCTGTATGAAGTGTTCAAGTATATCGGCGTTCCGGTAGAGGAGATCGGATACAACCAGCCGGCAGGCGTGAGATATCCGACAGAAAATCCCTGGAGATAAGTAAAGGAGCAGCCATAGCGGCAATACAAAGGGCGGGGGTGGGAAAACCCCGCTCTCCGATTTAGGAGGTACATACATATGTTATATATCGGCGTGGATCTAGGCACATCAGCGGTGAAGCTTCTGCTGATGGACGAGACAGGAGATATCAAAAATGTTGTGTCAAAGGAGTACCCTTTGTTCTTTCCCCGTCCGGGCTGGTCGGAGCAAAACCCGGAGGACTGGTCTGAAAAGTCCATGGAGGGGATCCGGGAACTGACGGAAGGCTTTGACAGGTCAAAGGTGGCGGGCATCAGCTTTGGCGGACAGATGCATGGCCTGGTGGCCCTGGACAAGGACGACCAGGTGATCCGCCCGGCCATTCTATGGAACGATGGACGCACCGGTGAGGAGACAGACTACCTCAACAATGTGATCGGCAAGGACAGGCTCTCCCGGTACACGGCCAATATAGCGTTTGCCGGATTTACGGCTCCGAAAATCCTCTGGATGAAGAAGCATGAGCCGGAAAATTTTGCAAAGATCGTAAAGATCATGCTGCCAAAGGACTATCTGGCCTACAGGCTGTCCGGCTCTTTCTGCACAGACGTATCAGACGCCTCAGGCATGCTGCTGATGGATGTGAAGAATCGCTGCTGGTCCAAGGAGATGCTGGATATCTGCGGCATCACAGAAGAGATGCTGCCGAAGCTTTATGAGAGCTACGAAGTGGTCGGCACTTTAAAGGAGGACGTGGCGAAAGAGCTGGGACTTTCTGCCGACGTAAAAGTGATCGCAGGCGCGGGGGACAACGCGGCTGCCGCTGTGGGAACCGGCACGGTGGGAGACGGCATGTGCAACATTTCCCTGGGCACGTCCGGTACCATCTTTATCTCCAGCGAGCATTTCGGCGTGGATGAGAACAACGCTCTCCACTCCTTTGCCCATGCGGACGGAAACTACCACCTGATGGGATGTATGCTCAGCGCTGCCTCCTGCAATAAGTGGTGGATGGAGGACATCATAAAGACAAAGGACTTTGGAAAAGAGCAGGAGGGTATCACAAAGCTGGGAAAGAACAACGTGTTCTTCCTTCCCTACCTCATGGGAGAGCGCTCTCCCCACAACAACCCGGACGCGAGAGCCATGTTCATTGGCATGTCCATGGACACTACCAGAGAGGATATGACCCAGGCTGTGCTGGAGGGCGTCGCCTTCGGCCTTCGGGACTCCCTGGAGGTGGCTAGAAGCCTCGGCATCCGGATCGAGCGGACGAAGATCTGCGGCGGAGGCGCCAGGAGTCCTCTCTGGAAGAAGATCATCGCCAATGTCATGAACCTGAAGGTGGACGTCATCGAGAGCGAAGAGGGCCCGGCCCTTGGAGGAGCCATGCTGGCGGCTGTGGGCTGCGGCGAGTACCCGGATGTGAAGACCATTGCGGAGAAGATCGTGAAGGTTGTGGACACCGTGGAGCCGGAGGAGGAGCTGGTGAAAAAGTACGAGGAGAAGTACCAGAAGTTCCGGACAATCTATCCAACGGTGAAGTGTCTGTATTAAAATGGAAGAGAGAAGAGATCCATATAGAAGAAGCAGGATTGGCGGAGAAGAGTACAGAAGCATGCTCTTCTTCGCTTTTTGTATATAGATTTTGTTAAATCAGTGACAAATATTGTGAAAGTGCATAAAAATCGGATCCAATATTTGGAAAATCCGTATAATTGACAGATGATAAAGCCAGTGTTAATATTAAATCATCAAATATATCGTATCCAATATACGATATCCAGTATCCGGATGCAAGAAAAAAGAAAGGATGGAGAAAATGAAAGAAAAGAAAAGCTTTTTCAGGTTTATGCAGAAAGTACCCGGCGGACTGATCATTGTCCCCATGTTTATCGGTGTACTTGCCAACACGTTTATCCCAGACGTGCTGGAAATCGGTGGTTTCACATCAGGAATGTTTAAGACAGGAACCAGCTGTCTGCTGGGAATGTTCCTCATGCTCAACGGAGCGTCCATTGATGTGAAAAAGATCGGACTTCCCCTTTACAAGGGCTTTGTACTGACACTTATGAAGTTCGTCCTTGGCGTCGCCCTCGGACTGATCGTGGCAGCCATCTGCGGAAATGTCGGTATCTTCGGCATCACGCCAATGGCGATCATCGCGGCAATTACGAATTCAGCCGGCGGACTTTACCTGGGACTGGCACAGCAGTATGGTGATGAAAGTGATGCGGGAGCCATTTCCATCCTGTCACTGAACGACGGGCCCTTCTTCACCATGATCGCCATGGGAACAGCGGGTATGGCTTCCATTCCGATTGACGCCTTTATCGCCACACTGATCCCGCTGTTTATCGGTATCATCTGGGGCAACCTGGACGAGACCTTCCGCGACCTGGCCAACAAGGCGCTGCCCATCATCACCTTCTTCATGATGATCCCCATCGGAGCAGGCATGAGCCTGATCAGCCTTGTGCAGGGCGGTGCGGCAGGTATCCTTCTGGCTATCGTATCTGCGCTTACAGCGTTTGTCTTCTACTTTCTCTTCCAGCTCTGTCTGCCGAAGAACAAGAGAAACGCCATGGGAGCTGCCATCGGAACAACGGCAGCCAACGCCACAAGCGTGCCGGCCTCTGTGGCTGATATGGATCCGACCTGGCAGCCCTATGCCAGCACAGCGACAGCGCAGGTTGCTGTGGCAGCGATACTGACAGCCTTCACAGCGCCTCTGATCACGAACTATCTTGACAAGAGGATGCGCAGGAAGAAGCTGGGAATCTACTCGGATGAGGCGATTGCCCAAAGAGAGGCCGAAAAGGCGAAAAAGCAGGCATCGTAAGGAGCCTGCGGACCACTTACTCAGGTTATAAAGTAACAAAACATATAACAATCCAAAAGAAAGAGAGGAAACTATTATGTCATTAACAATCAGACCACTTAATTCCGGATACATTCCGACAAAGCCACTGGAGTACTGGTATCATTTCTCCTGCAAGAAATATGTAGAGAAATTGGGGATCACAAACGAGTCTGACCAGCTTCCGGATCTGACCTTCCTGATCGAGGGCGGAGACCAGCTTATCCTTGTGGATACAGGAATGTCCTGGACAGAGCACGCAGATAAATACCATCACGGACCGTCTCTTCAGAGACCGGGAATTGACGATATCGAGTCACGCCTGAAACAGGTCGGCTACAAGCCCTCCGATGTGGACATCGTGCTCTTCACTCACCTGCACTGGGATCACATCTTCTACCTTGAGAAATTTACAAAGGCCCGCTTTATCTGCAACGAGAAAGAATGGGAGTATGCGCATAATCCCATTCCGCTCCACTACAAATCCTACTGCCGTCCCATTATCCGCAAGGACAATGATGTGACCTGCGGCGACCAGTTCATCGCTCCCTACGATCAGCCGGGCGTGTATGAGAGATTTGAGACTGTGAAAGGGGAAGCGCAGATCGCTCCCGGCGTGAGCGTGTTTGAGTCCTTCGGACACTGCCCGGGCCACATGACAGTAGTGGTTGAGACCGAGGAGGGCCCCTACTTCTGCGTGGGCGACTCTGTATTTGTTATGGGCAATGTGGACGCTCCCCAGGCAATGCAAGATGAGCTTCACTACGATATTTGTCCCCCGGGACGCTATGTAGATATAGTGGCTTCCTGGAATACAGTCAGAGATACACTGCGCCGCTGCAAGGAGGCAGGCGTTGATCCCCACAAGCACCTTCTGCTGTCACATGATGTCATCCTGTCTGCAGCAGTGGAGAAATATGAGGCGGATCACGACAACAAGCTGCCTGTGATCGGCAAAAAGGATACGGACTTTGTATTTGAAGATTACAAGACGGCCATTATTGACAAGGATGCAAAGAAGGCAGCAGCAAAGGCAAAGACAAAATATTTCAGCTTCTATTAGACAAAGGAGATGTGAATAAACGTTATGAAAACAATAGCTGTCATTGAAAGCTGCGATACAAAAGGCAAAGAAGCCAAATTCATCAGCGATTTTATAAAAAAGGAGGGGCTGAACGCCCTGGTCCTCAATACAGCCACAGGGCCGGCTCCTTCTGAAAATTTTGATGTCTCCAGGGAAGAGATCGTGGCCGCCTACGGAACGCCCTGGGAGGAGCTGGAGCCGAAGACAAAGGGCGAAAAGATTGACTTTATGAAGGACGCTGTCGCGGCATATGTAGAGAACCTGTATGAGGAGGGGAAGATCGACGGTATCATTTCCGTCGGGGGACTGCAGAACACAGTCATGGCCGCAAACGCCATGCAGAGGCTTCCCATCGGCGTGCCGAAGGTGATGGCTACGACAGTGGCCAGCGGCACAAGAAAGTTTGAGCTTGTCGTGGGGGACAAGGACATCACTGTAATGCCCGCCATCTGTGATTTCACAGGCATGAATATTGTTACAAGGCAGATCATTTCCAATGCCTGCGCTGCCTGTGTAGGCATGGTAAAAAGCGCCGGCCAGGCTCTGAAAAAAGGCGATAAGCCGGTGGTGGCCGTGACCCTCATGGGTGTGACCAACAACGGAGCCATCGCCGCCGTGGAGGAGCTGGAGAAGGTCGGGCTGGAGGTCATCGGATTCCACGCCACCGGCGTGGGCGGAGCCACGATGGAGACTATGGCCTCCAACGGGCTGGTGGACGGGATACTGGATCTGACCCTCCACGAGCTGACAAGCGAATATTTTGGCGGCGGCTTCTCCTACGGCGAGGCTGCCAATACAAGACTGGTGAAATCTGTGGACAAGAAGGTGCCCCTTGTGATCAGCCTGGGCGGACTGGATTTCGTAGACTTCGGGACCAACGAGCTGCCGGGGCGCATGGAGGAGAGGAAATATATGCTCCACAATGCCACCACGGCCCATATCAAGATCCTGCCTGAGGAGGGCAAGGCGCTGGGAAAGATACTGACAGACCGTCTCAGTAAGGTTACCTATCCGGTCAAGCTGCTCATACCTACAAAGGGAATGAGGCACAACACAGAGGCCGGCGGGGAACTCTACTCTCCCGAGACAGACTCTGCTCTGATCCAGACCATCATCGACAATGTGAATGACAACGTAGAGGTGATCGTCATTCCCCATAACCTGGACACAAAAGAGTTTGGCGTGAAGGCGGCCCACTACATGATCGACGAGATGAAGGACAGAGGAACTCTGCCGGCAGATTTTACTTATTAATGATTTCAATATAACAGAGGTGACAAACATGAATGGGGAGACATATAAAACAGCGGAAAAGCTTGTGATGGCAAGCAAAAGAGCCTACACGAGAGGAATCCAGACCGGGAGCGGCGGCAATGTCAGCGCGAGGATCCCGGGGACAGAGACCATGCTCGTAAAGGCCAGCGGCGGCTCTCTGGGTGACTGCACTCCGGAAGGCTTTCTCATTACGGATTTTGACGGGAATCTGATCGAGGGCACGGGAAAACCCACCAGAGAGGCTCTTCTCCACGGCTATATCTACAAGCTCCGGGAGGATGTGAACGCGGTGGTGCATGTACATTCGCCCTATGCTATCGGCTGGTCCTCCTCCAAGAAGGATCTGCCCCTCGTGACATGGCACTCCCGGCTGAAGATGCCTGCGGATATCCCGACGCTGGATGTACACGCCGCCATGGTGAGACCGGAGGATGTCCCCATGGTGGAGGAGATGTTTAAGAAATGTCCCACAACGCCGGCGTTTATTCTGGCAGATCATGGCGTGGTGGCCATGGGCAAGGACCCGCTGGCAGCAGAGCACATAGCAGAGCTTATTGAGGAGACAGCCCAGGTGGCTATTCTGAATAAGCTTGTGGAAAAATTTGGAATTTAAAAGGCAGGTTGAGGCAATATGAAAATAGACAAGATAGAAAACGTACAGGAATTTTTCCAGATCATTGACGACTGCAAGGGGAGAGTGGAGCTTCTGACAGGCGAGGGAGACAGACTGAACCTGAAGTCAAAGCTCTGCCAGTATCTCTCCATGGCACAGATTTTCTCCAAGCAGGATGAGCTGCATTTGGAGATCGTGGCCAGCGAAGGGGAGGATCTCCAGAAGATCTGCAGCTATCTGGATTCCCAGGGAAAATAGAGCATAACTGTAATTTGAGAGAACCCTATGGGCGCAGGACAGATCCTGCGCCCTGTTTTCGTTTTGCCGGGCTTGTTATTAAAAGAAAAAACGATTATAATAGTTGCATACGGCTCACAGTGCAGATATAGATCAGACCGACTATGCTTCAGGTGGCTGTATTGGATATGGATAGGAACATTAATAGAAGGATGAGGGAAGAACTGTGACAGAAAATTATAGCCGTGTGACCATGAACCGAGACAACTCCGATATGTTGCAGAGAGATACGCTGCCCATGCGGGTTCTGAATATACTGATGGACTGGATCATGGATGGCAGACTGAAAATGGGAGACAAATTAAATACAGAGGAGCTGGCAAGGCAGCTCGGAGTCAGCAGGATGCCCATCCGGGAAGCCCTGAACAGCCTGGAGAAGATGGGGCTTGCGGAGTCTGTTCCATACGTGGGGACACGTCTGGTCACCCTGAACAGAGATGACGTGCTTCAGATCTATATCATGCGCCGGATGCTGGAACCGCTTGTGTCGGAGGAGGCCTGCCGAAAGATCACGGAGGATGAGATCTGCCATCTGGAGAGGATCCACCAGGAGTACGTGGAGCTGGTCTTTGCGGAAAAGCTGGATGCCAAGGCTATCTACCTGCAGAACAGGAAGTTTCACTTTGCCATCTATTCCATAAGCGGAATGGACAGGATCTGTTCGGTTATAGAATCCCTCTGGGATACGCTGTCATTTTTCAAGCTCCTCTATGGCCGGGAGTTCATCAATACAACTGAGAAGGCTAAAAATATGATTGAGGAGCACCGCGGCTATCTGGAGGCCCTGAAGGAGCATGACGGGAAGAGACTGAAGGAATCTCTCAAAGAAAAGCTGGGGAGCAGGATCGAGAATATCTCTAAAAATAAAGATTACTATACCATATAGACAAGGAGAGAGAATATGAAGCTTGGGAAGATCAACGACATTCCTGCCTTTTTCAAACTGATCGATGAGTGCAGGGGCACAGTAGAGCTGTTGACCGATGAGGGAGACAGACTGAATCTGAAGTCAAAGGTAAGTCAGTTTGCGTCAATGACACAGATTTTCGCACATCAGGAAGAGCTGCATCTGGAAATCGCAGCCGGTGATCCGGAGGATTTAAGGCGAATCAACAGCTTTCTGATGAAGCAGGACAGTTAGGAGGTGCCGTTATGCCCGCATTTTACGCACATGACCGGTTTGGGAGAAAGGTGTATTCCAGACTGGAAGGAGAGATAAAACAGACCATCAAAAACCACAGCCGGCAGTTTCGGATCGGGTTGCAGGGACCGGATCTCTTTTTCTTTTACCGGCCCTGGCATGGCAACAAGGTTTCCAGGTACGGTAACCATCTCCAGGAAATATCCGCCAGCCC
>CAZZBJ010000083.1:0-1755 GCA_964652805.1 uncultured Mordavella sp. | reverse complement strand
GCTTTGTGTGTCACTTTAGCCTGGACCGCGAGTGCCATCCCTTTGTGGAAGCCTACATAAAGAAGAGCGGCGTACAGCATCTGGAGATTGAGGAGGAGTTTGAGAAGCTGCTCCTGCGGATGGACGGGAAGGATCCCTTTGCCTACCCGCTGGCAGATCTGGTGCCGACGGACGAGACCACGGCGGAGGCCATCTGCCCTTTCTATGATGACATCACAGAGGAGACGGTCCTTACATCTCTCAGGGATATGCGCCTGGTGAAGAGGCTTTTTACCGCGCCGGGGCGTCTGAAGCACGACACCATCAACACAGTGATGAAGCTGACCGGAAAATATCCTTACATGAAGGGGCTGATGAACCAGCACAGGGATAATCTGCGGTGCAGAAAGAGCAGTCAGGAGCTGCTGAGACGGTTTGACGGAGCCGTAAAGATTGCTGTGGATATGATCTGCAGCCTGGACGAGACGATACAGACCGGAAAGGAATTGAACAGGCGGTTTGACAGAACATTCGAATAAAAGAAAGAGATTGTATTGCCAGTCAGTCCTCTGGCATGAAGCATCTGGATAACAACAGAAATATAGTCTATAATGGAATCTTCTTGAGAATGTAGATGATCCATAGGTGATTGGTCTTTCAAAGTGGTGATCTTGGAAAAGATAAGATAAGTAGTTGTTGAGGGTGAAAATCTATGTTAAACTATCATAGCAGTTGGTGTTTTATGTGGTTGTGAAGTGTGGTAACTTAACAAAATTACATAAATACAAAATCTGCTATTTTATTTGAACAAAAATTCAAATTTTTAGAGAGTTGACACTAGCCGTTGTGCCAACTGCTTTGTACAATTTAATAAATGACTAGGAGGATATGTTATGAATGAGGATCAATATTTACTGAGTTCTGTGACAAATGCTTTATGCATTTTGGATCTGCTCAGTGAAGAAGAACTTCTTGGGGTAGCTGAAATCAGCAAAAGATTAAAACTTGGAAAAGCCAGTACTTTTCGTTTGCTCTACACACTGGAATATAAAGGTTTTGTAATAAAAAATCAGTCTGCAAAGTATATGTTGGGAAGAAAATTCTGTTATTTCGGTGAAGTTGTGGCGAACAGACAGAATGACTATTCCCTGGCAAAGCCGGAACTAATCAAATTGAGAGACCGGGTGAATGAAACGGTACATATGTCCATACTGTCTCCTGATCTCAATCTGGTTTTTATTGATAAAGTCAGCTCCAGTCATTTCCAGCAGATGAAATCCAGAATCGGTTATCAGATGCCTGCCTACTGCAGTGCTTCTGGCAAAGTACTGCTGTCTAATTTGTTGGAAATTAATGGTGAAAAAGAACTCCGTAATTTAAAACTGGAGAAAAGAACAGACGCAACCATCACAGATTACGAGACATTGAGAAAAGAACTGCAAACAATTAAAGAGAAAGGTTATGGCATGGACAACGAAGAGTCCGAGGTTGGGTTGACCTGTATCTCAGTTCCTGTCACCACCTATCACCACCAATCTGTATGCGCAATCAGTATTTCCGGCGCCACACAGAGAATTATCCCAAATAAGGATTTCTATATAGAGGCATTGAATGAAACCGCCAGTAACGTAGGTAAATTGCTGGGATGCTAAAAACACCCCGGCAGCCTTTATAAGAAATAACTGTTATAAAGGCTGCTGGGATGTTTTCCTTATTTATATTTATGTGTAAATTTATTTCTATACATTATTTTTTTTAAAAGCTTTATAAATACCA
>CAZZBJ010000082.1:0-10333 GCA_964652805.1 uncultured Mordavella sp. | reverse complement strand
TCTTCAATCGCTCTCTGCACCAGTACTGCAGAGCGGTGGCAGGTACCTCAGCCAGCGGTGAGGACTACTGCGTCAACATCCTCTTCTGTGAACATCTTTGCGATAGCCGGACCAGTCTCGCCTTTAAACTTCTCCTGGTTTCCGCCGCCGCCCATGAAGCCTGCATGCACAGGAGCGCAAGCTCTGATAAAGCCTTCTGCTGCCAGCTCATGAATTCTGTCGATGGGGAACATACAGTTGATGTCCTTGTTCACATCACTGTTGTCGTATCCACCGTGTGATACCATCAGTTCGCTGGATGGTGTTGTGTTCTCTATCTTTCTCCATGTGAAGTCACCGGCAAGATTAAATCTCTCCTGTGATTTCTTGTGAACGCCAGCTGCTGTTGCAAGAGCTACAGACATATCCTTCAGCTCTTTTGTAACAGGCGCCCATACCGGAGGAGGAGTAATAGGAACGAAAATTTCAGATTGTAATCCTTTAACAACCGTTAAACTCATTTTGAAACCTCCTTATTTTCCATTTGCCCACGCATCTTTTCCTGATTGCGTCGTTCTTTCTCTATATTGCTGACATACTTCTCATTTACCTCAGGACCAAGCTGTTCCGGAAAGCTCATGTTCCATCCAAACTCCTGTCCCACCTTCGGCTCTGTGTCGCATATAAACATCCTCTTGGGAGCCTTAAAAAATCCAAGACGCCCTTTCAGGTCCACGCTGATGCTGCAGTCGTCAACATCCACGACAACGCCTTCCATGTAAATGATCCTGTCGCCATAGTGCAAGCGTTCGTTGTTCATGAAACCGCCTCTGATTAGTCGTATTTTTCCTTACGCTTCTGGCTCATCGGCAGAGACTGCTCGTTCTCCACAAGCTCAACCTTCTTGCCGTAAGCACTCTCGATCAGCTCTACGTTTGTAGACTTAACGTTCGGGTTCCACTTTTTCTCAGCAGCCTTCACTTCCTCGCCTGCCATAGCTGTCTTCAGCATAGCAAGTGCGCGGATCGCATCCTCAGGGCAGAGAGTGTTGCATCCGAGAACCTCGTTCTCGATACCGGACTCAGACTTATTGTTGTCAACCATGTATGTCATGTACTTGTTACCAACAACGAGGGCGCCCTGTACTGCACAGTAGGACATGCCTACTACCGGAACACCTCTCATACCGATCTGCTCGATATGGCTTGCAAAGTCGATGTGGTTATTTCCGAAGCCCTCTGTTGTAACAAATGCTCCGTCTGCATCCATCATCTCTACTGTGTGGCCTACACGTTTGGATACATAGAATTTCTCAGAGTTGATCTGCGGACTTCCTACGAATACTACGCCGCACAGGTCCGGATCACGAAGAGCTTCCAGTACAAGAGGTTCTCTCCAGTAATGTCTGGACATCTCTTTGGATGCAGGTCCGATACATGTCAGAGCGTGGATAGCTCCGTCAAGAACCTCCAGCGGAGACATACATACGGGCACGTTTCCTAAGTCAACGTTCGCTCTCGCGCCAAGGATACCAACGGGCTCTACAGGAAGGATGAAGTTATCATGCATAGCTCCCTGTCCCATGATCTCTTTTACGATAACGACTTTCTTCTTTCCGGGACGGCGAACCTGCTTCAGCTCCTGTGTCTCAGCAACAAGGCTCTCGTCCAGCTCTTTCATGACCTCACGGATCTCCTGTGTGATCACATCAAATGCTGTGTGTGCAGCCATAGGTCCGCGGCGCTCCATGTTGGTCTGCTCCTGGATAACGATGTTGCCCTTGATGAAGATCTCTCCTTTGTCCGGGCATCCCGGGCGTCCCCACATGATGTTCTCATCCAGGTATCCCTCAGAGGAACCGAACTCGCCGATCTGTACTCCGTCTTCGTCTGTACCTGTCAGCATCATGACAACGCCGTCAAGAACGCGGGTCACGCCTGTACCGAGGTCAGCGTCGCCCTCTTTTGTAGCGATGGGCTGTACGTCCATGATCGTCTCGGAATATGTGTGGTATTTGTCAGGAGTGATGATCTCCAGATGGAAATCCTTTACAAGTTCCTGGTCGTCGATTACTTCCTGCTCAATTCCCTCACGGATGTAAAGGGTTGTCCCCTCGATCTTTGTCTCAGGTCCTCTCTGGACATCAGTAATCTGAAAATGCTTTCTTGTAAGAGTTCTTACTTCTTTTTCTTCCTCAGCTTCCGCTGCCGGTGCTGCCGCTCCTGGCGCCGCAGTCTCCGCCGCAGCCGGAACCTCAACTGCCGCGGCTCCTCCTGCTCCGAGCGCTCCAACCGGAAGTTCCAGATTGATATCCTTTCCTTCTCCGATGTGGATCCTCAGCATGCCGCCAACTGCAGCAACTCCTGCAGGTGCCGCCGAAGCTGCCGGCGCTGCCGGTGCCGCTTCCTCTTCTGCAGGTGCCTCCTCTGCCGCCTCTGTAGTCGGCGCTTTCGCTCCCTCTACCTTGTCAGCAGTGAGCGGGCAAAGTGAATCGCAGGTCTCTTTCAGTTTTGCACCAAGAACCTCTTCGATGGTAAGGCATCCATCCAGGTTCAGTAACCCTGAATCTACAAGATCGTCAAAAATTGCCGGATCTTCCAGATTAGCTGGCTCGATTGTAATGCCGCCTTCGGCTCTACAACAAAGTACTGCAGGATCATGTGCATGTGCTTTAGCTGTTTCAGCTGTGATTGACATATTTTTCCCTCCTTGTTTTTTGTTGCTTGCAGGCATCTCACAGCGAGATACCTATTTGTTTTACCCGTGCACTGCACGGGCAAGGGTATATATTTGCAGCCGCCGATAAAGAGAAAATACCTCTCACTTTTCATCATCCTGCGAAAGTATCGGGGTGTCTCCCACAGGCTTTATCCGCGACAGAAATACCGTAGATCACGGGACATAAGCCCCTCTTCTCAAAGGCATATATTTAGAAGTCAATATCCTGACTGACCTCTTTCGAGATCTTCAGTGTCCTGTAAAGAGGATGTCCGATCGTCCTCATCACATGGTCTGACTGATGGAAGACCTTCAGTCCCATCTTCGGCGCGGAAGCCATAACTGTGTTGGAGCAGTCAGAGCAATTGCCGATGATGATGTACTCGCAGCCGTCCTTCTTGAACTGCAGGTTATTCTTCACCTGTCCGGGACAGTTGCCGGGCCGTAAGCACTTCAGCGGAGCGCCCGGCTTGTTCTCGATGGCCTGCTTGCATCTGCAGACAGATACTACATTGGCGTTCATCTTGGAAGCGATCTCTCTCATACGGTCCTCGCTGCCGCCGCAGGCACAGACAAGAAGTCCTGTCCTGGCTCCGTGGAGATCCGGGAATTCCATTGTCACCAGGATGGCTCCCGTTGTCTTTGTGATCGGAGCGTCCAGCTCTGTAGATTTGCCGGTGAAGGCTCCTCCCATGATGACCTCTCCGTATACTCCGTCAATGCCGCCTGCCTTCTCGATCAGCTCTCCTACGCTGACACCTACCGGCACATCCATAAATACGCGGGCCTCGCTGCCGCCAACAAGCTTGCCGCGCACAGTCATGTTCTTTGTGATACAGGGTTTTCTCTCATCGATGGCCTCTGCCACCTTTGCAACCGTCTCCAAGTTCATAACCACGGATCTGGCCGCTGACGGAAGCTGTGTCGTTGTAAGGTTCACGCCCAGGCACTCTCTTACCACCGCGCGCTCCTCGCCCATCGGATAGATATCAGCCAGCATATGCATGGAGATATCCGGCTCATCCTTCAAAGCCGCATCCAGTATCTTGATCGCTTTGTGATGTTTCTTCTTGATAGCGAAGATGGCCTTGTCGGCATTGGTGATCTCCATACAGTATTTCACGCCGCGGAGCACTTTATCCGTCTGCTCCTCCAGCTGCTGGATGTTATGCTCCAGTCCCGGCTCGCACTCCGCCGCGTTGATCAGGATGTAGCTGTGCTCCAGCTTAAATCCCTCCGGCAGCTCCGGGTTGATCTCCGGGTCCAGCTCTCCCATGGGAGTCTCGGCGAGATTGATATTCAGCTTTACGCCTGTGGGGAACCCGGCGCCGCCCATTCCGACAATTCCGGCTTCCTTTACCATCTCGAGCTTTGTTCCCTCTTTAATAGGGACGAATTCATCTTTCTGTTCTTCGTCAGGTCTGATGATGATGCGATCATCTGTCACTTCCTCTACCACGCCGTATACACTGGAAAAAATATTTGCCCCAAGTCCAGTGGGTGTGGCGATCAATGTGCCCTTTTCCACTCTGTCGCCGGCTTTTACGATAGCCTGGCATGGCGCGCCCACATGCTGGCGCAGTAAGATCTGTACATTTCCCATGACACTCTTCTCCTTTTCTTCTTTTTATTAAGCAAAAACAGATACGGTCCCACCGTTTCTATTTACTTATCATACTCGAACTCATCACAATCGAATCGCCAAAAGAAGACTTATCGGTCAGATTAATACGTTTTATCTATAAATCTCTTCTGCTGTTTTTTTAACAGAAAACTGCTGTTTTTTTAACAGAAAAGAGCTGTTTTCTGGCGGAGGCATGTGGGAATCGAACCCACCCGGGACGCTCTTAACGCCCCACACTAGTTTTGAAGACTAGGAGGCACACCAGTCACCCATCTACCCCCCCGGTTCTGTCTTATGCCCATTAACAATAGCACAGCTTTTGTCAGATTTCAAGCCTTTTCCGGACACTTGACACTTTTATATTAGCAAAAAAACATTGACTTTTCAAGGCATTTACCACATAATAATAAGCAGAAAGCTGAACGGTATACTAGACGAGGGACTAGAACGTGGTCTAATCGTTAACTTCCTGTCATGCAGAGGCCGGATTTTGTATAAGACACAGCGAGAACATGAGGGTTTTCAATGTGTTTTTATAGAAAAACTTATAGTTTTTTTCTATAAGTAATATTTCTCAAACCTAAGGAGGTATGAATTATGGAGTTAAAGGCTAATGTTAACTTCGACCGTTTTGAGGGGGCGCTGCAGGTAGTGGACTCTCACACTGAGGGCGAATTCTGCCGTATCGTTTATGGTGGTTTCCCGGAGCCGGAGGGCAGCACAATGATCGAGAAGAAGAAATGGATGGAGAAAAACTACGATCAGGTGCGTACAGCTCTTATGTTCGAGCCAAGAGGGCACCACGACATGTTCGGCGCTTTCCTCTGCAAGCCGGTTGATCCCGAGGCTTCATTTGGCGTTATGTTCATGGATACAGGCGGATACCTGAACATGTGCGGACACTGCACCATCGGCGCTGTCACAGTAGCTGTTGAGGCTGGCTTCGTCGAGTCCCACGAAGGGGAGAACGACGTTGTGATCGAGGCTCCCGCAGGACTGATCCGCACAAAGGCTATGGTCAGGAACGGCAAGGTTGAGAGCGTGACTCTGACAAACGTTCCGGCATTTGTTTACAAAGAAAACCAGAAGGTGACGATCGACGGCAAAGAGATCCACTTCACGATCTCCTTCGGCGGAAGCTTCTTCGCTCTTGTTGACACCACACAGCTCGACATCGGCGAGATCAACGCAAAGACTGTTCCGGCCTACTCTGCTCTCGGAATGAAAATGCTGGAGGCCATCAACAAAGAGATCCCGGTAAAGCACCCTCTGCTTGACATCGACACAGTTGACCTGGTTGAGTTCTACGGACCTACACCAAATCCGGACAAGGCTGACTTAAGAAACGTTGTGATCTTCGGAGACGCTATGGCAGACCGCTCACCATGCGGAACAGGTACAAGCGCAAAGCTCGCCACTCTTCATCACTGGGGAGAGATCGAGGTTGGACAGGCGTTCAAGTACGAGAGCTTCATGGGCAGCATCTTCAAGGGCGTGATCAAAGAGACAACACAGGTCGGCGATTTCGATGCCGTTGTCCCGATGATCACAGGAAGCGCATACCTGACAGGCGTTGCCACATACCTGATCGATCCGGAGGATCCGCTGAAATACGGCTTCCAGGTTGGCTAGGCGTATCCATTCCGAACCGATTAATGAAGATATTTTTCATGCAGAGAGCGGTTTACATCCGCTCTCTTTTCTTTTATAATGTTAAACATGGATTTTTGGGTCTACCTTATAGTCTTCAGAAAGGAATGAAAACATGGCAAAAAAACGGCAGTCCACCAAGAGCCGAATCGTAAAGGCAGCGTGGAACCTCTTTTACAAGAACGGCTACGACAACACGACCGTGGAGGACATTATCAACGCCTCCAGAACCTCCAAGGGAACCTTTTACCACTATTTCAAGGGGAAAGAATCGCTCTTAAGCACCCTCTCCAATCTGTTCGACCAGAAGTATGAGGAACTCTCCGCTTCGATCGATCCGGAGATGACAGTCTACGATAAACTGCTCTTCCTGAACCACGAGCTGTTTTTCATGATCGAGAGCAGTGTGGACCTGCACCTGCTGGCCTACCTGTACTCCTCCCAGCTGGTCACAAAGGACAAGAAGTCTCTCTCCGACAAGAAGAGATTTTATTTCCAGTGGGTCACCCAGCTTATCCAGGAGGGGCTGGATAGCGGCGAGTTTGCCCCCACCTCCACCGCAGCTGAGCTGATGGACATCTATGCCATGTACGAGCGGGCCATTCTGTACGACTGGGCCCTGTTCAAGGGAAAGTTCTCCCTGACGGAGAAAAGCGACCGGCTGCTGCCCCATGTGCTGGACACCTTCCGCCAGGGCATCTGACACGCAGGGAGACGCACCAAGAGACTGCCAGGCATTTTGCGCCTCGCAGTCTCTTTGCATTTTCCTGTGATCTGCTCTTTCTTTCAGCTGTCTTTTCCTTCCCGGCTACACCATACACTCGTGGAGGGCTTCATTCTCGATCCCAGCCTCCTCCATCACGGAGAGGATGGCATCCCGCTCCTCCAAAGCCGCGCACCAGGCAAGGCCGCACCCGGCGGATATGGCCCGGGGCACAGGGATAAGACGGCCCGGGGCATTTTTTTCCTTGCACGTCTTCTCCATCGCCATGGCGTCTGCTGTTGTGTGAAATGTTACGACCAGCTTTAATTCTTTTTTTCTCATTACTCGATCACGACTTCAAAGCAACCGTCTTTCTCTGTTGACACTGCCTTCTTCCCGTGGTCTTTTGCGTATTTCTCCACGTTCATCTTCTGATGGGGCTCGCTGACGATCACCTTCACCGGTCCGTCTGCGTTTTTAAGGGCCTCCGCGGTCAGCATCAAAGGTTCCGGGCAGGAAAGACCTCTTGCAGCTACTTCCTTCATATTATTTTACCTTCTTTCCTAGAATAACATATTTGAAACTATTTTACACCCTCTCTTTTGTTTGTGAACGCAATGATAAAGCATACAATGATACAGATAATCACTGCCACCTTTCCGGCGGGTGTAGCTGCTCCTGCGACAACCTCTCCCGTCTCTGCGTTGAGGGCTGTGCCGCTGGAGGCAAGTCCAAGGTTGTGGCAAAGAGCCGCGCCGAAGAACAGGCCAAGGACTGTCACCGCAGAGTCTGAGGAACCCTGTCCCGCAAGAACAAGCTGGCGCAGCGGGCATCCGCCTGCCAGCACTGCAGCAAATCCTACCGTATACATGCCCAGGATGTTCCACAGGTGCTCGGAGTGAGCGATGATGCCCGGCGTGTCAAATCCAAGCGTGAAGTTGCCTGTGGCGATGTTGTAGATCAGCATAACAGCAAAGAGTCCGACGATCACTGTAAGAAGGTCAAAGTTCTTCATCAGGATCACGTCTCTGATGCTTCCCGCAAAGCACATTCTTGACTTCTGGGCAAAGGCGCCGAAGATCAGACCGCCGATGAGGGAGATGATGATGGGTGCGTGCATACTTCCCGGTCCGGCCTCGCTGGACTTCAGAAGTGTGGTGCACAGCGCAAGCAGCAGGATGCCTGCCATGATGGCCGGCAGTACCACGCCGCTGGTCTTCTGGGTCTCATGGGCTCTTCCCAGGCTGAAGCCCTTCTTCAGGGCAAAGGCTCCCGTGGCCACGCCGAGGATAAAGCCGATCAGCGCTACCCATGCATTCAGATCGCCTGAGGACATACGGATCACCATACGCAGCGGGCATCCGAGGAACACGAGGGAACCGATCATGATGATCATTCCAAGGATAAAGCGGATCATCGGTGAAGATCCGGCTGTGGAGCGATACTCCTTTGTAGCTGCCGAGATCACGAAGGCGCCAAGAACGATGCCGATGATCTCAGGGCGCGCATACTGTACCGTGTCGGTCTGGTGCATGCCCAGGGCTCCCGCTGTGTCGCGGACAAAGCAGGCGATACAGATCGCCATGTTGGCCGGGTTTCCAAAGTATGCGAGGGCTACCGCCACAAGTCCGCATACCACCCCTGCCAGCGCAAGTTTTTTCTTTGAGTCTGACAAGTTAAAATTCATATGTACTTCCTCCTTCTACTCTCATTCACTCAAAAAACAGATTGACCGAAAGCTCCGGGACCCCTTATTCTTCATCCTGCGCAAGCTCCCGGATGGCTCTTATGGCCGTCTCCAACTCCTCATCCGTGGTGTAGTGGGAAAAGCTGAACCTTACTGCCCCCTGCTCCGCCGTTCCCAGGGCCTGGTGCATCAGAGGCGCACAGTGAGCCCCCGGTCTGGTAGAAATTCCATATTCTGTAAGAAGTTCATCGCCAACTTCTGAGGAGTCATGATCGCCGATATTGAGGGAGACGATGGGACATCTCTCCCCTCCGGAAAAATCGCCGTACACAGTAACGCCGGGAATATCCTTCACTCCGTTGTAGAAATTCCACATACATTCCTGCTCCCTTTTGCGGATGTTCTCTATGCCTGTCCGCTCGATATACTCCACGGCCGCATGAAGCCCCGCTATGCCGTGTCCGTTCATGGTCCCCGCCTCCAGAGCTGTGGGCATCCGGGCGGGATGAGTCCTGCTGTAGGTCTGAACACCGCTGCCGCCGCTCTTTAAGGGGCGCACTTTGACGCCCTCTCTCACGTACATGCCGCCTGTTCCCTGGGGCCCCAAAAGTCCCTTGTGGCCTGTGAAGCAGAGGATGTCTATGTGCATCTTCTCCACGTCAATTGGAAATACGCCCGCCGTCTGGGAGGCGTCCACAATAAAGAGAAGACCGTGATCCTTCGCAATCTTTCCCACTCTCTCAATATCCACCAGATTGCCTGTCAGATTTGAGCCGTGGGTGCACACGATGGCCTTTGTCTCCGGGCAGATAGCCCTCCCGAAGTCTTCATATTCGATACATCCTCTTCTGTCACTTTCTATGATGGTCAGGCGGATGCCCCGCTCCTCCATCTCGTAGAGGGGCCGCAGCACGGAATTGTGCTCCAGCATGGTGGTGATCACGTGGTCGCCGGAATTTAACACACCTTTGATGGCTGTATTCAGGCTCTCTGTGGAATTGCTCGTGAACACCAGCTGCCTGGGATCCTTTCCGCCGAAAAAGCGGCAGAGCTTCTCTCTTGTGTCATATATCGTTCTTGATGCTTCCAGCGAGGCTAAGTGTGCTCCCCTGCCGGCGTTCCCCATGGACTGCATGGCAGTCACAACCGCCCGGATCACTTCCTTCGGCTTCTGCATCGTCGTCGCCGCATTGTCCAGATAGATCATTTCCATTCCCCCAATCTGTCTTCTGGCTTCTTTCTTAGTATACTTCTTTTTAAGTTATTATGTCTAATCGTTATAGTCAATATATGGATTTTTGTTTATTTGTATTTTCTATAAGTTAAAAAGCGTCCTGTGAAAACAAGCTCACAGGGCGCTTTCTCTTCGTTCTTCCGCCTATTTTTCGATGTGATAGATCTCCTTCACAGTCTTGATAAACCGCTGCGCGGACTTGGACAGGGGATGGTTTTTGTTGTACACAAGGTTCAGGTCCCGTCCCTCGTCCGACTCGGGGATGGGGAACTCCAGCATGCGTCCGCTATCCACCTCGTTCTTGGCAGCCAGCCGGGACAAAATGGAGACTCCCATGCCCTGGATGACGGATCTTTTGATGGCCTCCTGGTTGGCGATGCTGGCGATAATGTGAAGCCGCTCTGACCGGATGCCCAGGTGCCGGAGCTGCTTTTCCGCCTCCTTGCGGGTGCCTGAGCCCTCCTCCCGCATAATGACGTTCTCCTCCTGTATCCAGTAAATATCGCTTCCCATCTGCTTGTACTCCCGGTATTTTTCCGTGTTCGGCGTGATGACCACAAGCTGGTCCTTGTAGAAGGGAATGTATTTGCAGTATTTCTTCTCCAGCACAGTACCGGTAAAACCAATGTCCACAGAACCCTCCGCTACCTGCTCCGCTACCTGCGCGCTGTCTGACTCCAGGATCTGGAGCTGTTCGCCGGGATGCTTGACGTTAAACTTGGCCAGGATATCGGGGAG
>CAZZBJ010000081.1:0-10423 GCA_964652805.1 uncultured Mordavella sp. | reverse complement strand
TCTCTCGATCAGGGCCCGCATGAAATTGTACTCTGTCTCAGAGGCGGCCGGAAATCCCACCTCGATCTCCTTGAATCCCACCTTCACAAGCAGCTCAAAAAACTCCAGCTTCTCATCCAGGCTCATGGGCTCGATCAGAGCCTGGTTGCCGTCCCGCAGGTCCACGCTGCACCAGATGGGGGGCTGGTCTATGTATTCCTTCTTCACCCAGTCATAGGTGACCTCCGGCGGCATGAAATACTGCCGTTCATACTTCTCAAAATTCTTCATGTCTCATCTTTTCCTTTCAGCAATACAAAAAGCTGAATATTTATCAACTTTATTGTTCTTTTTTAACACTTGTCTATCCTAACATACATATGTACAAAAGAAAAGTGGCAAATTTAATCATTTTTGTTGATTTATTTTATTCTTTTCTGCGAAAAAGCGGGTGCGGAACTGGCTGAAGCATCTGCGCAGTTAACTTATATGTATAACCCGCAACCGAAAAATATGTCTGGCGTCAAAACACGCTATACATCCAACTTCAGCTGGGCCTCCTCCTCGGCCTCATGCCTGAAATTCTCGATCTGCTCCGGGTTGATGCCCGGCAGCTCGTCCAGGGAATGGATGCTGAAGCGCCGCAGGAACTCCTCCGTTGTCCCGAACAGGATCGGCTTGCCCGGGGCATCCAGCCGCCCCACCTCGCACACCAGGTCGTACTCCACCAGCTTGTTCACCGCATGGTCTGACTTGACGCCCCGGATCTTCTCTATCTCCAGCTTTGTGACAGGCTGGCGGTAGGCGATGATAGAGAGAGTCTCCAGCTGCACATCCGTGAGCACGTACCGGCGGGGCTGTCTGGCCACCTTGATGAGATACTCGTACATCTGGGGCTTTGTGCACATCTGAAAGGAGTCCCCCAGCTCAATGATGTGGATACCCCTGTCGTCCGTCTCGTATTTGTCCATCATGTTGTGGATCACCTTGCGTGTCGTCTCCTCATCGTGGCCGATGGCCGCTGCGATCTTGGAGAGCTCCACCGAGTCCCCCATAGTAAAAAGAATGGCCTCTATGATCCCCTCTAGTCTGCTTATCTCCACTTTATGTTTCCCCTTCTTCCCTTTGCTCTTCTTTCCGTGTCTGGTCTCCGCCGCATATCATGGAGGTGATGAGAATATCGTCAAAGGGCTGCTCCTGCAGGGCCCTGATCTTGCCTGTCTTCATCAGCTCCAGCACAGCCAGGAAGGTGACCACAAGCTGTACCCTGGACCTCTGCCTTGACAGGAGCTGTCGGAAGCTGAAAGTGAGGTGAGTCCCGGCGTACTCCTCCACATAGTCCAGTTTCTCCGGCAGGGAGACCTCCTCCTTCTCGATCTTTCCAAAGCGGCTGCGGATGGGGTCTATCTTCTCTGTCTGCCTGCGCATCATCTCCCTGAAAACGCTGTTCAGCCTGGACAAGGTCAGTCCGTCCAGCAGCTTGTCCAGATCCACAGGCTCCTCGTAGTCCTGCACCTCCTCCGGTATGTCCGGCTCCCGGTACAGGGATCTTTCGCCCTCCACCTGCCGATCCCGAAGCTCGTAGGACATGTACTTGTACATCTTGTACTGGAGGAGCTGCTCCACCAGCTCCTGCCGGGGGTCTTCCTCCTCCCCCTCCTCGTTCACTTCCCTGGGCAGCAGCATCCGGCACTTGATGTCCAACAGTGTGGCCGCCATAAGGAGGAACTCGCTCATCACGTTCAGATCCTCCCTCTCCATGGCGTGAATATATTCCATGTACTGATTTGTGATCTCCACGATAGGAATGTCATAGATATCTATTTTATTTTTGTCGATGAGGTGCAGAAGAAGGTCCAGAGGGCCTTCGAACACCTGCAGCTTTACCTCTAATCCCACAGACATCCTCCGCTCTATTCTGACTTAACCATACTATTATATCTGACCTTTGCACTTTTCTCAACAGTTTTTCTAAAGCTGTATGAGCACCCGGGACCGAAGGATGCCCATGAGGAGCTCCTTGGCCTCTTTTTGCTGCCTTTCCACCGGGATCCGCTCTGCATGTCCCGCGTTGATGAAGCCGATGATCCCGTAGCAGAGAAACCCTGCGATCCTCTTCGGCGAGTACTGCAGCCGGCTTTTCCTCTCCATCCTCTTTGTGTACTTCTCCACCGTCTCCAGGACAATGCTGTAGAAGGCGAAGGCGAGATACGGATTTTTGTCCGGCGCCGTGTAGTGAAAGAAGTCAAAATGGCTGTAGTACAGCTCCATGATGGCGTCCAGAATGTTGCAGTAGCTGATCGCCTCATCCCGTCCCGGGTTGTTCTTTCGCTGCTTTCTCTCATAGTCCTCCGTGCCCAGAATCACCATATCCTGAAAGATCTCGTCCACCAGGGCGTACTTGTCGCTGTAGTGGGAATAGAAGGTGATCCGGCTGATCTGTGCCCTGGCGCACAGCTCCGTGATGGAGATCTGCTCAAAGGACTGCTCCGGAAGCATGGAGATGAGAGTGCTCTTCAGATTTTTCTTTGTCTTTGTAATACGTCTGTCTTCCATTACATTTCCCCCTATCTGTATAGATAACTGACAAAAACGAATGGTCTGTCATTGAGTTTTATTTGTCGTTCTGCTATAATATTTTAACATCTGTTAAAATATCGGTCAATGTGTAAGATATTTTGTGTTTTTAAGTCATTTCATGGAACTGTAAAGGAGAATACTATGTCAGACATTGCTATTATGACGGACAGCAACTGCGGGATCATGCCTGGATTCGAGCCATTTCCCGACATCCATATCATTCCCATGCCTGTCCTGATCGATGGTGAGACCTTTTACGAGGGAAAGAGCATTACTGCCGATGCGTTCTACCGGCAGCTGGCCTCCGACGCCGCTGCCAGCACATCTCTCCCCTCCCCCGGAGATGTGATGGATATGTGGTCCTCCCTCCTGCAGGATTATCGGGAGGTCGTGTACATCCCCATGTCCAGCGGACTTTCCACCTCCTGCGCCAGCGCCCTGGCTCTGTCCTGCGAGGGGAGCTTTGAAGGGCGCGTCCACGTGGTGGACAACCACCGTATCTCTGTCACCCAGACCCAGTCCGTGCTGGACGCTCACTTCCTCGCCGAGGAGGGAAAATCGGGCAGTCAGATAAAGGAACAGCTGGAGAAGGAGGCTTTGGACGCCAGCATCTACATTGCAGTGGACACCCTGAAATACCTGGTGAGAGGAGGCCGCATCACGCCTGCCGCAGCCGCGGTGGGCACGGCGCTGAACCTAAAGCCTGTCCTCACCATCCAGGGGGACAAGCTGGACGCCTTCGCCAAGGTCCGGGGCATGAAGGCTGCCTTCCGGACTATGTGCAAGGCGATAAAAAAAGATATAGACACTCGCTTCTCCCACTTGAGGGATGAGGGCGTTCTGAAGCTTGGCATGGCCGAGACGGACATGAGCGAAGAGGAATTTCTCTCCTGGAAAGAAAAGTACCAGGAATGTTTCCCGGACATGGAGATCGTTCACTATCCCCTCACCATGAGCATCGGCTGCCACACCGGGGCAGGGGCTCTTGGAGTGGGAGTGTTCCGGACGCACCGGCCTTAGGCCTGTTTACCTGTGAAGGAAAGACTGACGAGCTCAGCCATATTGTAGAGACGGATATTGACTGTGTGGGTCCCCAGCCCCCGGCTGACCACACAGCTTCGCCCGTCTCTTCTTTTGTACATATTTCCCGAATATCTGGGGAAGAGCTGCATCTGGGGCGTGATGACCCCACCCACAAGGGGCAGCCGAACAACGCCTCCGTGAAGGTGTCCGGACAGAACAAGGTCTGCGCCCCAGTCCCAGTAGGCATCCATACAGGCCGGGTTGTGGGCCATAAGGATGCGATACTCCTCCCCGTCCGCCTCACCGATCCTCCTTTTTATCTCTCCCTCCTGCAGCTTCTCCCTTCCGAAATGACTGTAGCAGGAAAGGGGAATCTCCAGCCCTGTGAGGGCGGCTTGGAAGCTCCCCTTCTGAAACATGCAGGTTTCGTTTTCCAGCAGGCATACGCCCGCCTCCATCAGAACGTCCCGGTATCTTTCATACCGATCCCCGTACTGTCTTCTGTTCTTCTTCATCTTCTGCTCATGATTTCCGTTGGCGGCATAGACGGGAGCTACAGCCGCAAGCCGCCTCATGAGGGCGGCGGCCGTCCGGTCTGTCTCCGGCTGCGTCCGGGTCAGCATGTCTCCACCCGTCAGGATGCAGTCCGGCTCCTCTTTTTCCACTTGTTCCAGGAGCCTGCGGTTATCCTTTCCGTATTCCTTTCCGTGAAGATCCGAGAGAAAGACCATCCGGATCTTACTCCCTCTCTCCATTCCCGGTACCTCTTCCCTGTAGCGCCTCACCCGGAAGGTGGATAATTCTCTTGCCATCTCCCCGGCGCACACCAGGACAGACGTGCCAAGCAGCGCAAGCGGCTTCTTCCACATTTTGCGTTCCTCCCTTATCCTTCTGCCGCTTTCCGGGCAGTTCTGGTAATGATTATATAATCTGTTTCCTGGTTTTGCAACTCTGCACTTATTCTCTTTTTCTCCGCCCGCAGGGCGGAAGGACAGGCCGGGTGCTGCCGCGACAGCAGGCGGGTGTACAGCAGTCGGGACAGTTGTCAAGCCCGCTCCCCTGTGTTAAAATGAATATCCCGGAATTCGTCTCACCCTGAGAGACTCCGGCCGATTTTTTCAGGGAAAATATAGTAAGAAAAGGAGTGTCTCATGAACAAAAAAGAAGTTCTGGAAATCCGAAAGCAGTTCTCCCCGCAAAACTGCGCCATCACCCGCATCTGCGGCTGCTATGTGGACGGAGACAAGGAAAAGAAGCTGGAATTCAAGGAGGCCTTCCTCTCCCTCCCCGAGGAGGAGGAATACAAGTATTTTGATCTGTTTAAGCGGACTTTGTCCGGCACTATGGGGAAAAACCTTCTCAATATGAGCTTTCCTCTGGACGAGGAGCAAAAGGGCGGGGCGCAGGAGTTCCTGATGAAACTCAAGGACAGCCGCCTCACAGACGACATGCTGGTGTCCGAATTCTACGATAAAGTGATCGAACACTATGACTTCGGGGAGCACTATCTCATTCTTCTCATCCACGCCGCCTACGACGTGCCCGGCAAGGCCTCTGACGGGATGGAGATGTACGATGCCTCCGACACAGTCTACGACTACATGCTGTGCAGTATCTGCCCTGTGTCCCTCTCCAAAGCAGGCCTTTGCTACAATGCAGAGCACAACAGCATCGAGGACAGGATCCGGGACTGGATCGTAAATGATCCGGTAAACGGTTTCCTCTTCCCCGCCTTCAACGACCGGGCAAGCGACGTCCACGGCCTGCTCTACTACTCCAAGAAGCCGGAGGAGCTGCAAGAGGTCTTCCTCACCCAGGCTCTGGGCTGCAGCCAGGTCTTGAGCGCCGGCACTCAGAAGGAATCCTTCCAGACCATGATCGCGGACACCCTGGGCGAGGACTGCACCTACAGCGTAATCCGCAATATCCACGAGAATTTGAACACCCTGATCGAGGAGAACAAGGAGGAGCCGGAGCCCCTGGAACTTGGCATGCCGGAGGTCAGACGTCTCTTCTCCCTGAGCGGCGTGCCGGAGGAGAACCTGGAGAACTTTGACCGCGAGTTCGATGAGACTGTGGGCGCAAAGGCCTCTCTTCTGGCCTCCAACATTGTCAGCACAAAGAAATTCAACATCAAGACTCCGGACATTGTCATCAACGTCAATCCGGACCGAACAGACCTGGTGGACGTAAGGATCGTGGACGGACGGAAATGCCTTGTGATCCCTGTGGACAACCAGGTGGAGGTCAACGGCATTGAAGTCAGGATGGACCCAAAGACAAAGGATTCGGAGCCACCCGTATAGAGCCGTCCATACAGAACAGCCTGCGCAAAGCGGCTTCCGCCTGCATATCACAGGCCCCTACAACTCCACGATCCTGGGTCTGTGGTGGGTGTAGGGCAGAAATTTCTTTAGAAGGTCCTGGGTCATAAATTTCAGATGGGTGGTGTTGATGCCCGTATTGCAGACAAACCACTTTGCCTGGGCCACCTCCTTGTCGATGATGAGCTGCACATAGTCATCCTCGTCGTTCAGAAGTCCCACAACGCTGGCAGAGCCGGGTGTACAGCCGATGTGCTTCACCATCAGCTCCGGCGGCGCAAAGGACATGTGGGACACGCCCAGCTTTTTGCTGAAAGAGGCCGTGTCAAAGGGCTTGTCGTCGGGCATGAGAAGAAGGAAGAAGGAGGTCTTCTTCTGGTTGCAGAGAAAGACGTCCTTTCTCACAGGCGCCTGCAGCACCTCTCCTATTTTTGCACACTCCTCCATGGACGCGGCCGGGTCGTTATCCACCCGCTCATAGGAGATGCCCAGCTTTTTGAAGACCTTGTATACCTCCTGCTCAAGGGGAACTCTCTCAGACACATTGTCCGGAGGGGTATTTGTAATCTCACTGATATACATAGGGTTTTCCTCCATTTCATGTTTATCTTACAGGAGCTATTATAGAGCACAGGCCCCTCCTCCGCAAGATGAGGAGCGCCTTTTTGGCAGGCCGGCTCTGAAAAATATCAGAAAAAATATTATTGAAAGGTTGTGATCTGTCGTGAAATATATACTTGCCTCCGCCTCCCCCAGAAGAAGGGAGCTCCTCTCCCAGGCCGGGTTTTCCTTTGAGGTGTGTCCCTCTGATGCAGAAGAAAGAAGCGGCGGCTCCTCCCCCGTCGAGATCGTGGAGGACCTGGCGGCCCTGAAGACCAGAGATATCTTTGACAAGTGCCAGGCATTTCAGACGGAGGACTTCACCGTCATCGGAGCGGACACTGTCGTGGCCTATAACGGCGAGATCCTGGGAAAGCCCGCCGATGAGGACGAGACCTTGGACATGCTCTCCATGCTGGCGGACCGGACCCATCAGGTCTACACAGGTGTGTGCCTCATTGCGGTGAAGGGTGGAAAGAAATACATACGCACCTTCCACGAGTGTACTCAGGTCACCTTCTATCCCGTGACAAGGGAGGAGCTTCTCTCCTACATCCGGACCGGCGATCCCATGGACAAGGCCGGTGGCTACGGGATACAGGGGCCCTTTGCCGTACATGTAAAAGAAATCAAAGGAGACTACAACAACGTGGTGGGACTGCCCATCGCGCGGCTGTACCACGAGCTGAGGGAACTGGAAGATATGTAATGCGCATATGTAAGAGGAACTTATAATAAGATGATATATAAAAAGATGACACGCAGATGCGTGTCATCTTTGCTTTGCACATTAGTTATATTTACGTTTTCTTGCAGCTTCGGATTTCTTTTTACGTCTTACGCTTGGTTTCTCGTAATGCTCTCTTTTCCGAATTTCCTGCTGAATACCAGCCTTTGCGCAGTTTCTTTTAAATCTGCGTAAAGCGCTGTCCAACGTCTCGTTTTCTTTAACGATTACATTTGACATAGTCTCACACCTAACCTCCCCTCCAGCCCTATATTGTGCATCATACGACTGTTCGGGTATATTTATTGCACTACACTAGATTATAGCACATTTTTCCGACACGTCAATGATTTTTTGTGTTTTAAAGCTGGTTTTCCAGCACTTCTTTCGCTTTTTCCAGGGCTTCGTCAATGCCGGCCGGGTTCTTTCCGCCTGCCTGCGCCATGTTCGGACGGCCGCCGCCTCCGCCGCCGACGCAGCCGGCGATGGCCTTGATCAGATTGCCGGCGTGGGCTCCTGCCTTGATGGCTCCCTCCGTGGCTGTGGCCATGAGGCTGACCTTTCCGCCTACATCAGAAGCAAGAACGATGACGCTCTCTCCCAACTTCTCCTTAAGCTGGTCTCCCAGATCCCGCAGTCCGTTCATGTCAGCTCCTGGAGCCTTGGCTGCCAGGAATTTGACGCCCTTTACCTCTGTCACCTGGTCTGTCACGTCTCCCATGGACTCCTTGGCCAGCTTACTCTTTAAGCTCTCCACCTCGCTGTGAAGCTCTTTGTTCTCAGAGATCATGTGGGACAGCCGCTCCTCCAGCTTGTCCGGCGTGGTCTTCAAAAGCTTCGCAGATCTCTCCAGCTTTTCCTCCAGCTCGTCGTAGTATCTGAGGAGACCCTTGGATGTGAGAGCCTCGATCCTGCGCACGCCAGCGGCCACGCCTGTCTCGGAGATGATCTTGAAGGCTGTGATGACGCCTGTATTGTCCACATGGGTTCCGCCGCAGAACTCCTTGGAGAAATCACCCATGCTCACCACGCGGACGATATCGCCGTACTTCTCTCCAAAGAGAGCGGCTGCTCCTGTCTTTTTCGCCTCCTCGATGGGCATGTTCTCCGCCTTCACAGGCAGACAATTCATGATCTGCTCGTTGACGATCTCTTCCACCTTTTTCAGCTCTTCCCTTGTCATGGCTGAAAAGTGGGTAAAGTCAAAGCGGAGCCTGTGCTCGTTGACGGAGGATCCGGCCTGCTCCACATGGGTTCCCAGCACCTGGCGCAGCGCCTGCTGGAGAAGATGGGTGGCGCTGTGATTCCTTGCGGAGAGGACACGCTTCTCCTGATCGACCTCCAGAGTGGCCTTGTCTCCCACTTTCAGCATGCCGCTCGCCACATGTCCCACATGGCCGATCTTTCCGCCCAGGAGCTTGACAGTGTCCTCCACCCGGAACAGTCCGTCCCCGGTGCGGATCACGCCGTTGTCCGCCTCCTGGCCGCCGCTTGTGGCGTAAAACGGCGTCTCTTTTACAAACACCGTTCCCTTCTGGCCGTCCGAGAGGGCGTCCACTACCTCGTCCTCGGTGGTCAGGACCGTGATCTCGGAGTCGTATGTCATGTGGTCATAGCCCACAAATGTGCTGGTCACGGATGGGTCTATGGACTCGTACACAGTCACGTCAGCGCCCATGTGGTTGGTCTCTCCGAAGGTGCCCTTCGCCCGCTCCTTCTGGGCTTTTGCCGCCTTCTCAAATCCATCCTCGTCGATGGAAAATCCTTTTTCCTCCAGGATCTCCCTTGTCAGGTCCGCAGGGAAACCGTATGTGTCGTAGAGCCGGAAGGCCTCCTCGCCGGAGAGGACGCAGCTCCCCTCCTTCTCCATCTTGGACTCCAGTCCCTCCAGGATAGAGAGTCCCTGGTCTATGGTCTTGTTAAACTGTTCTTCCTCCTTGGTGATCACCTTGAAGATGAAGTCCTTCTTCTCCTCCAGTTCCGGATAGCCGTCCCTGGAACCGTCGATGACCGTCTGGGCCAGCTTCACAAGGAATTCTCCCTTGATGCCCAGGAGACGTCCGTGGCGGCAGGCGCGGCGGAGGAGACGGCGCAGCACATAACCTCTTCCACTGTTTGAGGGCATGATGCCGTCGGAGATCATGAAGGTGACAGAGCGGATGTGGTCCGTGATGACGCGGATGGACACGTCCGTGGCGTAATCCTTCTCGTACTCCTTGCCCGCAAGGCGGCACACGTGCTCCCTGAGAGCCCGGATCGTGTCGATGTCAAACATGGAATCCACGTCCTGCACGACACAGGCCAGACGCTCTAGACCCATGCCGGTGTCAATGTTCTTATGTTCCAGCTCTGTGTAGTTCCCATGCCCATCATTGTCAAACTGGGTAAACACGTTGTTCCAGATCTCCATATACCGATCGCAGTCACAGCCCACCGTGCAGTCCGGCTTTCCGCAGCCGTACTTCTCGCCCCGGTCATAGTAAACCTCTGAGCAGGGGCCGCAGGGACCGCTTCCATGCTCCCAGAAGTTGTCCTCTTTGCCGAAGCGGAAAATCTTCTCCTCCGGGATGCCGATCTGCTTGTTCCAGATCTCCCATGCCTCGTCGTCGTCCATGTAGACGGAAGGGTACAGCCGGTCCGGGTCAAGCCCCACCACCTCTGTCAGGAACTCCCATGTCCAGGCAACGGACTCCTTCTTGAAGTAGTCGGCAAAGGAGAAATTGCCCAGCATCTCAAAGAATGTGCCATGGCGGGCCGTCTTTCCCACATTCTCGATGTCGCCGGTGCGGATGCATTTCTGGCAGGTGGTCACTCTCTTTCTCGGAGGGATCTCCTGGCCTGTGAAGTAGGGCTTCAGGGGCGCCATACCGGAATTGATCAAAAGAAGACTTTTATCGTTGTGAGGCACGAGCGAGAAGCTCTTCATCGCCAGATGTCCCTTACTCTCAAAAAATGTAAGAAACATTTTTCTTAATTCGTTTACACCATATTTTTGCATGATTTCCTCCTGAATTTTCAAACTATTCTCTAATTATAAAGAGAACCCTGGCGTTTGTCAACGCCGGGGCTTTACACCGTTTATCCTCCACCATTTATCTTTGCCGCTTACAGCCTTTGCTTACTTCAGCTCAATCTCCTCCAGTTCCTTCGGGGGTATCTGCTTTGAGGATGCCTTCACGAAATCGTAGAT
>CAZZBJ010000080.1:0-10523 GCA_964652805.1 uncultured Mordavella sp. | reverse complement strand
TACGCAGGAAGAAAGCAGCGCAAGCGCCAGATGCGTCAGCTCTGGATCGCACGTATCAATGCGGCTGCAAGAATGAACGGACTTTCCTACAGCAGGTTCATGCACGGCCTGAAAGCTGCCAACATTGATATTAACAGAAAGATGCTCGCCGAGATGGCAGTAAACGACAAGGAAGGCTTCGCTTCACTGGCTGAGACTGCAAAGCAGAGCATTGCATAGCAGAGCGCTTGCGAAGGCAGAGTATTCCATGTGAGTTTTAAGTGAAATCCGAAGATTTCCGCCCGCAAGAGGCGGGAATTTTCAAAGGATTTCCAAATGAATATACTGTATAAAAAACAAAGAAAATTTCAAAATAACTGTTGACATTCAGACTGGCCTGTAGTATCATACTATTCGGACGGCAAAATAAAACAGTCATGCGGAAGTGTCGGAACTGGCAGACGAGCAAGACTAAGGATCTTGTGACATTCGTGTCGTGTGGGTTCAAGTCCCATCTTCCGCAGTTAGAAACCCTTGATTTTAAGGGTTTTTATTATTTAAAATCAAGTAACCATCAAGGTAACCAAATCACATAATAGGAGAAAATCCTGAACATATGACATCGCAAAGGACTTTTGCGGTGATTTTTTTGCGTTGTGGGAGGATTTTCTACGAGTCTCACGGTTCATTTTTACAAATGATTCTTTCCGTGCTATAATGACTTTGGAAACAAGCATATACGCAGAGGTTTAATCAAGAGAAAGAATAAGGTGCATAACATGCCAAACGATATTTCCAAAAAATCATATATCAAAGCTGCTTACGATATTCTGAATGAGGAAGGGTCGGAAGGCCTCACCATCCGGAAAGTCGCAGACCGGCTGCGCTGTAATTCCGCCAATTTATACCGCTATTTTTCCAAGCTGGAAGAACTGGCACTCTATGCTTCTTTAAAATATCTGGATGTTTACATCCGGCAGGTGGTAGAACTTTCTCATTCCGGCAAGTCTATCCTGGAGCAACATCTGGATGTATGGAGTACTTTTTCCGGCCACGCCTTCCACAATCCTCAGATCTACAACAATTTGTTTTTTGGAAAGTACAGTGCGATGCTGGGCAGCGTGATCGCTGATTACTATGCATTATTTCCAGAAGAAACGCTGAACATGAACATGGAATATATCCCGGTGTTTCTCAAGGAGGGAGACTTTCTCAAGCGGGATTATATGATGCTGGAGAAATGCATTCGGAACGGGATCTTTACAGAAGCGGAAGCTGTACTGATCAACAAAACAACGATCTATCTCTGTAAAGGATGTATGAAAACACTTTTGGATCATCCGGGCAGCGATCCGGAACTCATAAGAGAGGACTTCCTGGAGTGTGTCAAAGCTGTTCTTATGACTTACGCAAAAATATAAGATTTCAAGCAGAGGCCAGGCCGGCCCATCAAGCACCGGCCTGGCCTCTGAGTTTACGCTCTACAATGGCAGTTTCTGTCCCAGTCCCATCTGGGCTGCTTTGTCAAAAATTGCTTTTCCCATGACCATGTCACATACCGATATTCCAATATTCGATACCACGATCAGTTCATCAGACGAGGTCCGGCCCGGAATCAGATCTGCCAGCACTTCCCCGGTCTCGCCTTTGATCTCTGGCAGACCATCCGGGAAATATCCCATCCCGTCAAACAGCTTGTGCTCGTCAATACTATCCACAAAATATTTGTCTGCTTCTCTTTGGATAGCAGGATCCCAGAAAGTATTTAAGTCACAGGGCAGGATGGTCTGTCCTTTAGAAACCCACTCCCTCTTCACAACACCCAGCGGATTTAGCAGAATGACCGTGGCAGAGGCCATCACGTCACACTTGGACGCCATCGTCTTTGGATCCGACTTCTCGATCTCCACATCTACATAAGGCTTCACCGCTTCGATCAGCCGATCCTGCTGCTCTTCTGCTACATCATAAATGTAGATCTTCTTCAGGTTCTTCAAGGTTCTGGGAATATACTTTACATGTTCCATTCCCTGTACCCCGCATCCAAACATCCCAAAATACTCTGCGTTCGGATGGAACTTTGCCGCCGCCAAAGCCGTCACTGCAGGAGTACGCATAGACGTCAGCCAGGCACAGTCCATCACCGCATAGGGAACGCCGGTTTCAATGTCGTTCATGATCTGAAGTCCCGTGGTCTGGGGGAGTCCAAATTCCTTTGGATTCCGCGGGAAACACTCGATCCACTTGATGCCGCAGGCCTTGCTGTTTGGCACATAAGCCGGCATTGCATGGAAAAATACGTCGCTCCAGGGATGGATTCCGATCTTGGCCGGCATCTCATACTCTTTGCGTCCGTGGTCGATCAGCACCTTCTCGATCAGCGACAAGGTCTCATCCATATCCGGCCCGGCCTTAATACACTCTTCTCTTGTCAGCCACAGAATTTCTTTCCCCAAGTCTACGATGCTTTTCAAATTTTCGTGATCTGCGGCAAATAACTTCTTTTGTTCTTCAGTTGCAGTGTAAGCCATAATGACTCCTCCTTTTTTTATTTTTTCAACAATCCATGTATCTACCCCGATTATATTCTGTGCCTTTTCCTTCTGTCAACACAATAATTAATCGTGATTAATCTCTGTATACACGCACAAAAAAAGAGCCTGATCTTCGTGATTTTGCACAAAAACAAACCCTATTTTCGTGAGAATTTTAACAAATTCTTCGATCCTTTACTTTGTTTTTCTGTTTTTTTGCCAGGTACAACATAAGGTTCAACGCTTTCTCGGTCCACTCTTTTTTTGATGGGAGGAAAAGTAAATGGCGACAGGAAAGTACAAAAAGTGCTGTACAAAGTGCGGTTTTCCGCTATAATGAAAACTGGTTATCTATATTGGCTTATTTATATTATATTAAGGAAGGAAAGGGAGAGCATGTTTTTTATCATAGGCCTTACCAGCGGGCGGAAGGATCTGAAGTTCAATCAGATGATCATCTGCAGCAGGTGCGGCAGATATGGGAGATATATGGTGTATATGACGTACACGGCCCTGTCGCTGTTCTTTATTCCTTGTTTTAAGTGGAATAAGCAGTACTTTGTACAGATGAGCTGCTGCGGCACTGTGTACAGGCTGGATCCGGAGGTGGGCAGGCGGATTGCAAGAGGGGAAGAGCTGGAGATCCGGCAGGAGGACCTGGAGCCGATTTCCGGAGGATGGCAGACAGATCAGGTAAAGCGCTGTCCGAACTGCGGCTATACGACAGATGAAGACTTTACATTCTGTCCAAAATGCGGCGGAAGATTTTAAGCTGATTTTAAGCAGAGAGACGGATCCGAAGATTTTAAGGTTTACAGGTCCGGATGGTCGTGGTATAATGTGCCTGATTTTGAAAATGTTTGAAAAATTTCAACAATACTACAATGATACGATCAGAGGGCTTATGAAGATCAATGCACAGAGACTGTGGAATCGTAGGATGGAGTTTGGCAGAATCGGAGCGCGGAGCTGGTGATCACTGGCTCTCCCTGTTTGTGTGATCAGTCTGCATGTACCATACAAAACAAATTCTGGTTATTGGAGGAATGAAAGATTATGAAACAGAACAAATCTGGAAACGGAGAATTTAAGAAGGAGATTGGCCTGTTCGGCGGTATGAGCGTCATCTGCGGCATCATGATCGGCTCCGGTATTTTTTACCTGGGGTCTTACGTGCTCCAGCGGTCTAACTACAGCCTGGGACTGGCCCTGATCTGCTGGCTGCTGGGCGGCCTTGTGTCCCTGCTGGGCGGTCTGTGCTTTGCGGAGCTGGGCGCCTCCGACCCGAAGGCGGGAGGACAGCTCGTGTATCTGAGCAGGGCCTACCACCCGGTACTTGGGTTCATGTACGGGTTTACCCAGTGGCTCCTGGCCAGCTCCGGCTCTATCGCAGCCATCGCAGTAGCTATCCCGACAGCTCTCGTGGACTTTATCCCGGGGCTTACCCAGCTTCATATTAAGCTGATCGCCATTGCGCTGATCGTGCTTCTGACTCTCTTCAACCTGAGAGGGGTAAAGGGAGCGTCCAACCTGCAGACATTTTTCATGGCAGCCAAGCTGCTCCCCATTTTCATCATCATGATCGGGGCTCTTGTGCTGGGCAACCAGACACCGGACCTCAATCCTGTCCCGGCCTCTGCCACGGACGGCTCACCGCTGACAGCAGGCTCTGTCTTTGGCATGATCGCCTTTGCCACAGTGGCCTCTCTCTGGGCCTATGAGGGCTGGACCAACCTGAACGCAGTGGCGGAGGAGATCAAGAACGTAAAGAGAAATCTGCCCCTTGCCATTATCCTGGGAATTGGCGGCGTTGCCATTTTCTACACCCTGTTTAACTACTCCCTGCTGCGGGTGATCCCTCTGGACGAGGCGAAGAGCATGATCGAGAGCGGCAGCCTGTATCTGGGAACCACAGTGGCGGAGAGACTCTTCGGCGTTGGCGGAAAGGTTATTGTTCTCATTGGTATGCTGCTGGCCATGGTCAACTGCCTGAACGGCATGGTGCTGGCCTTTTCACGTATTTACTATGCTATGTCTGCTGAGAAGCTTTTCTTTAAAAAGCTGGGCACACTGAATAAAAACAGTGTGCCGGCGGCCAGTCTGTTCTCTCAGATGATCATTTCCATTATCCTTGTGTGCCTGCGTAATCTGGATCAGCTCACATCCCTTGTGGTGTTCTGCGGCATGCTGTTCAACTGCCTGGCGGTGACAGCGGTGTTTGTTTACAGGAGGAAGTATCCGGATCTGGAGAGACCCTACAAGGTATGGCTCTATCCGGTGTCCGTTGTTATCACAGTAATCCTCTTTGTGGGACTGATGGTGAACAACCTGATGGAGGATCCGGTGACTGCCCTGACAGGACTCATCGTCCCGGTAGTCGGCATCTTCTTCTATCTGTACTTTAAAAAGAGATATGGAGGGGAGGAGAAGGAAGATGCCTAGGCCGGTGATCGGAATATCCGGAAATTTAACTCCCATTGAAAATGACGGTGTCTTTACAGGAAATCTGCGGCAGTACATACACACGGACTACACCTCCAGCGTGGAGCAGGCAGGGGGCATCCCTCTGCTCCTGCCGGTCAGCGATGACCCGGAGGTGATCCGCTCGCACGCCCGGCTCTGCGACGGGATCGTCCTGTCGGGAGGAGCGGATGTGGATCCTCTTCTCTACGGAGAGGAGGGAATCCAGGGCCAGGGGTACTCCATGCGGAAGATCGATGTCTACGATATGGAGCTCTTTAAAGCTGCTCTGAAGGAGAAAAAGCCTGTCCTTGGCATCTGCAAGGGTCTGCAGATCATTAACATCTGCTTTGGCGGAACACTTTACCAGGACATCCCCTCTCAGAGAGAGCGCTGCATTAAGCACACTCAGAACACGGAGCGCTGCCAGGGCACCCACAGGATCCGGATCAAGAAGGACAGTGTCCTTGCCGGACTTCTTCCGGACGGGGCGCTTGTCAATTCCTGGCATCATCAGGCTGTCAAGGACGTGTCCCCGAGGCTGACAGTGACGGCCACGGCATCGGACGGCATTGTGGAGGCTGCGGAGTATATGGAGGAGGGCCAGTTTGTCATGGGCGTGCAGTGGCACCCGGAGATGATGGCCGCCTGCGGAAACGAGGAGCAGCTTGGTATTTTTAAGAAGCTGATCGAACAAAGTGTCTCTTTGGAAGGGAAGCGGTAAAGAATGACAGAGATATTTACGAACGCGGCTGTGACAACCATGGATGAGGACAGGCCGAAGGCGGAGGCCTTTGCTGTCCGGGACGGCCGGTTCACTTTTGTGGGAACCAGGGAGGAAGCCGGTGAATACGCCCGGCGGCTGGAGTCGGAGGGGGAGAGCGTGACTCTCACGGATCTTGCCGGAAAGAGTGTGCTTCCTGCCTTTCAGGACTCCCATATGCACTTTGTGGGATTTTCCAAGCATTTTATTAATGTAGACTTAAACGGCTGCGACAGCATAGAGATGATACAGCAGCGCCTCCAAGGCAGCATCAGCCGGCAGGGACCGTGCGGATCCTGGGAGTCGGATATCCATACGGATGAAAACGCCTGGCTGGAGGCCACAGGCTGGAACCAGGACTATTTCACCAAAGGAGAGAAACGGTTCCCAACGGCAAAGGACCTGGATGCGGCAGTGGGAGAGTGGCCGGTCATCGCACTGCGGGTGTGTGAGCATGTGGGCGTCTTAAGCTCTGCCGGCATGCGGGTTCTCGGTCTGACAAAGGAGAAGGTGCAGGAGATGGGGGAGTTCGCCCTCACAGACGAGACGGGAGAGCCTCTGGGCATCTTTCGGGAGAAGGTGCTGGATCAGATCAGGAGCCGGATTCACATCCTGAACCGGGAGATCCTGGAGGACATTATTCTGAAGGGTCAGGAGGAAGTTCTGTCCTATGGTCTTGCCACCATACATACGGACGATATCGGCTTTATGCCTGACGAGGATTACCACCTGCTTTTCTCGGTCTGCCGAGATCTGCTGGAGAGGGGAGAGCTGAAAATCCGCATCTGTCAGCAGAGCCTGCGCCAGGAGCCGGAGCTGATACGAAAGTACTATGAGGACGGCTTTCGGTACGGGGGAGCGGACCATCATCTGCGGGTGACAGGGATCAAGCTGCTGGGCGACGGTTCCCTGGGAGCGAGGACAGCGGGTCTGCGGCGGCCTTATGCGGACAATCCCTTCACCTGCGGCCTTACCATCTTCACGGAGGAGCAGCTGGATGAGTTGGTGAAGACAGCCCACGACCTGGACTATCCTGTGCTGGTCCACGCTATCGGTGACCGGACTATCGAGATGGTGCTGGACGCACTGGAGCGGGATAGGAGAAACAGAAAGCCGGGTGAAACCTTCCGGGACGGAGTCGTCCACGTGCAGATCACGGACGAGGAGCTTCTGGACCGGTTCGGGAAGCAGGACGTCATGGCCCTCGTGCAGCCCATTTTCATCGATTACGACATGCATATCGTAAGACAGAGAACCGGGGACATGGCGGACACCTCCTACGCCTGGAAGACGCTGGCGGACAAGGGCGTCCACGTATCCTTTGGAACAGACTGTCCGGTGGAGTCCTGCAAGCCTCTGTCCAACATTTACACGGCTGTGACCCGCCGGGGCCTGACTGGGGAGGAGCGGCCGGCCTACCGACCGGAGGAGCGCATATCCGTTTACGAGGCGGTGCGGGCCTACACTGTGGAGGGCGCTTACGCCTCCGGCGAGGAGGATGTGAAGGGAAGGATCAAGGAAGGCATGCTGGCGGACTTTATCATTCCGGACCGCGATCTCTTTTCCCTTGCAGACCTGGAGGAGCTGCGGGAGAGCAAGATACTGGCCACCTACATCGACGGCGAGAAGGTGTATGAGCGAGCCTGAAAAAAATATTGAAAAACAATCGTTTTATAGCAAATCATTGACAAAAGCCATAATCCCCAAAATACACAAAACCAGAGGCACATTCTGCCGATTAATTTCGGACAGAGTGGGCCTTTTTGTGCGCTGCACTGTGTTGCAATCTTTTCGCATTTTATCTGTTAAATACAGGAGAATGACGTATAATAAAAGAAAATATTCTGAAAAAAATGGGAGGGAAGAGAGTATGAACATCCGGGAGGAGATGGAGGCCAGAGAGGAAGCCAATTTAAGTCCCTACGCAACCCTGAGCAGCCGATCCAGAGGGAGAAAGAGACCGGAGCCCCAGTGCGATATCCGGCCTGTATTCCAGAGAGACAGGGACCGGATCCTCCACTGCAAGTCCTTCCGCAGGCTGAAGCAGAAGACCCAGGTGTTCCTTCTGCCCAAGGGAGATCACTATCGCACCAGGCTGACCCACACCCTGGAGGTGTCCCAGAATGCCAGGACCATTGCCAGGTCCCTCCGCCTCAATGAGGATCTGGCAGAGGCCATTGCCCTGGGTCATGACCTGGGGCACACGCCCTTTGGCCACGCCGGGGAGAGGGCTCTTGACCAGGTGTGCCCGGAAGGGTTCCGGCACAATGAGCAGAGCGTCCGGGTAGTGGAGATCCTGGAGAAGCAGGGCAGAGGGCTCAACCTTACCTGGGAGGTGGTGGACGGCATCCGGAACCACAAGTCCAGCGGCAGGCCCCACACTCTGGAGGGGCAGATCGTTCGCCTCTCAGACAAGATCGCCTACATCAACCACGATATCGACGACGCCATCCGGGGCGGCATCCTGAGGGAGGAGGATCTGCCATCAGAGTTCACGGACGTGCTGGGACACACCACCCGGATGCGGCTGAACACCATGATCCACGATGTGGTGACTCACAGCATGAACCGGCCGGAGATCATCATGTCAGAGCGTATCCGGGCAGCCACCATGGGGCTGCGCAGGTTCCTTTTTGAAAATGTGTACCAGAACCCGGAGGCAAAGGGGGAGGAAACCAAGGCCATCGGCATGATCCAGAGTCTGTACGGCTGGTATCTGGATCACATGGAGTTCATTCCCCGGCAGTATCTGGATATGGTCGACGAAGGCAGGGACACGAAGGAGAGAGTGGTATGCGATTACATAGCGGGCATGACAGACTCCTATGCGGTGAAAAAGTTTCAGGAATTTTTCATCCCGGAATCATGGAAAAATTAAAGGAAATGAAGAAGTCTTGCAGAATATTATAAATGTAGGCAATTTTAAAGCCATAAAAAAGCAGAGAAGAGGATGACGATAGCTGATGTATTATCCGGACGAAGTGATCGAGGAAGTCCGATCGAGAAATGACATTGTGGATGTAATATCAAGCTACATAAAACTACAGAAAAAGGGCAGCTCCTATTTTGGTCTCTGCCCTTTCCATAATGAAAAATCCCCCTCTTTTTCAGTGAGCCGTGACAAGCAGATGTACTATTGCTTCGGCTGCGGGGCAGGAGGCAACGTGTTTACCTTCCTGATGGAGTACGAGAACTATTCCTTTGTGGAGACGTTGAAGTTTCTTGCGGAGCGGGCCGGAGTCCGGCTCCCGGAGGAGGAGTACTCCAGGGTGGCAAAGCAGAAGGCGGACCTGCGGGCCAGGATCCTGGAGGTCAACAAGCTGGCGGCCCAATATTTTTACGCCCTGCTCAAGGCCCCCCAGGGAAAGACGGCCTACGACTATCTAAAAAACAGAAAGCTCAGCGATGAGACGATCCTGGCCTTCGGCCTGGGTTATGCCAACAAGTACGGCGATGACCTGTACCGGTACCTGAAGACAAAGGGGTACAGCGATGAGATCCTGTCCCAGGCGGGGCTCATTTCCATCGACGAGAAACACGGCCCCTACGACAAGTTCTGGAACAGGGTCATGTTTCCCATTATGGACGCCAACAGCCGTGTCATCGGCTTTGGGGGCCGGGTGATGGGCGACGCCAAGCCCAAGTATCTGAATTCTCCGGAGACCCTTGTCTTTGACAAGAGCCGCAGTTTGTACGGCCTGCACAGGGCTCGGACTTCAAGGAAGCCCTATTTTCTCCTGTGCGAGGGATATATGGATGTGATCTCCCTGCACCAGGCGGGATTTACCAATGCGGTGGCCTCTCTGGGGACGGCCCTGACACCGGGGCACGCCTCCCTCATCAAGCGGTATGTGAAGGAGGTCTACCTCACCTACGACAGCGACGAGGCCGGGACAAAGGCAGCTCTGCGGGCCGCGCCGATCCTGCGGGCTGCAGGCATCACCGCCAGGATCATCCGGATGGATCCCTATAAGGATCCGGATGAATTTATCAAGAACCTGGGAGCGGAGGCCTTTGAGGAGAGAATCCGGGGCGCCAGGAACAGCTTTCTGTTTGACCTGGAAATGCTGGAAAAAAATTACGACATGGCCAGTCCGGAGGGGAAGACCGAGTTTCTGAAGGAAGCTGCCCGACGGCTGAATACCTTTGATGAGGAAGTCGAGAGAGGCAACTACATAGACGCCGTGGCAAAGGCCTACTCGGTCAGCAGCCAGGATCTGCGCAAACTGGTGACCCGCATGGCTGTGGAGGGAGGGCTGGCAAAGCCTGCCGCCTGTCCCAGGACAAGCGGCGACCGGGAAAAGGAGAAGGAGGACAGACGCCTGAAATCCCAGAAGATCCTCCTCACCTGGATGCTGGAGGGGGAGGACATTTTCCGCCAGATCAAAAAGTATATCTCTCCTTCCGATTTTACGGAGAATCTGCTGCGCATCGTGGCGGAGAAGCTGTACGAACAGTATGAGAAGGGGGATGTCGATCCGGCTCGGATCCTCAACTTCTTTACAGACGAGGAGGAACACCGGCGGGTGGCGGAGCTCTTCAACACAAGGATCTGTGAGCTTCCCACTGTAAAGGAGCAGGAGAAGGCGCTCCGGGAGACGATTCTCCGGGTAAAGGAGAACAGCATAGAGGAGGCGGTTCGGCGGCTGGATCCCACAGACATTGCCGGACTCCAGAGGCTGATGGAGGAGAAGCGGGCGCTGCAGGCCCCGGACAAACTGCATATTTCTATTAATCAGGGTTAAAATATAAACCAGCAATGAGAGGATGGATACTGCATGGACGAG
>CAZZBJ010000079.1:0-10706 GCA_964652805.1 uncultured Mordavella sp. | reverse complement strand
TCCCGCAACTGTAAAAGCGTTACAGACCGCACTCAATCAGGGCAAGTTTTAATCACATCCCCGGAGCCGTCAGAAGCTTTGGGGATATTGACAAAAGCGCCCGGATTGCTCCGGACGCTTGGAATATTGTATCATCTGCGTGTTGCATTTCGTGTTGCATAGCTTCGTTTTTTGAAGTAAAATACATGATAATATCAGAGTATTACTTCATTATAAAACACAATCAAAGCCAGTGTTTATGCGGCATTTCTAATAACGCCCGTAAAATCAACAAACTTGTGAAATGGATGTGAAGCCGGTTCGATTCCGGTCTGCGGCATTTGTAAAAAGTGTGAGAAACGTTGGATTTGCAGCGTTTCTCTTTTTTTATAAAAATATGCAAGCAAGGGCGGGCGGCGCTCCTGGCCTTCAAAGACTGTCCCGGTCAGGAGAAGGAGATCCTGTAGTGTCCCGGAGCCGGCCGATCGGAAGGTCTGTCCTCCTTTTTCGTCTGCCGGGCTTTCTTATATCCGCACTTCACAGATATTTCAAAAACAGCCCCCTGAAAGTTTAAGTTCAGTTTAAAAATCCGTTCTAAAATAACGGATGAAAATATGTGAAAAGAAAGGAACGGAAAATGATAGAAGTAAAAAATCTCACAAAATTCTACGGCGATCACAAGGCTGTGGATAATCTTTCATTTTCAGTCAAAGACGGCACGGTGTGCGGCTTCCTGGGGCCAAACGGAGCGGGCAAATCCACCACCATGAACATTATGACAGGATGCCTTTCGGCCACCTCCGGCAGCGTGTCCATCAGCGGTCACGACATCTTTGACCATTCCATTGAGGCCAAGAAAGCAATAGGTTATCTGCCGGAGCAGCCGCCTCTTTATATGGAGGAGACACCCAGGGAGTATCTGCGCTTTGTGGCGGAGGCAAAGAGGATTCCCAGACAAAAGATCAAAGAGGAGCTTGAAAGAGTGATGGAGGAGACACAGATTTCCCCTGTGGCGGACAGGCTCATTAAAAACCTTTCCAAGGGTTATAGGCAGAGGGTGGGGATTGCCCAGACTCTCCTGGGCAGCCCGGACGTGATCATCCTGGACGAGCCCACAGTGGGGCTGGATCCCATACAGGTGGTGGAGATACGGGATCTCATCAAGACCCTGGGGGAAAAGCACACGGTCATCCTGAGCAGTCATATCCTCTCAGAAGTCCAGCATATGTGCGATGAAATCCTCATTATATCCCAGGGCAGGCTGATCGCTTTTGACACGGCGGAAAACCTGGAAAAAATGATGGCTCCAAGGACTACCATCGAAGTCCTGACAGACGCCACCAGACAGGAGAGCGCCGCAGCCTTGGAAGGGCTGGAGGGCATTGAGGGAGTTGACTATGAAGACGCTGCGTTTTCCGCCCAAGAGCCGGAAAAAGAGGAGGAAGAGGGAGAGGCATATGTGAGAGTACTCATCCACACTATGCCGGAGTATGAGCTTGCTATCAGAAAGGCTCTTCCCCTGAACCTCGCAAAGGTCGGCCGGACTGTCCTTAAGATGGATATGGTGAAGGCAGATCTGGAGGAGATATTTATCGAGCTTACAAATTCCGAGCCAGAAGAAGATCAGGAGAAGGAGGAAGAAAGATGACAGCAGTATTCCGGCATGAGATAAGGCTGTTGTTCTCAGGACTGACAGCCTATGTATACGGTGCGTTTTCCCTGTTTTTCGTGGCCGTTTTCATGATGGTCTACAATCTGAGCAGTGCTTACGCCAATTTTGAGTACGCCCTGTCGGGTGCGTCCTTTGCATTTATTATTATGGTTCCTATACTGACTATGCGGATCATCTCGGAGGAGAAGAAGCAGAAGACAGACCAGCTTCTCTACTCCTTGCCCATATCCACCACACAGGTCGTATTAGGAAAATTCCTGGCAGTATTTCTGGCCTCGTTTCTTCCCATGTGCGCTGTGGTCTTCTATCCGCTTGTGCTGAAAAATTACGGAAGCCTGTACCTGCCGACAGCCTACGGGGCCATGTTTGGGTATGTCATGACGGCGGCCGTACTCTTATCCATCGGTATGTTCATCTCCTCCGTTACGGAGTCTCAGGCTATGGCGGCAGGACTCTGCTTTGCGGCTATGGTTGTGAACTACTATATGGTGTCGATAGCGGAGTACGCCATATCATCGGCCTACGGCTCTTTGATAGCCATTGTGGTGCTGGAGGTGATCCTCTCTCTTCTCATGCGGCACATGACAGGAAATGAGGTGCTTTCGCAGGGACTGGGGATTGTAGCCATCATCGCTACCACGGCCATCTACTTTTTCAGGAGTGAGTGGTTTGAAGGGCTGTTTCCCACGATTTTGGAAAATATATCCGTGTACGAGAGATTTTATCAGTTTGTGGATGGAATCTTTGATTACACCAATCTGGTGTACTTTGTGAGCGTGATCGTATTTTTCCTGTTTTTAACAGTCCAGTCGCTTGAGAAAAGGAGATATAACTAATGAAAATTCCGGTAAAACGATATGTGAGAGATATAAAGAAGGAGTTTGGCACCCGTTCCAGCAAGGCGGGAAGTTACAGCTTCTTCCTGACAGTGATCGTGCTGGCTATCATTGTCACAGTCAATTTTGCCCTCAGTTTTCTCCCGGACAGCTATGTCCAGGAGGACCTGACAGCTAATCAGCTCTACTCTATCTCCAGCCAGTCCAAGGTACTGCTGAGCACAGTGGAAGAGGACATCACCATCTACTGGATCGTGACCAGCGGCGAGGAGGATGAGTATATAGAAAAGCTTCTCCACAACTACGAAGATTACAGCAGCAATGTAACAGTGGAGAAGATAGACCCGGATCTTGATCCGGAGTTCACCAATTCCTACACGGATGGGACCGTGTACAACAACTCTGTCGTTGTGGAGTGTGGGGATAAATATCGCTACATCAGCTACGAGGATATGTACGAGGCCAGCAATTCCTACTATTCCATGTATTCCACGGCAGACCAGTTCGCCGGGGAGAGCCTGGTCACATCGGCTATCTCTTACTGTATCACAGATGAGATCCCGGTAGTGCACGTCCTGGAAGGGCACGGGGAGGAATCCCTGACGGAAGGCTTTTCAGATGCGCTGGAAAGAGATAATCTGACCACCGAGACCTTGTCTCTCTTAAACGGAGAGTCAGTCCCGGAGGATGTGGAGTGCATCCTGATCAACGCGCCTACCACAGACATATCAGAGACAGAGAAGGACATGCTCATTTCCTATCTGGACAACGGCGGCAGGATCCTTATCATCAGCGGGACTGTGCTGGAGGAAGAGCTGCCTAATCTGAATGCTGTGATCGAGTACTATGGCATTACGATCCAGGAGGGAGTGGTAATAGAGGAGGATACAGATTACTATGTGTTCGGAAATCCTGTGATCCTTATGCCTTCCATAAATTCCAGTGATATCACGGATCCTCTGACCGACGACGGCTACCATGTGATCATGCCGATCTCCAAGGCGTTGGATATATCCGACGCAAGTGACGACGTGACAGTCACCTCCCTTCTTGAAACGTCGGAGGATTCCTTTATCAAGGAGGAAGGCTATGACATTACCACCTATGAAAAAGAGGATGACGACATAGAGGGGCCGCTGACCCTGGCAGCTCTTGTGACAAAGGATCTGGACGACGATCAACAGTCCCAGCTTGTCTGGATCGCATCCTCGGAGATCTTGGATGAGGTGTACAATTCTTATTCTTCCGATGCCAATGAAGATTTTGTGCTCAATGCCCTGGAGATGATGTGTGAGAAAGACGACAGCATCTCTGTGCGGTCGAAGAGCCTTACACATGAGTACCTGACTGTCAGCACGAGCGACGCTAACATGATCAAGGTGGTGACGATCGCGATCATCCCGGCAGCCTACCTGATTGTGGGCATTATAGTAGTAGTAAGGAGGAGACGCAGATGAAACGGCAGAAAAGACTGATCCTGCTCCTGGGTGTGCTGGTGGTCTGCATAATAGGGGCGGTGGTCATATCCGGCGTGGATTTTGATGAGAAGATGTCAGATACCCAGACAGATATCGTAAATGTGGACAGCGCCTCTGTTACCCGGCTTTCCTGGAATTATGAGGAGGAGTTATCTTTTACATACGCAGATGATGAATGGACCTATGACGGCGATGAAGAGATGCCTGTGGATCAGGAACTCTTGAGTGAGATTGCGGAAAATCTTTCCAACATCACCTCTGACAAGAAGGTGGAGGAGGTTCAGAGCCTGGGGGTATACGGCCTGGACAGCCCGCTTTACAGCATTACGGTGGAGACGGAGGATGAGACTTATGAGATTTCCATAGGCGATGAGAGCTTTACGGACGGAGAGGTCTACATCTCCATAGGTGATGACTATGTGTATCTGACAGATTCCGGTCTGATCGATGAGATTTCCTACGGGCTCCTTGACTGTGTGGAAAAAGAGGAGATTCCCGAGATGGAAACCGTGCTTGAGCTGTCTGTGGACAAAGATGAAGCGGTGGACCTGGTCTATAAGGAGGAGGCCGGATACTGCTACAGTGATATCTATACCTACTATCTAAAAGACGGAGATAGCTACCGGAATCTGGACAATGATCTGACGGAGGCTGCCTTTGACACACTGACGGGACTTGAGTGGACCGCGTGTGTGGATTACCATGCGGATGACGATGAGCTTTCGGTCTACGGGCTGGACGAGCCGGACGCCGGGGTGAGCATCATCTACGAAACGGAAGATGGAGAGGAAAAAGAGTTCACCTATGAAGTGGGTACGGCCGACGACCAGTACTATGCGAAGCTAAAGGACTCCGACATCGTCTATAGTATCAGCTCCGATGTGTATGACGCGGCGGTAGGCGCCTCCTATGAAGAGCTGAAGCCGGATGAGGTGATCCTCCTCGACTGGAGCACTGTGGAGAGTCTGGACATGGAGCTGGACGGAGCGCTGTATACAGTGGAGATAGAGGAGAGCGGCGACGATGAATTCACCTATACCTTTGATGGTGAGGAAGTGGAGTTCGGAGATGTCGTGGACAGTCTGGAAGGCATTGAGCTGGATCCGGAGGAAGAAGCAGAGCTGGAAGACAGCAAGGAGGAGCTGACTCTCACCTTCCACCGGAGCGTGGAAGCATACGACACGGTGGAGCTGATCTTCTACCAGTACAACAGTTCCTGGTGCATCGCCGTCCTGGACGATGAGACATTGGGCTGTGTCAGCAGGGAGGACGTAGTGGATCTTAAGGAGGCGGTGAACGCTATCATCCTGGATCAGGAATAAAGGAAAGCCCCCCAATAAAAGACTATGGATATAAAAATCAAACGCAGGGCAGCGCCACGATGAAGGTGCTGCCTTTTCCAATGGCGCTTTTTACGGTTACGGTCCCATGGTGCAAGGAGACGGCCTTGCGGACAAGCGGAAGGCCCAGTCCGTTTCCCTCCGTGGCATGGGAGGGATCGCCCTGGTAAAATTTGTCAAATATTTTTTCGCGGACAGCAGGAGACATACCAGACCCTCTGTCTGTTATGGTAAAGATAAAGTTGTCGCCGGTGTTGGAGGCAGTGATGATGATCAGGCTGTTTTCCGGCGAGAATTTGACTGCATTGTCTATCAGGTTCAGCCAGACCTGCCGAAGCAGGGAGGGATTTGCGGCAATTTGGACATCCTCGATCGCAAGGTCAAAAGAAATATGCTTCCGGTTCCACTTCTGTTCCAGCATGAGGATGGATTCCCTTACCTGTTCGCCTACGTTAAAGTGCTCTGTATCAGACAGAAGGGAAAGATTTTCCACCTTCGAGAGGTTCAGGACATTTGTGGACAGGTCGCAGAGACGGTTACATTCGCGGATTATGATGTCAAGATACTCCCCCGCTTCCCTGGGATGGAGATCTCCCTTCTTCAGGAGACGGGCAAAGCCCAGGACAGACATGATGGGAGTGCGGAATTCGTGAGAAAAATTATTGATAAAGTCTGAGCGCAGCGTTTCAGATCGGGCCAGCTCTTCTGTCATCTGATTGAAGGATGCGGACAGACTGCGAAATTTCCTGGGATGCTTCAGATCGATCTTGGTATGGAAATTGCCGGCCGCCACATCATGGATGGCCTGGGTGAGGATTCCCAGGGGCCGGATGAACAGCCGACTGAAGACGAGGGAGAGGAGAGTCCCTGTCAGGATGCTGATAATACCGCTCTGGAGCAGGATACGGATCCCGGGCTTTGCTATCTGTTTCATCGTCCCGCCTCCCTTCTTTGGATATCCTCTTTTATCTGGGCTTTGTATCCCAACCCCCTTATCGTTATGATCTCAAAGCATGGATTGTCCGCAAATCGTTTGCGAAGCCGGGCTATATGGACGCTGACAGTGGATTCCATGGAGTCAGAGTCGGGCCCCCAGATATCCTCGAGAAGCTGGATGCGGGTAAAGATTTTATCAGGGTATGAGAGGAGTTTATAGAGAAGACAGAACTCCTTCTGGGGCAGGTTCCACTTTTCATTTCCCCTCTGTACTGTCAGAGTATCGTAACAGAGCGTAGTGTCCCCCACTGTGATACTGTGATCTGAGGCAATCCTGGCTCTGCGCAGGAGAGCCCTGATGCGCAGCAGGAGTTCTTCCTCGTCGGCAGGCTTGGTCATGTAATCGTCCGTGCCGGCCAGAAAGCCGTGCTTGATATTGTCCGGCATCTGTCTGGCGGACAGCATGAGAATAGGCAGGTCAAACCGGCAATCCCGAAGGAGAGAGGTGAACTCGTACCCGTCCATCCCGGGCATCATCACATCCAGAACGACCAGATCTATGCGGACGCTCTGCAGCAGAGAAAGCGCCTCTCTGGCGGAGGAAGCAGTGTGCGGACAGTAGCCGGAAGAGGTGAGTACGGCGCTCAGATAGCGCCGTGTGCTGGTGTCATCATCTACAATCAATATCTGAAACATAAAAACCTCCTGATATATTTTGAAAAGATTTCTGTAAGATTACGCTGAGTATAGCAGGCAAATGTGACGAAATTGTTTTTTCACACTAAGTTCACAGAGATTTCAGAAAAGAGGTGTCCTCTGTTTAAATTCAGTTTAACATAGGTAATTAAAATAAAAAAGCGATATTTTCAGAACGGTGGAGGAAAAAATGGCGGAACAGAACAACAGACTGACGATGGAGGAAATCATTACATTAATACAGGAGGAGCGGTATCAGGAGGCAGATTTTTTCCTGGATGTTCCCACTGTAAAAAAAGCAAAACCCAAAGCAGCTTCTGAGATGCTCCTGGAACTCATTCCGCTCAGAATACAGGCAGCGAAAGCGATGACAGACAGAGTGCTCGCTTACGGGCGCTTTGAGATAGAGCAGAAGGATGAATATGGATATACGTTGATCAGAAAGGCTGTGGAGAAGGAGAGAACAGATGTCCTGAATGTTCTGGCAGAAAAGCTGAAAACGAGTGAGCTGAAAAAGAAGGATATAAAGAACGACCGGGTCATCCTGCTGGAGTACCTCCTGGACCACCAGCAGAAGCTTGCGGCGGCCGGTCTGTTGAAAAAAGGAATACTGCGGTATATAGACGGAGAGGACAGGACAAAGCTGATACGGAAAATCCTGAAATACAAGGATGAGTCTATGCTGCGCGAGGTCCTGAAATGCCAGAAAAAACTGATGCCGGAAACTTTCCCCCTTCCCGGCAACGCCTCTGAGAGACAGTTTATGTGTCTGGTACTGGAAAAATACGCAAAAAGTATCGATCTGGACAACGCCAGGGCTTATCTTTGGGAAGTGGCGTTTTCCTGCGGCGCTGCGGAAATCATGTGTCTGCTGCTGAAGAAGAAAGAGGATTATCAGTATCTGACGCGGATAGCGCAGGGACCAGATGAGATTTTCCAGGTGCTGGATTCAGTGCGTCCGAGGAAGATACTGGAGGAAATCAGGAAAGAGGTCCTGATCAGCGCACTTCTGGGATTTAACGGAAAGGAGAGGTTTGCCTATCTGGCAAAAGGCGGGTGGTCCAAAGGTGAGGGGAGGAGGAAAAGGATATCCATTCTGGACGATGTAAGGGAGCGGATAAAAAGAAAAAGGTATGACAGCAGCAGGAGAGGGCAGAAGGAGAAAGAGGAGGATCAGAATAAGCTGAACTATCTGATCAGATATGAGAAGGGTGTAAGCTGCAAAGAAAATCATGCCTAAAACGCATGGCTGTTCCAAAGATATCAGATATTGGCATAGAACTTTGCTCAATTATAATGTGGGTACAGACAAAGGGAAGCTATTTCCGGCGGACTGTACCCACTTTTTTCCTATCCGTTTCCTGTGCCGGGAGCGGTGCCGCATCAAGGCCCTCCTCTTACTGCAGCTTCTTTTTATATTCCGTCCCCCACTGCTCCATGGCATACAGGATGGGCTTCATGGACTCTCCAAGAGGGGAGAGGGAGTATTCTACTCTGGGCGGTACCTCCGGATAGACGGTGCGGATGATGATCCCGTCCTCCTCAAGAGCCCGGAGGCTATCCGTCAGCACCTTCTGGCTGATACCCTCCAGATTTTTCCTGAGCTCGTTAAAGCGCCAGGGGCGCATAAAGAGATTTCTCAGGATCAGCAGCTTCCACTTGCTGCCGACAAGCTGGATCGTGGTGGCTACCGGGCAGGCCGGCAATTCTTCTTTTGTCTTCATACAGATCACCTCAACTGTTGTCATAGTCTATAATTTGCCTAACAGTTTAAAACAGAATGTTATATTCTGATTATAGTGTAATATCCCGGACAGCGCAATAGGGGAAAAGGAGCCGTTGGGGGTAGAGCCACCAGGGTTACTTCCGGGTAACCATGTAACAAAAAAGTGCGCACTTTTCAATTGTAATCATCTGTATTACAGTAGGACCGTAAAGCGCACAGGGAGGAGGCAGAGTATCATGTTCACAGGTATACGGACACAGAACAGAGAAGAGACAGATGAGCAGAAGATACACCGTCTGAGGAAAGCCCTTGAGGAGGCGGAGGCAGTCGTTATCGGCGCCGGGGCCGGACTGTCCGCATCCGCCGGCTTTGCCTACGGCGGGGAGAGGTTTGAGAAATATTTCGGTGACTTTGAAAACAAATATCATTTCCATGACATGTATTCCGGCGGATTTTACCCCTACAGTACGCTGGAGGAGTACTGGGCCTACTGGAGCCGCTATATCTGGCTGAACCGGTATGTGGACGCGCCCAGGCCGGTGTATGAGGAGCTGCTGGAGCTGGTGAAGGACAAGGAGTATTTTGTCCTGACCACCAACGTGGACCACTGCTTCCAGAAGGCGGGATTTGACAAGAAGAGGCTGTTCTATACCCAGGGCGACTACGGGCTCTTTCAGTGCATGGAGCCCTGCTGCCAGGAGACCTGGGACAATGAGAAGGCGGTACGGGAGATGCTGGAGCGCCAGAAACATATGCGTATCCCCTCCGAGCTTGTCCCGCACTGTCCCCACTGCGGCAGGCCCATGACCATGAATCTGCGGGCGGACGACCGCTTTGTACAGGACGAGGGGTGGTACAGGGCGGCGGAGAGATACAGCCGTTTCCAGAGGGAGCACGAGAGGAAGAAGACCCTTTACCTGGAGCTGGGAGTGGGCTACAACACCCCGGTGATCATCAAGTACCCCTTCTGGAAGATGACCCGCCAGAACCCGGAGGCAGTGTACGCCTGCATCAATTACGGAGACGCGACTGCACCAAAGGAGATAGGGGAGCAGTCTGTCTGTATTGACGGGGATATTGGGGATGTGCTGAAAAGATTAAAATAGAGAAAAGCTTTGGACGCTCTGCGTCAGCAGGGCGAGGAAGCGGCGCAGCACCGGGTGGTCGTTCTTCTGCTGGTAGTAGACGCCGAAGGCGATCTGAGGAAGGTCAGTGACAGGGATGTAGCGCAGTCCCTCCACCCTGGCCTGGGGGATGTCCGGGTACAGCGTGCAGCCGAACCGGGCCTTCACAAGGGCGAAGGTGCTCTCGATGCTTCCGGTCAGATAGCGCTGCTGCGGCGGAAGTTTGGCCAGGATGCTGTTCTGTATGGTGAAGATCGTGTCGTGGATCTGCCGGGGAGAGCAGGCGATAAAATTCCCGGCCAGATCCGTTTTCCTGAGAGACTCATGCTGCGCCAGTGGATGGGACGGATGGCAGATGCAGGCAAGAGGAACTGTGCAGAGCTCCCGGAAGAGGAGACCGGATTTTTTCTGGTCCTGGCGGATGCCGAGGGCGGCGTGGATCTGGTCGGTCTCCACCAGACTGAGAAGAGAGGGGAAGGGGACCAGACGGATATTGGGCCGCAGCAGAGGAAATTCCTCCCCCAGCCTTTGGAGGACCGGCGGGAACAGCTCCGCCTCCATGCTGTTGTGGCATCCAAGCTCCAGGAGGATGAAGTGCTCGTGCCGTCCCAGCCTCTCCTTGGCCGACAGAGCGGTTCGCAGGATCAGCTGTGCGTCGGGGGCAAAGAGGATGCCCTCCTGGGTCAGGGTGACGCTCTTGCTGGTGCGGACGAAGAGCTTCACCCCCAGCTCCTCTTCCAGGGCCTGTATCTGATGGCTGACCGCAGGCTGTGTGATCTTCAGCTCCCTGGACGCCTTTGAGAAGTTCAGGTGCTCTGCCACCGACAGGAAACATTCGAGCTGTACTGTATTCATAAGAAACTCCTTTCTTTTACAATAAAATTCTTTTATAGATTATAACATTTTTGAATTTCACATT
>CAZZBJ010000078.1:0-11171 GCA_964652805.1 uncultured Mordavella sp. | reverse complement strand
TCTGAACCACGGCTTCCGGATGCTCCTCATCGATGAGAGGGCTCACGGCGACAGCGAGGGGACCTACATCGGGTTTGGCACCATGGACCGGCTGGACGGACTGGAGTGGGTTAAATGGATGATCGAAAAGATCGGCGATGACGCCCGGCTCCTGCTTCACGGCAACTCCATGGGAGGCGCCGCTGTCTGCATGATGGGCGGCATGGACCTTCCGGAGCAGGTGAAGGGGATCGTGTCCGACTGCGCCTTCACATCCGCCAAGGACGTGTTTACCCATGTGCTCCACAGCATGTACCACCTGCCGGCATTTCCCATGATCCAGATCGCAGACCGGGTGAATCGGAAAAACGCAGGCTACGGCCTGGACGACTGCAATGCGGCCAGGGAAGTGAGAAAGGCAAAGGTGCCTTTCCTCTTCATACACGGCGAAGACGACATTTTCGTACCCTGCCGGATGTGCGGGGAAATCTGCGAAAACTGTGCGGCGCCCAAGACAAAGCTGATCGTCAGGGGTGCGGGCCATGGAGAGAGCTACTATAAAGATACCAAGGCCTACGAGGAGGCTCTGGATGTATTTATCGGAGGAATCATGAAATGATGAGAACAAGAAAAGGTCACAAAGTGTATCCGCTGACTGTAGCCCAGAAATTCCACATGTACTATGCGCCTCACTGCCCCAGCATGGCGGTGCTGAATATCGGGACAAGTCTGACCATCGAGGTGGAGCTTGACTGGGACCAGCTGAAGAAGTCCATCAATGAGGCCTGCGCAAGGAGCGAGGCCATACGCGTCCGCTTGGCCAAGGATAAAGAGGGAACCTGGTATCAGTATGTGACGGACCCGGAGGAGATGGACATCGAGTTTGCGGATTTCTCCGGCGGAACGCTGGAGGAGGCGGAGGCTCAGATGCAGAAGTGGACCACCGTGCCCTTCAAGATGTTTGACTCCCCATTGACAAGAATCGTCATGATCAAGATGCCGGACGGGTTTAACGGCGTGTACTTCCTGGGAAATCACATGATCGTGGACGCCCAGTCCCTCATCTGTTTCCTGAAGGACATCATTGAACTGTACTGCAGCGCCAAGTATGAGGGCGTTCCCTACCCCAAGGATATGGCCTCCTATACCGCGCAGATCGAGAGGGATTTCGCCTACGAGGCGGGCAGTAAGGCGCAGCAAAGAGACATCGATTATTTCCAGAAAGAGATCGAAAAGTCCGAGCCCATCTACAATGACCTCCACGGTACAGCCAAGCTGGAGTCCATGCGGGAGATGTTTAAAAACCCGCAGCTGCGGTCCGCTTTCTGTGTCACAGACGACACCACGTCCGCTCTGGACATTTTCCACCTGGAGGCAGAGCCCACAAAGAGACTCATGGATTTCTGCGAAAAATATCACGTGTCCCTGGCGTGCCTGCTCCTCATGGGACTTCGCACCTACTACCAGAAAATGAACGGATTTGAAGATGTGTCCCTGACCACCACCATTGCCAGGAGGGCCACCCTGAAGGAGAAGAAGTCCGGCGGCACGAGGATCCACTCCTTCCCCTTTCGGACCATTTTCCCGGAGGACATGAAATTTATCGACGGCGTCTATGCTATTCGGGACAAGCAGAACGAGTACTTCCGCCATGCGAATTACGACCCCACAGCCTATTTTGCCTACCGGGGCAAGACCTATCCGCAGCCCCGGCCGGGACTGGGTTACGAGCCTATCTCCCTGACCTACCAGCCGCTGACTTTGAAGGAAAAGGGCCTGGATCAGCTGGGAGACATCCGGTATAAGACAAAATGGTACCCCAACGGCATCTGTCCCCAGGGCATGTACCTGACCGTCATGCACCGGCCGGAGGACAACGGGCTGGACTTTAACTTTGAGCACCAGATCAAGGCAGTGTCAAAGGAGGAGCTGGAGTACCTGTACTACTATCTGTGCCGGATCATGTTCAAGGGAGCGGAGAATCCGGAACTGACCATCGGCGAGATCATCAAATTAGTTTAGTGTAGAAAAAGGAGAAAGGACCATGTTTGAGAAATTAGTTGATATCATCTGTAACTATGTGGAGGTGGAGCCAAAGGACATCCATCCGGCGTCACGCTTTATGGAGGACCTCGGCTTTACATCCTTTGACTTCATGAGCATGCTGGGAGAGATCGAGGACGAGTTCGACGTGGAAGTGGAGCAGACAGAGGCCGCCAACATCCGCACCGTGCAGGAGGCTGTGGACTATCTGGAAAAACTGACTGCTGAAAATTAATCCGAAAACAGAAGAAAGGGTGGGAAGATATGCTTTGCAGTACTGTCCGTGAGATACTGGCAGGTACGGAAAAGAAGTACGGGCCAAAGGACGCGATCCGCTATAAAGTGAGTAAAAATGAAATTGCATCGAAAACCTACACACAGCTTCGGGAGGACAGCGAGAGCTTCTCCTGCGCCCTCAGAGACCTGGGAGAGCAGGGCAACCACATCGCGGTCATCGGCATGACCTCCTATGAGTGGCTGGTGGCCTATTTCGGCACTGTGGACAGCGGCAGCGTTGTAGTGCCCCTGGATGTGAATCTGCCGGCGGAGGATGTGTGCGACCTGATCAGCCGGTCGGACTCCACAGTGCTTGTCTACGACGAGGTGAGAAAAGACGTGGCCGCCATGGCGAAGGAGAGATGCCCTCAGCTTCGCGGCATCATCTCCATGCAGAAGGAGGACCACGACGAGCAGGCCTTTGCTTTCTGGAGGCTGCTTAAGGAGCATAAGGGGAGCTTTGACTATGAGCCCCGGCCGGAACAGCTCTGCACCATCATGTTCACTTCGGGCACTACGGGGAAGAGCAAGGGCGTTATGCTGACCCACAGAAATGTGGCGGAGAACGCCACCTGTCTGGACATGAAGATCCCGGAGCGGATTGTCATCATGACCGTGCTCCCCATTCACCACGCCTACTGTCTCAGCATGGACATCCTGAAGGGCGTATCCCTGGCAGCGGTGATCTGCATCAATGACTCCCTTATGCGGGTGGCCAAGAACATCAAGCTCTTTAAGCCGGAGATGATTCTGATGGTGCCCCTGATGATCGAGACTATGGCAAAGAAGCTGGAGGAGGCGTCCCTTCTGCCGGCGAAGATCGTGAAGAACCAGGTGTTCGGAAAGCAGTTTCACACCATCTGCAGCGGCGGCGCCTACCTGGATCCCAAATACATCGACATGTTCAAGAAGTATGACATTGTCATCCAGCAGGGCTACGGCATGACCGAGTGCTCTCCTGTCATTAGCATTTCCCAGAGGTGGAACATCCGCAGCGACTCGGTGGGACAGCTTGTACCCAACTGCGAGGCCAAGACCGTGGACGGGGAGCTTTGGGTGAAGGGCAGCAGCGTTATGCAGGGCTACTACAAGATGTCTGAGGAGACGGCGGATACATTGGAGGACGGATGGCTGAAGACCGGCGACCTGGGCTATGTGGACGAGGAGGGCTTTGTCTACCTGACAGGCCGCAAGAAAAATCTCATCATCACGAAGAACGGGGAGAACGTGTCCCCGGAGGAGCTGGAAAATGCCCTCAGTGGAAACCGCCTTGTGGGCGAGGTGCTTGTCCGGGAGAAGGGCGGCGTCATTGAGGCGGAGATCTATCCGGACCAGGACTATGTGAAAAAGAAGAGGGTGAAGGACGTAAGAGCAGCCCTCCAGGAGGCCATTGATGCGTACAACCAGGCGGCGGCTCCCCAGAAGAAGATCTACAGTCTCATCGTCCGGGATAAGGAGTTCGAGAAGACAACGACGAGAAAGATCAAGAGATTTTAAAGATGACAGAGCCACGACAAACAAGTGTTTGCCGTGCGACGCAGGAGATATGTCGTTGACACTGCCCCCAAAACCACCTATAATTTATTTAAGAAGGAAAAAGTCTCCTGCTGGGAGACATATGAGAGGACGATATATATGCTGATCGCAAAAAATAATGAAGCGGAAAGAAGTAAACTCTGGAGGATCGTGCTCACGGTCAGTTCCATTCTGATCGTGGTTATCGCAGTATTCTTCCTTGTCCGCATGTTCACGTCCAACCCCCTGGAGGGCGACTGGGTGAGCGAGGGCAGTGAGCTTGCGCTGGATATAGAAAGCAATGAGAGGATCATAGTCACGTTGTCGGATGTGGTGGAAGAGCAGACAGTTGAGGTGGAGCTCCAGTACAGTCTTGACAGGTACGAAAAGATCATCACCTTTAAAGAAATCCCGGGTGCGCTGGCCAGCCAGGCTGAGAGCTCCGAGGGCCAGTACACGGAAGAGAACCTGCGCACAGCCCTCACCGATCTCACCACCACCTTTTCCTACAGCGTGGATCAGGGTCAGCTGACCCTCACGGAGAGAGAGTACGGAGAGCAGATGGTATTTGTGCGGCAGTAGAAAGCGCAGACGCAGACAGACACAGGGTTCCTCTTTGACAGTCCGGGGCTGAGCCGGGCGAAGGAGAGGGCCCTTTTTGTTCTGCGGGAAAGCGGAGGCGGGAATCCCTACCCGGTCTTGATAAGAAGAGCTGCATTTGAAAAGCAGTATTTGCAAAGAAGGAGAGCGGTTATGACACGAAATGAGACAAAACAGATCAGGATAGGCGATGTCTGGATCGGTGGCGGCCACCCCATTGCCATCCAGTCCATGACCAACACGAGGACAGAGGATGCAGCGGCCACAGTGGCCCAGATACTGCGTCTGGAGAAGGCGGGGTGCGAGATCATCCGCTGCGCCGTGCCCACCCGGGAGGCGGCTCTGGCGCTTGGGGAGATAAAAAAGCACGTGCACATTCCCCTTGTGGCGGACATTCACTTTGACTACAGGCTGGCCATCGCGGCCATTGAAAACGGGGCGGACAAGATCCGCATCAACCCGGGGAACATCGGCTCAGAGGACCGGGTCCGGATGGTGGTGGAAAAGGCGAAGGAGAGAAATATCCCCATCCGGGTGGGCGTCAACAGCGGCTCCCTGGAGAAGGAACTGGTGGAAACATACGGCGGCGTCACGGCTGAGGGTATTGTGGAGAGCGCACTGGACAAGGTACATATGATCGAGAAGATGGGCTACGACAACCTGGTAGTCAGCATCAAGTCCTCGGATGTGCTGATGTGCGTGAAAGCCCACGAGCTGGTCGCCAGGGAGTGCCCCTATCCGCTCCATGTGGGCATCACCGAGTCGGGTACCCTCCTGTCCGGAAACATCAAGTCCTCCATCGGCCTTGCCCTTATCCTGAACCAGGGTATCGGGGATACCATCCGGGTCTCCCTGACAGGGGATCCTGCGGAGGAGATTAAGAGCGCCAGGCTCATCCTTCGGACGCTTGGCCTCAGAAAGGGCGGCATTGAGGTGGTCTCCTGTCCCACCTGCGGAAGGACGAAGATCGACCTCATCGGCCTTGCCAACAAGGTGGAACAGATGGTGGCGGACATCCCCCTTGACATTAAGGTGGCTGTCATGGGCTGCGTGGTCAACGGCCCCGGGGAGGCGAAGGAGGCCGACATCGGCATTGCCGGCGGCATCGGAGAGGGCCTGCTCATCAAAAAGGGTGAGATCGTTAAAAAGGTAAAGGAAGAGGAACTTCTGGACACGCTGAGATGGGAGCTTGAACACTGGAATGAGTAAACTGTTTTTTGAAGTGTTTCCGACTTTAAAGGTAAAGGAAGAGATGAAAATGCTCCTTGGGGAGGTGGAGGTGACAAAGGTAGTCTCCAACTCTGCAAGGGATTTTATATGCGTGCACATTTTCAGCCGGCATCTGATCAAGAAGAAGCGGATCTACGAGCTGGAGAGGATGATCAAGGAGCAGCTCTTCGGCAGAGTGCCCGTCCGCATTGAGGTGCGGGAGGACTATCAGCTCTCCGTCCAGTACACGCCGGAAAATCTGATGCGGGAGTACTATGACAGCCTCCTGTTGGAGGCGGAGCAAAAAAGCGTGGTGGAGCGGAACATGCTCCAGACATCCCGCTATTCATTTGAGGATGGCAACATTATGCGCCTGATTCTCCAGGATACGGTGGTGGCGCAGGGAAAAAAAGACTCGGTAGTGGAGCTTTTGACCTCTGTATTCAACGACCGGTTCCACGTGCCTGTGGAGGTGCGGGTGGTCTACGAGAAACCCGGGGAGAGCAGCCTGAAGTACAATGATCTGGAGCTGCAGCAGGAAGTAGACGCCATTGTGGAGAGAAACCAGACCCTCAGGAAGGAGCGGCTTCTGCGGGAAAAATCCGCAGAGGAGGACGCCGCCTTTGGAGAAGAGAGGGCAGGCGGCTCTGCCTCATCGAAAAAAACGGGGGAAGGAACAGGGAAGAGCAGCGCCTCCAAAGCCGGTTTAAGCGGCAGCTCCAAGAAAAACGGCGCTTTCCGGAAGCGGGAATTTTTCTCCTACCGCAAATCCGACGATCCCAACGTCATTTACGGCCGGGATTTTGATGATGCGACTATTGAGCTGAAGGAAGTAGTCAGCGAGATGGGAGAGATCACCATCCGGGGCAAGGTCATCAGCTTTGACACGAGAAAGATCCGCAACGAGAAGACCATCGTCATGTATGCGGTGACGGATTTCACAGATACTATCATGGTGAAGATGTTTGTCCGCAATGACCAGCTGGCGGATATACTCCAGGACATCAAGACGGGAGCCTTTCTGAAGATCAAGGGGGTCACCACCATCGACAAATTTGACGGGGAGCTGACCATCGGCTCTGTCACAGGCATCCGTAAGATCCCGGACTTTACGGTCACAAGGAAGGATACAGCCCCCGAGAAGCGAGTGGAGCTCCACTGCCATACCAAGATGAGCGACATGGACGGGGTCTCCGATGTAAAGGATATTGTGAAGCGGGCTCACGACTGGGGACACAAGGCCATCGCCATTACGGACCACGGTGTGGCGCAGGCGTTTACAGAAGCCAGCCACTACATAGAGACGCTGGACAAGGACGACCCCTTCAAGGTCATCTACGGGGTGGAGGCCTATCTGGTGGACGATCTGTCCGACGTGGCAGTCAACGAAAAGGGACAGAACCTGCAGGGAACCTTTATTGTCTTTGACCTGGAGACGACGGGCTTCAGCCCTGTCAAGGACAAAATTATTGAGATCGGGGCCGTGAAGGTAGAGAAGGGGAAAATAACGGAGAAGTTCAGCACTTTTGTAAATCCTCAGATCCCCATTCCCTTTAAAATCACCCAGCTCACCAGCATCACGGACGCCATGGTTCTGGACGCCCCTTCTATCAAGGAGGTGCTGCCCAGATTCCTGGAATTTGTGGGGGACGGCGTGCTGGTGGCCCACAACGCCTCCTTTGACGTCAGCTTTATCGAGCAGAACTGCCGCTATCAGGACATCCGGCCGGATTTCACCTCTGTGGACACAGTGGCCATGGCCAGAGTGCTCCTGCCCACCCTGTCCAGGTTCAAGCTGAACATTGTGGCAAAGGCTCTGAACATTTCCCTGGAAAATCACCACCGGGCGGTGGACGACGCGGGAGCCACGGCGGAAATTTTTGAGAAGTTCGTGGAGATGCTGGCGGAGAGGGACATTTACACCCTGAAGGAGCTGAACCGATTCGGGGTGAAGAACAATGCGGACGCAGTCCGGAAGATGCCTTCCCACCACGCCATCATCCTGGCCAGGAATGACATTGGAAGGACCAACCTCTACACCCTGATTTCCAAGTCCCACCTGGATTATTTTGCCCGGCATCCAAGAATCCCAAAGAGTGAATTTTCCAGGTACAGAGAGGGGCTGATCCTGGGGAGCGCCTGCGAGGCGGGAGAGCTCTACCAGGCCATTCTGGACGACAAGTCTGAGGAGCGGATCGCCCGCATTGTAGACTACTACGATTACCTGGAGATCCAGCCTTTGGGAAACAACGCCTTTATGATTGAAAGCGACAGGGTGTCCAAGGTTCACTCGGAGGAGGATTTAAAGGAGATCAACCGGCAGATCATCCGGCTGGGAGAAAAGTTTAACAAGCCTGTGGTGGCCACCTGCGACGTCCATTTCCTGGACCCGGAGGATGAGGTCTACCGTCGCATCATTATGGCCGGGAAGGGATTTTCAGATGCGGACAACCAGGCTCCCCTCTATCTGCGGACAACAGATGAGATGCTGGCCGAGTTCGCGTACCTGGGTTCTGCCAAGGCAAAAGAGGTGGTCATCGACAACCCAAACATGATTGCGGACTGGGTGGAGAAGATCCCTCCTGTCCGCCCGGACAAGTGTCCGCCGGTCATTCCTAACTCGGACCAGATGCTGAGGGATATCTGCTACAACAAGGCCCACGAGATGTATGGGGAAGATCTGCCGGAGGTGGTGACGGAGCGGCTGGAGAGAGAGCTGAACTCCATCATCTCCAACGGCTTTGCCGTGATGTACATTATCGCCCAGAAGCTGGTGTGGAAGTCCAACGAGGACGGCTACCTGGTCGGCTCCCGTGGATCGGTCGGCTCCTCCTTTGTGGCCACCATGGCGGGAATTACGGAGGTAAATCCTTTGAGTCCTCACTATTACTGCCCCAAATGCCACTACAGCGATTTCACCTCCGATGAGGTTCGCAAATACGCCGGGGGCTGCGGGATGGACATGCCGGACAAGAAGTGCCCGGTATGCGGGGAGAAGCTCATAAAAGACGGGTTTGATATTCCCTTTGAGACTTTCCTCGGATTTAAAGGAAACAAGGAGCCGGATATCGACCTGAATTTCTCCGGCGACTATCAGAGCAATGCCCACAAATACACGGAGGTCATCTTCGGAGACGGTCAGACATACCGGGCCGGCACCATCGGAACGCTGGCGGATAAGACGGCCTTCGGATTTGTGAAAAATTATTTTGAGGAGCGGGGCCAGAGAAAGCGAACCTGCGAGATCAACAGGATCGTCCAGGGCTGTACCGGCATCCGCAAGAGTACCGGCCAGCACCCGGGAGGCATCATTGTCCTGCCCCTGGGGGAGGATATCAATTCCTTTACTCCGGTGCAGCATCCGGCCAATGATATGAGTACGGACATCGTGACCACTCACTTCGACTACCACTCCATTGACCACAACCTGCTGAAGCTGGATATTCTGGGCCACGATGACCCCACCATGATCAAGACGCTGGAGGAGTACATCAGCTCTCCTGCCATGGACAATGCGTACAATGAGACGGACAATCGGTTTGACGCCACAAAAATCCCTCTGGACGACCCCGGCGTGATGAGCCTGTTCCAGAGTACCGAGGCTCTGGGAATCAAGCCCTCCGATATCGGCGGCTGCCCGGTGGGCTGTCTGGGTATCCCGGAGTTCGGAACAGACTTTGTTATCCAGATGGTGGTGGACACCAAGCCCCAGACCCTCTCAGACCTGATCCGTATCTCCGGTCTGTCCCACGGGACGGACGTGTGGCTGAACAATGCCCAGACTCTGATCCTGAGCGGGCAGGCCACCATTTCCACGGCTATCTGTACCCGTGACGACATCATGACCTACCTCATCAACAAGGGGATGGACAGCGAGGAGTCCTTCACCATCATGGAGCGTGTCAGAAAGGGCGCTGTGGCGAAGGGAAAATGCAAGGAATGGCCGGACTTTAAGAAGGATATGACAGAGCACGGAGTGCCGGACTGGTATATCGGCTCCTGTGAGAAGATCAAGTACATGTTCCCCAAGGCCCATGCGGCTGCCTATGTCATGATGGCCTACAGGATCGCCTACTGCAAGATCAACTATCCTTTGGCCTACTATGCGGCCTACTTTGGCATCCGCGCGGACGCCTTCTCCTATGAGCTCATGTGCCAGGGAAAGGACCAGCTAAATTTCCATATCAGGGATTACGAGAGACGGAAGGACGCCCTGAGCAAGAAGGAGCAGGATACCCTGAAGGACATGCGCATCGTGCAGGAGATGTACGCCAGGGGCTTTGAGTTTGTCCCAATTGACATTTACAAGGCAAAGGCCTCCCGCTTCCAGATCGTGGACGGCAAGCTGATGCCGCCCCTCTCCAGTATCGAGGGAATGGGGGACAAGGCTGCCGAGGCCGTGGAGGCTGCATCCGAGCAGGGGCCCTACCTGAGCAGGGACGATTTCCACCAGAGAACCAAGGTCAGCAAGACGGTCATTGATCTGATGAATGACCTGGGACTTTTCGGAAATCTGCCGGAGAGCAACCAGCTCTCTCTGTTTGATACATGGTAGAATTGACAATATCAAATAAATAAAATACAAATAAAAACACAGGGGGGTTGAAAGTACATTCCAGCTCCCCCGGCAGCGGTCTCTTTGGATTTGCCCTTTGCCAGCTTTTCGTACAGCCTGGCAGAGCAGATTGAAGAGATGGCGCGGGAAAACTGACGATCAGAACGGCTAATACGGTCAGAAAGACAGCAGAGGCATGTTAACATGCGTTGCTTGCGGCAACGGCCGGCTTTTTCATACAATAGCGATAACAACAAAAAGAAAGAAGGTGATCCGGATGCTGAACGAAAACATAAAAATCATCAGAAAATCCAAAGGACTTTCCCAGGAAGAGCTTGCTGTCAAGTTGAACGTGGTGCGCCAGACCATTTCCAAGTGGGAAAATGGGCTGTCTGTTCCAGATGCCGACATGCTGATATCCATATCGGAAGTGCTGGAAACTCCTGTGAGCGCGTTGCTTGGAGAAACCGTTACCAGACCGGAAGCCGACGACTTAAAGGCAATCTGCGAAAAGCTGGAGACGATCAATCTGCAGCTTGCCCGGAGGAAGGATGCGGCGCGAAAAATGCTCCGGGGAATGCTTCTTGGCCTGTGCGTGGTTATAGTGATCATCTTTGCCATACTGGCTGCATTAAACAGCCCATACCTGGGCTGGGATTACAGTGATCCGGAAATGGCCGTTGCCGGAGTGGCTTTTCATGCATTTGAGTGGCTGTTTGTCAGACTGGCGCCAATTGTCTTTACGGGGGCAGCAGTTGGGATTTTTCTGATGCGGAAGAGGAGGTAGCTCCAGGGCGGGAGCGGTGTGAGTCTTTGTAAAGGAAGTAAAGTCTATGAAATGATATTGCGGGTGCGTCCTTGCGGTATAAAGTGTGACGATCGGAAAAGTTTGATGGGGAAGCTTATTTGTCCAACGAGATTGATATTTCTCTGATTTTATCGATAAACAATTGGACAGCGGGAGAAAACACTTCATATTTTTTCCATATCAGAC
>CAZZBJ010000077.1:0-11422 GCA_964652805.1 uncultured Mordavella sp. | reverse complement strand
ACCCACGTATCCAGCTTGGAAGGCTGGTGTTCTACCATTGAACTACACCCGCAAACAAGTGTCATATTATCATAGAAATCTGCAAAATGCAAGGGAAAATATGAAAAATCTGCGCAAACCGTCAATATAGCGGCAAAATCTGCTTCAGATTATGGGGTTTCATAATTTCTTAAGAATTTCCCCAACTGTCTCTTAAAAAATCTCTGCTATTCTTGTAATATGTAAGGGAGGTGATAGAAGATGGCGAAAATATTAGTATGCGACGACGATAAAGAGATCGTGGAGGCAATTGACATATATCTGACACAGGAGGGCTATGAAGTGCTGAAAGCCTACGACGGGCAGGAGGTGCTGAAGGTGCTGAAGGCCAGCGATGCGGACCTTCTGGTGATCGATGTCATGATGCCCCGCCTGGACGGGATCCGGGCGACGCTGAAGATTCGGGAGGAGAACAATATTCCCATTATCATCCTCTCTGCCAAGTCTGAGGACGCAGACAAGATCCTGGGACTTAATGTGGGGGCGGATGATTATGTGACAAAGCCGTTTAATTCGCTGGAGCTGGTGGCCAGGGTGAAATCCCAGCTGCGCAGGTACACCCAGCTTGGAAGCACGGCAAAGGAGACAGGCGCGGCAGTGTACACGACAGGGGGACTGTCCATCAACGATGATCTCAAGGAGGTGACTGTGGACGGGGAGCCGGTGAAGCTGACACCTATCGAGTACAATATCCTGCTGCTTCTCGTGAAAAATCAGGGCAAGGTTTTCTCTATCGAACAGATCTATGAAAACATCTGGAATGAGGATGCCATCGGAGCGGACAACACAGTGGCGGTGCACATCCGTCATATCCGCGAGAAGATCGAGATCAATCCGAAGGATCCCAGATACCTGAAGGTAGTCTGGGGCGTGGGTTATAAGGTGGAGAAGCTTTAGGAGGGAGAATGTATGAATAAATGGTATCAATCGGCTCCCGTGAAGGGAGTCCTTCTTCTGGTCCAGCATGTGCTTGTGGTCCTGACGGTCATAAGCCTTGTGTGGCTGGTGGCCTACCCGGGCACGGCCCAGGACATTTTTTCGGGGAAATCGGAGGCCGGCTACGCCCGGTCGGAGGGCTTTGGACAACAGGTCTATGATGACTCCCAGAGCATACTGAACGCTCTGGCGGACAAGGGAGATCTGGAGACAGACGGGGAGCTGGATGAAAATAAGCTGGTGGACATCCGGACCATCTATGACACAGGGAACATTTCAGGTGAGAATGAAAACGGCCTGGCGTACACCATCCGCGATCTGGTGAACTGGGGAGACGAGCTGAACAGCGGCAATCTCTCCGCCGGTGAAAATATGTCCTACTACGACGGGGGAAAGAATTCTATCATAGTGTGCCAGAAGCCGGACGGCACATATGAGTACTACTATTATGAGGAGCTGAAGAGCCTGATGGACTCCGGAGAGCTGTCCTTCATGACAGACCCGGACACAGGGGTCACATCGGAGGACGTTATGACCTACCTGCGGGACGGCACTTTGTATGAGGAGGACGGCCTGGGAACGGTGGTGGATCAGAACAATCAGGTTATCTACCGCACCATCTGGAACTATGACAGCTTCTGGCTCCAGGAGGGAACCAGCCCGGACGGGGCTCAGTCCATTCTGGATGTGGTGAACAGTGACGAGCGTTGGAACGGAAAGCTTTACGATGCCTACTCGGAAATCTACTCGGCTATTGATCTGGTGTCACAGAAAATGGACAATTACAAGGCAGCAGGTGATGCCTGGGAGGAGGGAAACACAAATCTTACCTATATATATGCGGACACCGCTTCCGGGACAGTGAACACAAACAGAGCAGCGTTTGCAGACTATGACAGCCTGGAGGAAAACATCCGGAAGCTGAAGGAAGAGGGAAGCTACACAGTGGTCCGTCCGTCCCTGGCCGACTTTGACAGCAATATGAGCGGCATGGAAGGCAATAGCTGGAGACATACCGTGGAGAATATGGGGCCTGCGGGAGAGAATTTCGTGTATGCGGTGGGCATCAACACCGACTACCCGGTGCAGGACAGCTACTACGCACAGAACCAGCGGTATGAGAAATATGCGTCGGCCATCCAGGGTGTGATCGCCATGGGCATCCTCTCGGTGGCGGGGATTCTGGGCATCCTTGTGTGGCTCACCATTGTGGCTGGCCGTACAAACAAGAACGGAGAGCTTCACCTGAACTTCTTTGACCGGATCAAGACCGAGCCGGCGGCAGCGGGGACTGTCATAGTCTGGGTCTGCCTGGTATACCTGGTCACCGACGTGGCGAATGTGGTGATGGTATTCCTGCTTGCGGTGCTTGGCTGCGCCGTGTTCATGATCGGCTACCTGAGCCTGGTGCGCAGGATTAAGGCGGGCACCCTCTGGAAGAACAGTATTCTCAGATGGCTGTGCGGCTTTGTGCGGAAGGTGGTTCGGCATATGAGCGAGGTGCGGCGGATTGTGGCAGCGCTGCTGGCAGTGCTCTTCCTTCACTTTCTGGTGCTGGAGTTCGGCGGAAGCGTATGCCTCTTCCCACTCCTCATGTTTGCGGTGGACATCCTGGCGGCAGTCTGCATGATTTTGCAGGTCATCGGAAGAAATAAGCTGGGAGCCGGGATCGAGAAGATCGCGGCCGGCGAGGTGGACTACAAGATTCCACTGGACGGTCTCAAGGGCGGACAAAGAGACATTGCGGAGAAGATCAATACCATCGGCGAGGGGCTTGACGCGGCTGTGGAGGCCAGTATGAAAAATGAGAGACTGAAGACAGACCTGATCACCAACGTGTCCCATGACATCAAGACGCCTCTTACCTCCATCATCAACTACGTGGAGCTTCTCAAGAGGGAGAACTTTACAGACCCGAAGATACAGGGCTATCTGGATGTGCTGGAGGCGAAGGCCCAGAGGCTGAAGATCCTGACAGAGGATGTGGTGGAGATGTCCAAGGTGAACTCCGGAAATATTTCTCTGGAGTACATGAACATCAACCTGGTGGAGATGATTCAGCAGACCAGCGGGGAGTTCGAGGAGAAATTCAGCGCCCGGGGTCTGAAGGAGGTGCTGACCCTCCCGAAGGAGGAGGCCATCATCCACGTGGACGGACGGCGCATGTGGAGAGTGCTGGAGAATATTTACAACAACGCGGCCAAATACGCCATGGAAGAGACCAGAATTTACGCGGACCTGACAGTGGATGCAAAGACCGTGACCTTTAATCTGAAAAATGTGTCTGCGCAGCCCCTGAACATTGATGCGGATGAGCTGACCGAGCGCTTTATCCGGGGCGACGTGTCCCGGAGCACCGAAGGAAGCGGGCTGGGACTTTCCATCGCCAAATCTCTGATCGAGATGCAGGGAGGCACATTTACACTGTATCTGGATGGAGACCTCTTCAAGGTGACCATCACCTTCCCGAGGGTGACAAAGGATGGGGACTGGTATTTTCTGAAAAAAACCGGCCCCCATTTACTCATTTCCCATCTTGCGTTATAATATGGCTATGGAAAATTTAAGAAAACTTTTTGAAGAAAATTTAAATACAGATTTTATCTCCGCCACCCTCAGCAGTCCAAGGACAAAGGGCGGCGCGGTCAAAGTGAAGGTGCGCCCCCTGCTGAAGAAGGGCACACTTTTCTTTCAGTTAGAGGAGTTTAAGGGAAACCAGGCGTTTCACCAGAACCTGCCCGCCGATGAAGCCTGTGCGGCGCTTCTCTTATATATGGAAGAGATGAAGCAACTCCAGATGGAGATGCGGCAGGCGTCCGTCACGGTGCTGGTGAGCAAAAAGGGAAAGGTTACCGTGAAGAAGAAGGCCAGAAAGGAGCCGACAAAGAAGGCTGACCTGTCCCACAACAGGCAGAAGAGATATATCCTCGAGGAGGGGGTGCCCGTCCGCTTTCTGGTGGATCTGGGCGTCATGACCGGGGAGGGGAAGGTGGTCCGCGCAAAATTCGACAAGTTCCGCCAGATCAACCGTTTCCTGGAGTTTATCGAGGACATCCTGCCCCGGCTTAAGGACCGGGCCGGGGGCGGCAGGGAGCTGACGATCCTTGACTTTGGCTGCGGGAAATCCTACCTCACATTTGCCATGTACTACTACCTTCACGAGCTGAAGGGATACGACATACGAATTGTCGGCCTGGATCTGAAAAGGGATGTGATCTGCCGCTGCAATGAGCTGAGTGAGAAATACGGCTATGAGAAGCTGCAGTTCCTGGAGGGAGACATCGCGGACTACACCGGCGCGGACCGGGTGGACATGGTAATCACCCTTCACGCCTGCGACACGGCCACGGACTTTGCGCTGGCCAAGGCCATCGGCTGGGATGCAAAGGTCATCCTGTCTGTGCCCTGCTGTCAGCATGAGCTGAACCGCCAGATCAAGAGCGATGTCCTGGAGCCGGTGCTGAAGTACGGCCTTATCAAAGAAAGGATGGCCGCCCTGGTGACGGACGCCCTGCGGGCTCAGTATCTGGAGCGGGAGGGCTATGAGACCCAGCTCCTGGAATTTATCGATATGGAGCACACGCCGAAAAACATCCTGCTCCGTGCTGTGAAGACCGGGAGGAAGGGAAGCAATGAAGAAAAGCTGCAGGCTTGCGAGAAGGCGCTGCATGTGCGCCCCACGCTTGGAAGGCTGTTAGATACGAAGTCAGAAAAAGAGCGAGGAGAAGACAGATGAAGAGACGCCTGATACATGCGGGCATACTGGCCGCCGTCTTTGTCGTGGCGGTCATTGTGTTCAGCTACGTGACCAACAGAGGAAACAACAATATGACAGCGGACTTGGGGAGCGCCACCCTGCCTACTGTGTCCTTTTCCTGTCAGGGATATGAGGTGAACTATCTGCCCGGTTACATCCAGGAGATGGATGTGACCACCATGCGGGACAGCATCACTCCGGTAATCGACCAGACACTGGAGATGTACATCCAGACCTACGACGCCCGGGTTTTGTCCCTGGACTACGAAGTGTACACTCTGGACGGTTCCCAGCAGCTCTCCCAGGAGAGTGTGGATGAGCCTCAGGAGACGGTGAGCCTTACCTTTGACGGAAGCCTTCTGACCGAGGAGCGGCTCCTTCTCCTGACCCTCCATGTGGACGACCAGGAAATCTACTACTATACGAGGATAGTGGACGGAGCAGCGTTCTCCCTTCCGGAGTGCCTGCAATATATTTCCGATTACCATGTAAATGCCATGGGAAAGGTGGAGAATGTGGGGGTAGGTGCGGCTCTTGAGTCGACCGGCGAGGAGGGGACGAACTATTACCACGTGACCATCAACTCAGACTACGACCACGTGTCCTGGGGAAGTCTGCAGCCACAGGTGACGGGGACCGAGCGGTGGAAGATCACCGAGTCGAACGCTACATACACTTCGGTCATTCTGGAGTACCAGGTGCAGTGCGTGGGGGAGGAAAACGAGCAGGACCTCTACATGGTAAAGGAATTTTTCCGTGTGAGAAACGCATCCGGCACCATGTATCTTCTGAACTATGACCGGACGATGGAGCAGATTTTTGACCCCACCCAGACGGTGCTGAGCGAGAAGGGGATACTCCTTGGCATTACAGACCCGGATGTCCCCTATCTTGTCAGCGAGGAGGGAACCCAGGTGGCCTTCATCCAGGGAGGCGAACTCTGGTACTACGATCAGGAGGCGGACGAGATGTCCCTTCTCTTCAGCTTTATGGACTCGGAGAGCGAGGATATCCGCAATCTCACAGATGAGCATGAGATCCGCCTGCTGCGCATAGACGGAGAAGGAAATGTCACCTTTGCGGTTTGCGGTTATATGAACAGAGGCTCCCATGAGGGGGAGGTGGGAACGGCCATCTACTATTATCAGGCTGAGCAGAACAACATCGATGAGAAGGCCTTTATCTCCAGCAGCAAGTCCGCCGCCGTGGCGTCGGAAGAGCTTGGAAAGCTGGTCTACTACAGCGTGGACCGGGAGATGCTCTACGTGCTGGCGGGAGGGACGCTCTATGAGATCAATATGGAAAATGAGGAGCAGACCGTCCTTGCGGAAGGGTTGGAGGAGGGACAGTATGTCACCTCCGACAACGGGCAGCTGGCGGCCTACCAGACAAGCGGTACCCTGTACGAGGCTCAGGAAGTCACGGTCATGGACCTGGAGACAGGGGAGAGCTACACGGTGCAGGCCGACCAGGACGCCTCCATCCGGCCCCTGGGATTTGTGGACACAGACTTTGTGTACGGCATGTCCAGACAGTCTGATGCGGGAAGCATGGCCTCCGGCGAGGAGGTGTATCCCATGTACAAGGTGGAGATACGCAGCAGCGCTGAGGAGATACAGAAGACTTACCAGTCGGACAGCGACTATGTGCTGAGCGTGGAGGTGTCCGACGGCATGATCAACCTGAACCGGGTGGTGAAGAGCGAGGACTCCTACACCCAGATCGCGGCCAGCCAGATCACCAGCAATGCGGAGAAAAAGGAGAGCAACATCTCCCTCGAGTCCTACGTGACAGATCTGAAGGAGACCCAGATGAGGCTCACCTTTGCGGACGGCATCTCGGACAGAAATCCCAAGGTGCTAAGACCCAAGCAAGTGCTCTACGAGCAGTCGGCTCAAGTGGTCTTTGAGGAGACCGGGGAGGGAGAGGTGTACTATGTCTACGGAACAGGCCGCTTCCAGGGCAGTTACGACAAGGCCGGGGACGCCATCGTAAAGGCGGAGGAGGTCAGCGGCGTGGTGGTGTCCGGAGACCAGAAATACGTGTGGGAGAGAGGAAACCGGTATCTGGAATACCTCATTACGGACAGAGACGAAGCGGTGAACGCTCTCCGGGAGAGTCTGGCAGCGGGCGCTTCTGCTGTGGACGCCGTGCAGGAGGTGCTGGGCGGGCAGACCCTGGACCTGACCGGGTGCACCACAGAGGAGATGCTGTACATTGTCAACAACAATATGCCTGTGGTGGGCATCGGGGGAGACGGAAGCTCCGTTATCCTGATCGGCTACGACCAGTCCTATGTGACCTACATAGAGACGGCCACGGGAAACAGGACCGCTATCTCTTACGAGCAGATGGACAGCCTCCTGGCGGGAAGCGGGCGCACATTTATCAGCGCGCTGGAATAAGAGGGCAGACACAAAAAGAGAAGACAAAGAGAGAAAAAGAGAGAAGACAAAAAGAGGCGCAGGGCGTCTGTGCGGATCACAGAACGGCCTGCGCCTTTTTGTGCATCTTTCTATCCTTTGAGCATTTTGAGCAGGAACCAGCAGCCGGCAGATTTGGCCTACATGGCAGCGGCTCTGGGGAACAGCGTGTTCCGGTAGCGGTTCAGCGCATAGTAGACGATCAGTCCCAGGATCGTGCAGGAAATCACTTCGCCAACGCCTACTGTCAGCATCAGGAAGGGCAGCGGCAGGTTCACGCCGTAGGCCATCTGCAGCACCAGGGGAACGATGATCACATTTGCGATGATGGGAGGAAGTGTGCCGATAATCGGCCTGCGGCTGCGCAGCAGCCAGGTGAACACGGCTCCGATCAGAGTGGCCAGGCTTCCGAAGACAATGTCCGGAAGAAGCGCTCCGCCCACCACATTTCCGAGCAGGCATCCGATGAAAAGTCCCGGGATGGCCGCCGGTGTAAAGAGGGGAAGGATGGTCAGCGCCTCTGCGATCCGCACCTGGATCTCCCCGAAGGAAATGGGTGCGAAAATGTAGGTCAGCACCACGTAGATGGCAGCGATCATGGCTGCCTGCGTCATAAATGCTACATTCTTGTTCTTCATATTCAATGCTCTCCTTTAGTTTTGTTTTACGAGTGGAAGGTCTCGAACACTCGGTCATATTTATCAAAAAGCCTTGAATTTACGGGCTTTTCAACGTGGCATAGTATAGCATGGCGGCAGCAGGAAATCAAGCCGTACCCACAATTTACCCACAATGAAACAAAAAGCACTCTATCCCGTGAAGGACAGGGCGCTTTCATCGTTCATTTAAGAAGAATATTTTCTATCGTGCAATTAGTATAAGAATCCAAAATTCTAATAAAATCCTGTAACTCTTTCTCTGAGATAGTTTTTGCTAAATTTCCATTGTAGTATACTTCAAAAGAAACTGATATATCATAATCCGCTTGTGTAATATTTTGGGACTCCGGGTACTCCGATTCAACGAGGTAGAGACCAGAATCAGGGGTGCTTGTTCCTTTTATGAGGTCGTTCACTTGTAAAGGCTTATTCAGCGGCAGTGAGGCTAGTTTAATTGTGAAATCTTTAGAAGAATACTTTTTAAAAAAATCTTCTTGATCTAACGTGAAATCATATTCCTTTTTTAGCTGTTCTAAAGAGGTCGTATCCATATAAGGTGCTAGAACACGGATATTTCTGTATAGTTCGTCCAGATTGCAATGTATAAACTGATGCGGTTTGAATTCTAACCCGATAGATTCGAGATAGACGAGAACAGCACTCATGCCCTTTCTCCCCTTATCCGTTATAACCGAGACCCTCTCCTTAAGGGTTTTGTATTCGCTATCTCCGAGCAGATAACCCTCATCAACATGCAAAACTTCGGCAAACGCGTGGGCAGCTTCTCGTGTCATTGTACGTCTCGAATTAGCGATATTATTAATATGCTGTACCGTATAAGAGGTAATTTCAGAAAGCTCCTTTTGCGTCAGTTTTGAAGCTTTTAAACATTCTTTTAATCTCTCCCCCTGTATTGTGTTTGTTTTTTTTGTTTTTTTCATGCGATTTTCTCCTTAAATATATCAAACCACAGACATAAATGAATATATCAAATGATTGTTTTTGATATGCCAATAGTTTATAATTGTATTGTAACAAATGCAAGCTCATCTTGCAAGTGGTAGATAAGCAATGACAAACGAAAGGAGTAATCATGAGAAACAGAACAATAACAGCTACAGTAGGAGAATCTCGCTTAATGGACACGGAAGAATTAAGGGCATACACAAATCTCGGCCGTAACAATGCTATGAAACTGGGAGAAGAAATTGGTGCGAAAGTGCAGATTGGACGGCGCGTATTATGGGATCGCCGCAAGATTGATGAATATTTCAATTCACTTACGGGGGTAGAATAATGCAGAAAAAAGACAGAAATAACCGAGTACATACAGGGGAGCAGTCCGGCAAGACTGAATTCCCAATCATGAGCCTGCTGCCAGTAGGACGGGAAAATGCAATCAGTACAGGAGATCTGGTGAAGCTGACAGGATGCAAGTCAGCTCGTGCTCTTCAAAAACGGATCGCCTACGAACGGAACCGTGGGGCGGTGATATGCTCCGACTCTGGCCGGGGTTATTGGAGGCCGAAGGACAGACAAGAAATACAGCAGTTTATCAAGACGATGAATTCACGTGCCTTAAATACTTTGAAGGCAACAAGAAGCGCGAAAACGGCTTTGAAAGTCCCTAACGGGCAGCAGGTCATAGAAGGGAGTGGAAAAGATGGCAAATAGAAGAATGTTTTCTGTTGATGTGGTCTGTACAGACAAGTTTCTGGAAATGCCCACCAGTTCACAGGCACTATATTTACAACTCGGAATGAAAGCGGACGATGATGGGTTTGTGTCAGCGCCAAAGCAAATTACGAGGATGACAAACGCGAGCGAGGATGATTTTAGAATACTTGTCTCAAAAGGATATATTATTCCCTTTGATAGTGGCGTTATTGTCATTAAAGACTGGAAAGTGAACAATCGTTTGAGGAAAGACAGGTATACGGAAACACGACATTTAACAGAAAAATCTGCGTTGAAAATAGTGAATGATGTATACGTTATTTCCGAGGAATTGCGCAACATATCTGATTCTGGTATACCGAGTGGTATACCAGATGGTAGTCATGTGGTATCGCAAGTGGAAACCCAGGTTAGGATAGGTAAGGATAGTATAGTAAAGAGAAAAGACTATAGTGTGCATTTCGAGGAGTTTTGGAAAGCATATCCGAGAAAAAAGGAGAAGGCAAAGGCGCATAAATGTTACTTGGACAGATTAAAAGATGGCTTTTCAGAAGAGGAGCTTCTGACTGCTGCCAGAAGATATGCGGAAGAATGCAGAGAGAAACACACTGAAGAAAGATACATAAAACACGGAGCCACTTTTTTGAGTGCAAATACTCCGTTTACAGATTATCTGACGAAAGGAAATGAAAACAATGGAGAACCGGACAATCAGGATAGGCGCCCAGCATCAGATTACTACACAGAGCTTCTCGGTGGATGCAGTAGTGACTGAGGCACGCAGAATACAAACAGCAGATCAAAGCGGAACGTTGGTGAATTATCGCATTGAAGGTTATGGGGAAACAAATGCCTTCTATTTGCCAGACAGCCAACTTCTTGGAGCTCAAGTGGACGGTAGACGGAGCAGGAGTGGTATGCCCAAAGAATATGTCTATAAAACCGCAGCACATTTTGACTGGGCGCAATATGGCGAGGATGTGACTGCGCAAAAGAAGATAGCAAATGCTTTTGTGAAACGCTTTGATACGTTCAGAAAGCAGGGGAGGGGGCTTTATATCTATTCCGCTACGAAAGGAAGCGGCAAGACGATGTTGGCATGCTGTATTGCAAATGAGGTTCTGAAAAAAATTGATATCCCGGTCAAATTTATCTCTATGCCGGAATACATAGAGACAGTGAAAGATAAGAGCGAAGGTGCAAAGGAAAAAATAAAATCCGTGTTGGAGGCTGCTCTTCTAATCGTAGATGATATCGGTGCGACAACGGAGGATAGGGAATGGATATCTAACGCAATCTTTCGACTTGTAAATCGGCGGCATGAGGATTTATTGCCGACTATATACACAAGTAATGTTCCAATCGAGAAATTAAAGACAGATGATCGAATTGTAAGCCGGATTTATGAAGACTCTGTGCCGGTAATTATGCCAGAGGTTAGTATACGGCAAAAAAAGGCGGATAAGGACAGAAGTAAATTTTTAAGACAGGTTCTTGAAGAAGGGGCAGAAAGTAATGACGGGCGAATATTCGACAGACCAGATTTGGACAATCGGGATTAATCATTGATCGTTCATCCTCAGCACACTGAACGCATTATTGCGTCGAGTTTTCGCCATTGGTGGTGAAAACCTTTTGTGCCTCTGTGACGCGCTAGAACGCACGTTCCTTTGATTCTATGCGAGTACATGAGGAAAAACCAGATAGCGGATAAAACGGCTGTATGGGCGTTATACGCAGTCACAGCGGCATATATGGAATAAGCAGGAGCCTTTATTTTGCCGGGTTTTCTCTTTGCCGCCTCAAATTCTCTTACTCGCCATGCAGGGCGAGTAAAGGAAGAGGGAATTTTGCAGACGATTTCATCTGTAAAATCGAGACCGTTTCAAGTTTTGTGTAAACTCAAAAAAACTGATATAAGATATGTCATT
>CAZZBJ010000076.1:10075-11705 GCA_964652805.1 uncultured Mordavella sp. | reverse complement strand
AGGTACGGGGACCGGACCGGTTGCGACTACTGTGGATATCGGCATATCTGCGGCTTTGACAGCTCCCTGCCGGGCTACGGCTACCGGGACATCAGCAGGATGGGGCAGGAGGAGGCGCTGCTGCGCATCCAGGCCTACAGCAAAGCGGCCGGTCCTGATACAGAGGAAGGAAGACAGGAGGGGTAGTCATGAGCGTAAAGTGGACAAAAGAACAGAAAAGTGTCATTGATCTGAGGGACCGCAATATCCTCGTGTCCGCGGCGGCGGGCTCCGGCAAGACAGCCGTGCTGGTGGAGCGCATCATCACCATGCTCACCAGGCAGGAGGATCCTCTCTCCGTGGACGAACTCCTTATCGTCACCTTCACGGAGGCGGCTGCGGCGGAGATGAAGGAGAGGATACGGACAGCCATCGAAAAGAAGGCCCAGGAGGAGCCCTTTAACGAGCAACTGCGGCAGCAGGCCACCCTTATCCACAGCGCCTCCATCACCACCATCCACAGCTTCTGCCTCTCTGTGATCCGGGAGAATTTTCATGTCATTGACCTGGACCCTTCCTTTCGCATCGGCGAGGAGGGGGAGCTGAAGCTGCTGGAAAGAGACGTGCTGCAGGAACTTCTGGAGGAAAAGTACGAAGAGGGACAGGAGCGCTTTCTGGCTTTCACGGAGAGCTATGCGTCGGGAAAGAGCGACCGCAGGCTGGAGGAGATCGTCCTGAAGCTGTACGAGTTTTCCAGAAGCTGTCCGGACCCGGAGGGGTGGCTTGCGGACTGCGTCCGGGCCTGCCAGGTACAGACAGGCGAGGAGCTGGGGAAGACGCCCTTCTTTGCTTTTGTGCGGGAGGAGGTAGACCACGCCATGGAGACGGCGGCCCGCCTGAAGGACCAGGCGCTGGCCCTCTGCCTGGAGCCGGATGGCCCCTACATGTATGAAGAGATGCTGGAGAGCGACATGAAGAACGTGGAGCGGTTCCGGCAGGCCGCCACCTACGCCCAGTACCGCCAGGCGTCGGAGCAGATTGTCTGGAAAAAGCTGGCCCCCAACAGGGACAAGGCTGTGTCCAAGGACAAGGCGGACCAGGTGAAAAAGCTTCGGGAGGAGCTGAAAAAAGCGGTCGCCTTCCCGGCGGAACAGTATTTTTCACAGACCGAGGAAGAGCTCCTTGCGGGATTGGCAGTCTGCGCGCCTATGACGGAGGAGCTTAAGGATCTGACAGAGGCCTTCGCCGTCCGTTTTGAGGAAAAGAAGAGAAGCCGAGGCATGATCGACTACTCGGATATGGAGCAGTACGCCCTGCGCATCCTCACGGAGAAGACGGAAGAAGGGCTTTGGCCCTCTTCCTGCGCCCGGGTGTACCAGGAGCAGTTCCGGGAGGTGATGATCGACGAGTACCAGGACAGCAATCTGATCCAGGAGGCTATCCTGACAAGCGTGTCCCGCACCTGGCGGGGGAAGAACAACATTTTCATGGTGGGAGATGTGAAGCAGAGCATCTACCGGTTCCGCCTCTCCAGGCCGGAGCTTTTTATGGAGAAATTCGACGCCTACCGGATCTACGAGGGGGAGGGAACAGACAGCCGAACCCAGCGGATTGACCTGTTCAAGAATTTCCGGAGCCGCCCGGAGGTGCT
>CAZZBJ010000076.1:0-10065 GCA_964652805.1 uncultured Mordavella sp. | reverse complement strand
CTTTTTCGCCGGATCATGATACCGGAGCTTGGAGGCATCACCTACGACGACAGGGCCGCCCTCTGGCCCGGCGCCTCCTACCCGGAGAGCCGGGGCAATGAGACGGAGCTTCTCCTCATCGACGACAGCCCGGACGAGGGGCTGGAGGAGGCGGCGGGAGAGAAGCTCTCTGCCAGAAAGCTGGAGGCCAGGGCCGTGGCGGACTGTATCCGCAGGCTCCTAAAGGAGCAGCTGGTGACGGACAAAGAGACAGGAAAGCTGCGGCCGGTGCGCTATGGGGACATCATTATACTGACAAGGAGCATCAAGGGCTGGAGCGATGTGTTCGTGGAGGTGCTCCTGGAGGAGGGCATCCCCGCCTGTGCAGGGACCAAGGAAGGATATTTCGAGACGAGGGAGATCGGCGTGCTGCTGGATTACTTCCGGGTGCTGCAGAACGAAAAGCAGGACATCCCCCTGACAGCTGTCCTCTCCTCCTGGTTTGGCCGGCTCACCGACGAGGAGCTGGCCCGGATCCGCATCGCCTGTCCTGACCAACGTTTCTGTGAGGCGGTAGAGCACTACAGGAGCCAGGGGGAGGATCCGGCTCTTCGGGAGAAGCTGGCTGCCTGCCTGGACAAGATGGACTATTTCCGGGAGAAGGCCTCCTACACGGCCATTCACGAGCTGCTCTGGGAGATACTGGACGACACCGGATACGGGGACTATGTGGCGGCCCTTCCCGGCGGTGAGCAGAGAAGAGCCAACGTGGACATGCTGGCTCAGAAGGCTATGGCCTTTGAGAGCACCAGCTACCAGGGACTCTTTAATTTTGTCCGGTATATCGAGCAGTTGCAGAAGTACAACGTGGACTACGGGGAGGCTTCTGTCAGTGACGAGAATGCGGACACGGTGCGCATCATGAGCATCCACAAGAGCAAGGGCCTTGAGTTCCCTGTGGTGATTGCGGCCGGAATGGGAAAGGGCTTCAACACCCAGGACACAAAGGGAACGATCCTCATCCACGCCTCCCTGGGAGTGGGCATGGACGTGGTGGATCTTAAGCGCCGCACAAAGGCCCCCTCTTTCTATAAGCAGGTGATCCAGAGGAAGGAGCAGCTGGAGAACTTAGGGGAGGAGCTGCGTGTCCTCTACGTGGCTCTGACCCGGGCAAAGGAGAAGCTGATCCTGGTGGGAACCGTGAAGGACCCGGCCGGGAGGCTGGAAGAACGGAGGGCTTTAAAGGGCACAGACGAGAAGACGGAAACCATCCGCCCCCTTTCTTTTGGCGAACTGTCCCGGGCTTCCGGCTATCTGGACTGTATCTTGCCGGCTGTGGCCGCCGCAGGAGGAAAGGCTCACATGCAGGTGGAGTTCCTGAACCTGGAGGAGCTTGTCAGAAGGCAGCTGCAGGAGGAGGCAGAGGGCATCTTTACAAAGAAGGCCCTGGAGGACTGGGACACAGAGAATGTGTACGACGGGGAGATGAAGGAGAGACTAGAGGAGCAGTTTTCCTACAGATACCCGCATCCGGATCTGGAGGGGCGGAAGCTGAAATTCACGGTCTCCGAGCTGAAAAAGAGGGAGTATCTAAGAGAGCTGTCCCTGGAGGAACCGGGGGACGCAGGAGAGAGGCTCTTTGAGGAGCCGGAGGTGGTGCCTCTGATCCCCAGGTTCCGGGCCGGGGAGGAGGAGCTCACCGGTGCCTCCAGGGGAAGCGCCTACCACCGGGTGATGGAGCTTCTGGACTTTACAGAAGCGTACACGAAGGAGAGCCTGTCCCAGGCCATCCGGTCTATGGAGGAGAGCGGCCGCATCGCCCCGGAGATGGCCCGGTGCGTCCGTCCCGGGGATATTCTGGAATTTACCCGCTGTGAAAGCGGAAAGCGGATGCGGGAGGCAGCCAGGAGAGGACAGCTCTTTCGGGAGCAGCCCTTTGTCATCGGAGTGGACATGGCAAAGGTGTATCCTGACAGCGCCGGGGAGGAAGAGGATAAAATCCTCGTGCAGGGAATCATCGACGCCTGGTTCCAGGAAGAGGACGGCCTTGTGGTGCTGGATTACAAGACAGACCGGGTGAAGACCGCAGGCCAGCTGGTGGAAAAGTACCACGCCCAGCTTGACTACTATGCAAAAGCCCTGGAGCAGCTTCTGGGCAGACCGGTCAGGGAGAAGATCATCTACTCCTTTATTTTACAGGAAGAAATCATTCTGCCGGGATAGTGACCGGCAAAAAAGAGCGGCCCCGCTCTGACAGCAGATCCTGCCAATACTTCCAGACAGCGATCTATTTGGAAAGGGGCAGTCGTATGAGAAAGAAAAGCCAAAAGTGACAAAACTGTTAAGAATATTACGAAGTGTGAATATTTAGTGTCAAAGGTTGAAAAGAACAGGTCATTTTGTTATAATCGACAGCTAGAGGGAATTGCGGGTGATTATCAATGAGCGGAAAGATCCAGGTGTTGAATGTTGACATAGATGACTGTACCGCCAAGGAGGCCATGAAGCAGACCGTGGCATATATGGGGACAGAAGCGATCAGTGTGATTGAGATGGTCATGGTGGATACCCTGATGTATGCCTCCGGCGACTCCTCCCTGCGTGAAAATATAGAGAAGACCGACCTTGTGATCCCGGGTGAGAAGGAGATTCTGAAGGGCGTGGAGGTGTGCGAAAAAAGGCAGCTCCAGGAGATCGAGCAGAGGACGTATCTGAAGATGTTTCTGCGCTTTCTCCACAAGAACCACTCCAGAGTGTTTCTCCTGGTGGAGACAGAGGAGGAGGCGGAAGGCTTTTACCGCTTTCTTGAAGAGGAGTACAGTGGGATCCAGATTGCCGGCATAGCGAAGGTGTCGCCTGCGGATGAGGCGGACGACCTGGTGGTCAACGCGGTTAACGGGGCGGAGACGGACTGTGTCCTCGCTTCCCTGTCCTCTCCGGGACAGGAGGAGTTCATTGCCCGGAACAGGTTACTGCTGAACGCGCGGGTCTGGCTGGGGGTGGGGAAGAGCGAAAATCCCATCTACAGAAGCCGGGGCAGAATAGAGCGGATCGTCCGGTTTATCAATCACAGGCTTTTTCGCCACGAGGTGGAAAAAAACAGAAAAAAAGAGATGGAGACAACCTCTGATCACTGACATTTTCAGGGCAATTTGTATAGCCCTTCGTGGTGTAAAATCAAAGAAAATAAGGAAGAAAATCGAGGAAATCAACAAAAAAATGCGATTTCCTCTTTCTTTTTTTGTGAATTTGTATTAGTATAGAAAAGAGTAATGTGTGAAAAGCGGTAAATGTGCTCAAATACATTGTGGAAAATGCATATTGAAATGAGTGGAGGAGATGGAATATGATATCTAATCAAATACTACAAAATACCATCGATGGCTTAAAAGCGATCATGCGGATCGATCTGTGTGTCATGGATACAGACGGGAAACCTCTGGCCAGCACATTTGCCGAACAGGAAAATTATGAGGCATCTGTACTTTCTTTTGTGGAGTCGCCGGCAGATAGCCAAGTGATCCAGGGCTATCAGTTTTTTAAGATTTTTGACGAGCACCAGCTTGAGTACATCCTTCTTGCCAACGGCGGGAGCGACGATGTCTATATGATGGGGAAAGTTGCGGCTTTTCAGATCCAGACTCTTCTGACTGCCTACAAGGAGCGCTTCGACAAAGATAATTTTATAAAAAATCTTCTTCTCGACAATTTGTTGCTGGTAGATATTTATAACCGTGCGAAAAAATTACATATTGACACAGAAGTCAGACGTGTTATCTTTATAGTGGAGACTGCCCGGGAGAAGGACAGCAGCATGCTGGATCATGTGCGCGGCCTTCTGGGCAATAAGACAAAGGATTTTGTCACTGCGGTTGATGAGAAAGATATTATAATCGTAAAGGAACTGGCGCCTTTAGACGGTCATGCGGAGCTGGAGAAGACGGCTGAGACCATACTGGAAATCCTGAAAGGCGAGGATGATGACGACATCCGCGTTGCATATGGAACTGTGATCAATGACATCAAGGAAGTATCAAAGTCCTACAAGGAGGCCAAGATCGCCCTTGACGTGGGGAAGATCTTTTTTGACGACCGGAAGGTCATTGCGTACAGTACGCTGGGTATCGGACGCCTGATCTATCAGCTTCCCATTCCGCTTTGCAAGATGTTTATCCGTGAGATTTTTGAGGGGAAATCGCCGGATGAGTTCGATGAGGAGACGCTGACGACTATCAACAAGTTCTTTGAGAACAGTCTGAATGTGTCGGAGACATCGCGGCAGCTCTACATCCATCGCAATACGCTTGTCTACAGGTTAGATAAGCTGCAGAAGAGCACGGGGCTTGATCTCCGTGTGTTTGAGGATGCCATCACGTTCAAGATCGCGCTGATGGTAGTGAAGTACATGAAATACATGGAGTCACTGGAGTATTGATAATTAGGAGGAAAATATGATTGAGCTGAACGAAGTAACGAAAGAATACTCGAAGGGAGTCGCGGCGCTGAACGGTGTGACTCTGAAGATCGAGCAGGGTGAGTTTGTCTTCATCGTCGGAGACAGCGGGTCGGGTAAATCCACATTGATCCGTCTGATCATGAAGGAACTGAAACCGACTTCCGGTACGATCGTCGTGAATGGGCAGAATCTGGAGAGGCTGAAACACAGACAGATCCCTATGTATCGCCGGGGTCTGGGAGTCGTGTTCCAGGATTTCCGTCTTCTGAAGGACAGAAACATATATGAAAATATCGCCTTTGCCCAGCGTGTCGTGGAGACATCGCCCAGGATCATCAAGAAGAAAGTGCCTGCGGCTCTTTCTTTGGTAGGTCTTGCCCAGAAATATAAGTCGTATCCCAAGGAACTGTCCGGCGGTGAGCAGCAGAGGGTCGCCATTGCGCGGGCTATTGTGAACGAGCCTGCCATCCTTCTGGCCGACGAGCCGACAGGTAACCTGGATCCGACGAATTCCTGGGAGATCATGAAGCTTCTGGAGGAGGCCAATGAGAGGGGGACGACTGTTCTGGTCGTGACACACAACCAGGAGATCGTGAACGAGATGAGAAAACGAGTAGTGACAATGAAAAAGGGAGTCATTGTCAGTGACGAGAAAAAAGGTGGGTATGTATAATAATGAAGATTAGTACGGTCGGATATTCGACAAAACAGGGGTTTAAGAACATTGTCCGTAATAAGCTGTTCTCCATTGCGTCCATTGCAACGATGGCGGCGTGTATTTTTGTGTTCGGCCTGTTCTTTGCAATTGTCATGAATTTTAACTACATTGTACAGAAGGCTGAGGAGGGAGTTGCCATCACGGTGTTCTTTGACGAGGGACTGGAGCAGTCCCGGATCGAGGAGATCGGAGATGAGCTGAGATCCTGCGACGGTGTGCTGGAAGTGGAGTATGTATCGGCGGACGATGCATGGGAGTCGTTCCAGAGCGAGTATTTTGGTGAGGACTCCAGTCTGGCGGAGGGATTTAAGGATGATAATCCCCTTGCCAACTCGGACAATTATGCGGTCTATATGGAGGATGTGTCCAAGCAGGCGGATGTGGTAAGCTTTGCGGAGAGTCTGGACGGCGTCAGGAAGGTCAATAAGTCGGACGTTGTGGCGAATACGCTCAGCAGTATTAACAGGCTGATCACCTATGTATCCATTGTAATCATCGGTATTTTGCTGGCCGTGTCCATCTTCCTGATCAGCAATACGGTCACCATGGGTATCACAGTCCGGCGGGAGGAGATTGCCATCATGAAATATATAGGGGCAAAGGATGGGTTTGTCCGAGCACCTTTTGTCATAGAAGGTGTGATCATCGGGCTGATCGGAGCGGTCATACCGCTTGCCCTGTTATATTTTATGTATGGGAATGCAGTTTCATACATCCTTCAGAGATTTCATCTGCTAAATAATATTCTGGATTTCCTTCCGGTTACAGAAGTCTACAGGTTTCTGCTTCCGGTGGGGCTTGCCCTCGGCGTGGGCATCGGATTTGTAGGCAGCTTCTTTACGATCCGCAAACACCTGAAAGTGTAGCAAACGGGTGCGGGAGCGCTTGTCTGTGATAGAGTACAAATTGGAAAACAAAAGATACAGGGGTAACCAAAGGGGTATAAAGTAAGGGAGAAAAAGCGATGGTTAAGAAAAGAATAGTCAGTGTTTTGCTAGCGGGAGCGCTTGTGACAGGAATGGGGCTGAAGATGGATATATCCGTAGAGGCGGATGATCTGCAGGAGGCGCAGGACGAAGCCAGTGAGCAGCAGGATGCTCTGGACGAGGCCCAGGAGGAAAAGGATGACTTGGTCGCTCAGCTTGATGAAATCGTGGCGGATATGGAGCAGACTCAGGCTGATATCGAGGCAAAGCAGGAGGAGATCGCCCAAAAGGCAGACGAACTCGACGCCGCTAAAATTGACGAGAATAATCAGTATGAAAGCATGAAACTTCGCATACAGTATATGTATGAGAACGGGAACGGACAGTTCCTGGAGACATTGCTGGAGTCCAAGAGCATTGCGGAGTTCCTGAGCAATGCGGAGTACATCACACAGATCTCTGAGTATGACAGAAATATGCTCATACAGTTCCAGGACATTGTGGATAAAGTGCAGAAGCAGCAGGAGGAGCTGGAGCAGGAGAATGCGGAGCTGGAAGAGATGCAGTCAAACTTGCAGGACCAGCAGACAGAGCTCCAGGCTCTCGTGGACAGCAAAAGCGACGAGATTGCCAGCCTCGAGTCTGAGCTGAGCGCTACAAACGCCAAGATCGCCGAGCTGCAGGCAGCTGCGGAAGAGCAGGCGAGACTGCAGCGGGAAGCGGCGCAGGCCGCAAGCGCAAGCAAAAGCAGCAGCGGGGAAACAGCAGGATCGTCCTACACACCCTCCGGCGGCACAGGAAGACTTCAGAACCCGTGCCCGGGGGCATCCTATATCAGCAGTGAGTTCGGCGGACGCGAGTCGCCTGGGGGTATCGGCAGCACGGATCACAAGGGGCGGGATTACGCGGCGGCGACCGGAACCCCGATCTATGCGGCGGCGGCCGGAACGGTCACAACTGTATCATACAGTTCGGCCAGAGGGAACTATGTGATCATCAACCACGGCGACATCTCCACGGTTTACCAGCACTGCAGCGCCATCTATGTGAGCGTGGGCGAGTCGGTGAGTGCGGGCCAGAATATTGCGGCAGTCGGTTCTACGGGGAATTCCACCGGCCCTCATCTCCACTTTGAAGTGTGGGAAGGAAGCACACCGGTAGATCCAAGATTATATCTGTAAAAGAGAAGATATGGAGACGTATATGAAAAATCATAGTTTTTTTAAGGGGGCGCTTGTTGGCGCCCTCGTTGTGTTATTGGCAGGGGGAGTTGTCTCCTGCGGGATTTTGAAAAGTGAAGAGAGCAAGAAGATGGATCTCCTGAACAGTCTCATCGACCAATACTATATCGGCGACGTGGATGAGACGGAACTTTCTGAGGGAGTCTACAAGGGCTATATAGAGGGCCTGGGAGACCCCTACTCGGTCTACTATGACGAGGAGGAGACAGAGCAGATGAACGAGAGCCTGTCCGGCGAGTTTGGAGGCGTGGGCGCCCTCATGAGCCAGGACAGGGACACCGGCGTCATCACGGTGCTCCAGGTATATGACGGCTCTCCGGCTCAGGAGGCCGGCATGCAGGACGGAGATACTCTCTACAAGGTGGAGGGGGAAGAGGTGACCGGGGAGGATCTGTCCGATGTGGTGAGCAAGATAAAGGGTGAGAAGGGCACCCAGGTGACCCTCACAGTTCTCCGGGCGGACACCGGCGAGGAGGCAGAGCTGACCATCACAAGAGATACCATCCAGGCCCAGACAGTCTCCTACGAGATGAAGGAGGGAAATGTGGGCTACATCTGCATCACGGAGTTTGACGCCGTGACCTATGACCAGTACAGGGAGGCGCTGGAGGATCTGGAGAGCCAGGGTATGGAGAAGCTGATCGTGGATCTGCGCAACAATCCCGGCGGCAATCTGGATACCGTCTGCGATATCCTGGACTTGATGCTGCCGGAGGGACTCATTGTATACACTGAGGATAAGAACGGGGAGCGGGAGGAGTATACCTCTGATGAGGAAAATCAGTTTGACAAACCGCTGGTGGTCATGATAAACGGCTACAGCGCCAGCGCCTCGGAGATATTTGCAGGCGCCATCCAGGACTACGGCCTGGGCCAGATCGTGGGAACCCAGTCCTACGGGAAGGGTGTGGTGCAGAGTATCTTTGACCTGCAGGACGGCACAAGCGTGAAACTGACCATTGCAGAGTACTTCACTCCCAGCGGCCGCAGCATCGACGGCGTGGGCATTACCCCGGATGTGGAAGTGGAATACCAGTATGATGAAAATGATCCGGAGGCTGACAACCAGCTTGACAAGGCCATGGAGGTCTTGGCACAGCAGTGAGCGGCAGTCCCAGGGAAAGAGGTGGAACGGGAAATTACCCGTTCCATTTCTCATATGGGTATGATAAAATGTTGCCAGGATAGACGAAAAAGAAAGTGAGAAAGGACTACAGGCTATGACGATCTTGATTAAAAACGGACATGTGCTTGATCCTGGGACAGGGCTGGATGATATATGTGACGTACTGATCGACGGGGATCGGATCACGAAAGTGGGAAAGAACATTGAGACGGAGAGCGACAGGGTCATCAACGCCGGCGGATGCTGGGTGATGCCGGGCTTTATCGATCTCCACGTGCATTTCCGGGACCCCGGACTGGAGTACAAGGAGACCCTGGCCACCGGCGGCCGCGCGGCTGTGCGGGGAGGCGTCACCACCGTGTGCGCCATGCCCAACACAAAGCCGGTCATCGACAACGGCGTGAAGGTGCGTGAAGTCATGGAGAGAGCCAAGAGAGAGTCCCTCGCCAACGTGATCCAGCTGGGAGCTGTGACGAGAGGCCAGGAGGGGAAAGAGCTGGCTGATATTAACGGAATGGCGGAGAACGGCTGTCATGCCATTAGCGAGGACGGAAAATCCGTCATGAACGCCTCTCTCTACCGAAAGGGGATGAAGACGGCCAAAAAGGAAGGCGTCGCTGTGTTTGCTCACTGCGAGGACATTACCATGGTGGAGAGCGGCGTCATGAACGCAGATGAGAAGGCGAAAGAGCTGGGGCTTCCGGGTATCACCAATGCGGTGGAGGATGTGATCGTGGCCCGGGATATCCTGCTGGCCAAGGAGACAGGCGTGCAGCTCCATCTGTGCCACTGCTCCACTGCGGACAGCGTGAAGATGCTGGAGCTGGCAAAGGGGGAAGGACTTCCTGTGACCGGGGAGGTGTGCCCCCACCATTTCATCCTCTCCACAGACGACATCACGGAGGATGACGGCAATTTCAAGATGAATCCGCCCCTTCGCGGCAGGGAGGATGTGGAGGCCCTGAGAGAGGCGCTGAAAAACGATGTAGTGGATGTTATCGCCACAGACCATGCGCCTCACGCAGAGGCGGAGAAGAACCGTTCCATGAAGCTGGCGGCCTTCGGCATTGTGGGTCTGGAGACCTCTGCGGCCCTGACCTACACAGAGCTGGTGGAAAAAGGCGTTCTCACTCCCATGCAGATGGCGGAGAAGATGAGCTGCAACCCGGCCCGGATCCTGGGACTTTCGGACAAGGGCTCTGTGAGCGAGGGCAAGATCGCGGATGTGGTGATCTTTGACCCGCAAAAAGAGTATGTTATTGACAAGAACACATTTTTATCAAAAGGGAAAAACACTCCCTTCCACGGCAGGAAGGTGAGAGGAGAAGTGTGCTGCACCATTGTGGGCGGACGGATCGTATACGAAGGAGGAAAGACCATTGATTGATCAGTTAGTAAGCAATATCAAAAAGACAGGGGCCCCCATCGTGGTGGGACTGGATCCTATGCTCGGCTATATCCCGGAGCAGGTGCAGAAGAAGGCATTTGCTGAGTTCGGAGAGACGCTGGAGGGAGCCGCTGAGGCTGTCTGGCAGTTCAACAAAGAGATCGTGGACAAGATATGCGATCGGATTCCGGCTGTGAAGCCCCAGATCGCCATGTACGAGCAGTTTGGCATT
>CAZZBJ010000075.1:0-11767 GCA_964652805.1 uncultured Mordavella sp. | reverse complement strand
AACGTCTCATCCCTGTTTCTCAGGGGTTAAAAATCGGTATTAACCGACATCCCCCATTCCATTTCCGGAGAAATGATCCTCCGGGGAAATTATCCTTCAATGGCAATGTAGTCATTCTTTTCAACAGCCTTTGCGTCCTTTTTCGGAACAGTCAGCTTCAGGATACCGTCCTCATATTTGGCATTGATCTCATCCTGGGTTACGCCCTCGCCCACATAGAAGCTTCTGCTCATGGCACCTGCGTAGCGCTCCTTGCGGATGTATTTGCCTTTCTTATCCTTCTCGTCCTTGTCAAGGCACTTGGCGGCGGAGATGGTAAGGTATCCGTTCTCCAGCCTGGCATTGATCTCGTCCTTCTTAAATCCAGGCAAGTCAATGTCTACCTCGTAGGTGTCATCGGTCTCCTTTACATCGGTCTTCATCATATTTTTAGCATGTTTTCCATATAACGGGTTCTTCTTTCCAAAGAAGTATTTGTCAAAATCATCGTCGAATGGGAAGCCCATCCAGTCATCAAATAAGTTTTCTTCAAAAATACCAGGCATCATCATAAGTCATATCTCCTTTCAAAAGATCATATGTTGTAAGTCGTTAGCACTGTCGGAGAAATCCGAGGTGTTGTGTTCCCTGAACATCGGAAACGTTCTTGTTCTTCCGGAGCGCTGCTCCTTTTTGAACCCCTTTCCTTTGTTCTATCTGTACTATAACACTTATTGTTAGCACTGTCAAGAGGTGAGTGCTATTTTTTTTGATATTTTTTTGCAACCCATTTTTTGACAAAATTTTTGACCCGGTTTTTTGTCCGGGTCAAATGAACGAGAAAACGAAGCGGGAGAGCTTACTCAGGATAAATATTTTTTCCCAAACTCATATGCTTCTTTTAGATGATTTGTTTTATCAATCCGGGGCTTCCCGTCCGTATGACCGCAGCCTCCGGCAAGAAGCATACCCTTATCATGAAAGCCAATATAATTAACATATACATATTGATAGTAAGAAGCTGCCTGTTCAAATATCCGGAAATACAAAGCTGTTTACAAGCTGAGCTGTGTTGCCGTGTGTTTTCCCGCTGCTTTGAATTACTAGTATCTTTTCATTGCATGTGTATCCGGGTATATCCTGGGAGACAAAATCGATCCCGGCTCTGTCCGGGGAATTTGCTGCAGGATTTTCAGTCTCATCTGCATACAATGATTGGTCCTTGCCTGCTTTTTCTCCCTGCAAAAGCTCTGTTACAGTTATCCCCGGTACGTCGGCGATAGGAATGAGCAGCGGTGACATTTGGCATACTGTTACCCCGTTCTCATTTGCTGACCGTTTTATCCGAGACAAACAGCTTATCGTCTAATTCCTTCTGCGTCATGGATTTTTCTTTTTGCAGCTCACTGAGAAATTGCCCGGATTTTTCGTTGTTGATCTGGTCCATCTGTTTACACCTCCTGCGTCCATTTTACCCCCGTATGGCGCGGCAGGCAATCTACTGGCAGGAGAGTTGCGTCTTTTGCCTCAGTTTGCGTCAAGCTGGTAGCCGTTCGGATCCATGGAAAACTCCGCGCTGGAGAGGAACTGCGCGTTTTGCTTCTCTACATCGGACAGGACAGACTCGCTGAAGTCCTCCGGGGAGACAGTCCCGCTGTACCAGCTCTGGCTGTTGAAATAGTCCTGAAGCTCCCGGGAACGGAACATCCGTCCGTGGCGCGCGTAAATCTCATTTTTGGCATAGTTGATCTCCTTCAGGGACAGGCCGCTTAAGTCCTTTTCCGTGAGAAGCCGGGCGCTGCTCTGTGGAAGAATGTAACCGCCGCTGGCAGAAATAGAAGAGGAGGCAGAGTCGTCTTCGGCTTCCATCTGGCTCTTCTCGTAAGCTGTGATCAGATCCTTCCCGTCCCCGTCGAAAATCTCATAGGGCATGATGTACAGCTCGCCGCTGTCAATGTACAGCTGCCCGTCAACCCGGACCTTCTGGTTGGAGCTGAGCTCATCCAGCATGCCATCCGGGAGCAGGGAGTCGTCGATGGAGGCTCTGTCTATATCCTCCAGAAGGACCTCCGTCCCATCCGAATTTCTCCCGTAAAAGGAAAACCCGTCATCCCAGCGGAGGAGCTTCTGGTTCCCCGCTGCGCTCCTGACATACCCCTCCAGGCGGAGCTGGCCTCCGGTGGTCAGGTTGAAATCTGCGTCAGATGGATCTGCCGGAGCCTCTGTCTCTGACTCAGCCTCGTCTCCGGTTTCCGTGTCATGTTCCGCAGCATCTTCTGTCTTTGCGGTCTGGCCGTCTTTGGAGGAGTCGTCCCCGGGAGTGCGTATGAAGAAAAATACAGCTCCGGCTACGGCGAGCACCAGCACCGCTGCGGCGGCCGCAATGAGCAGGGGCGTCTTTTTCTTTTTCCGGGCTTTCTGCTCGTCCGGATCCTCCGGAAAATCGAGGGAAGGGTCCAGGGGTGTGTCATTCAGCTTCTCGCCGCACTCGGCGCAGAAGGTGGAGTCGTCGGGAGTCTCTTGACTGCAGTAAGGGCATTTCATGGCAGTATCCATCCTTTCATCATTTTCTTCAATGGAAGTGTCCTGGTAAAGATACTTTGATTATACATTTTTCGCCAAAATCCGTCCATAAAAACCTTTACATACTGTGCCCATTCTCTGTCCGGTTGCCCTTCTATGCACTCTGCCCGTCCTCCAGCTTCCATCCGGACAGGACCTTGCCGAACTGCCTGGCGATGAGCCCCACCATGACGGCCGCGGCCACGGTTCCCTCCCGGACGCCCTGAAGGCGGCCGGTAAAGCTGATGGATAAGATACAGGCGACGATGACGAGAGTCACGTCAAAGCCCACCTTCATGTAGCCGAATTTGAGCGAGGGAATCGCCTTGCAGATAGCCAGCACCACCCCTTCTCCGGCCAGCACTACCACGCCGGCCTTCACCTCCAGGCTGACGCCGGCAGCCACCAGCAGGATACCGATGAGGCAGAGGAACCACTGCTGCCGGTATGTATGGCAGGAGATGCCCTCCACGGCCCACACGCCGAAATCAGTCAGATAGCCGAAGAAAAAGGCTACCGGGAGCTGCATGAGCTGGATAGGATGATAGTTCCTCCGCAGGATCAGGAACTGCAGGAGGATAAAGAAGCAGTGCATGACGATGGTGGCTGTCCCCACAGTCAGGGGAGAGAAAAGGCTGACCACATAGGGTACGCTTGATATGGGAGAAGTGCCAAGGCTCGCTTTGATGGAGAAGGCCACGCCGAAGGCCATGATGGCCAGGCCTGCAAGAAGGAGCAGATAGCGCTTCAGAATGTAGATAGTTAATCTGTTCAATGTTGTCATTCCTTTCTGAAAATACAGCGCCGCTGACGGGCGCCTGGATGTCTGTCAGCCAAAGCCGCGCTTTTGCCGACGTCTCTATTATAACACTTTCAGACAAAACTGCATCCTGCAATATGCCGGTGCAGATCAGTGTGACGAAGAAAAGAGTGTAATAAACAAAAATAAAAACAATAATTATCAGATAAATAATTGACTAACACAGAAAAAGGAACTACAATTATAGCAAAGACAAGAAGGGAGGCGGGAGCTATGACGAGAGAAATTCTTTTGATCATTCTTTTTGCGGCAGCGCTGGTTGCGGTGTGCCGGATGCTCACAGAATACTGGCTTGGCACAAAAAGCCTTGGGATGAACGGAGAGATCGGAAGACTCCGTTTTGGAAGCCGGACAGCCTTTCTCCTCGTTCATTTCTGGAGGAGAATGGACGAAGCAAAGGATATCCCCGATGAACCGCTGAAGCGGGAAATGGGACTGGCTGACAACGGTCTTCCGTCCCGGGAAAAACGATGAGCGAAGGAGAGACGCTGTTATGACAGAAGAACTGATCCGTGAATTGAAACACGTAAAAAACGCACTTGTGAACAAGGAAATGAAAGGGGAAGCCTGGGAGGAGAAGCAGGAGATGATCCGGAAGCTGGAGGATGTCACCAGCTATCTGAAGGATGCCCTGGGACAGGGGATTGAATTCTGATGGGCGCCGAGAAGGTATTACAGGCAGATCGAGGAGCCGCAGGCGAAGACCTGAAAGAGCGGGAAAAAAGCGAGGCAAAATAAGACAAAATGAGATAAAAGAAAAGCATGGACAGCGGAAGAGCTGCTTTACGAGATCCTTCCTGTCCATGCTTTTTTGTGCGCCAGAGGGCCGCGGGTCGGTCCGGCCCGGCTTCCTATTTCAGCTTTGGCATCTTTGAGAGGGCGGCCTCGTCAGCTACTAGAATCACATCGTTGTGCATCTGGAGGATAGAAGCCGGAACTGCGGGAGTGACCGGCCCCCAAAAGGCGTCTCTTACGATATCTGCTTTCTCCTCGCCGTTTACCACCACAAGGATCTTTCTTGCCTGCATGATGGTCTTGATGCCCATTGTGTAGGCCTGGCGGGGCACATCATCGGCAGAGGCGAAGAAACGCTTGTTTGCCTCGATGGTGCTTTCCTGCAGGTCCACACAGTGGGTCTCCTTCTCAAAGGCCGCACCGGGCTCGTTGAAGCCGATGTGTCCGTTGTGGCCAAGCCCCAGAAGCTGCAGATCCACGCCGCCCAGAGACTGGATCAGCTTTTCGTAGCGGGCGCACTCTTTATCGCTGTCAGGCTCTGTGCCGTCCGGAAGATGTGTGTTCTCCGGAAGGATATTTACATGGTCAAAAAGATGGCGGTGCATGAAATAGTAGTAGCTCTGGTCGTTGTCTTTTGTGAGTCCCTTGTACTCGTCTAGGTTGACTGTAGTCACCGTGGAGAAATCCAGATCCCCCTTCCTGTACCATTCCGCCAGCTGCTCGTAGGTGCCGATGGGAGTGGAGCCTGTGGCCAGTCCCAGCACGCAGTCGGGCTTCATGATGACCTGGGCGGAAATGATGTTGGCCGCCTTGCGGCTCATGTCGCGGTAGTCCGTAGCTTTGTAGATTTTCATTTGGATAAACCTCCTCAAAACATCGTTTCTTTTTATATGGATGTGAAATCAATTGTTTCAGACAAGAACAGCCTCCGCAAAGGACTCCGGCATGTGGAAGAGGACGCCGTTTGCGTTGATCTTAAAATTCAGGCAGGTGCGGGGAATGAAGGAGGTGTCCCGCAGAAGGTGAGTGATCTCACAGGGGACGATAGTAGCTTGTTCTTCTTTGTCCTTTACTATCTTTACATTCAATATGGTTCCAATGTAGCAGACAAAGGAAAGAAACACAACAGCTCCAAAAAGAAAAATGTGAAAGTGCAAAAAAAACAGTTTATTGTGCCACAACACAGCCGTGCCATCTGCAGGCGGTCCGTCTCAGGACATCCACCAGCTTTTTTGCAAGCCTCCCTTAAGCCTCCCATCTGCCGGAAGCGCCGCATGGAAGAAAAAGCCCTGAGGCCGTCACGGGGAGGGCGATCTCCTGGGACTGTACATGCCCGCCGAAGGATTGCAGCTCCGTGCGCAGCATGTAGGTGAGCACCGCCGGGGCCAGCCCTGTGGTGTAGGAGTTTACCAGGAAAAAGAGGGGCTTGTCTGACAGGATCTTTGTGCACAGCTTGATAAAGGGATGGATGGACGTCTCAATCTTCCAGATCTCCCCCTTGGGTCCTCTGCCGTAGGAAGGCGGGTCCATGATGAGGGCGTCGTAGTGGTTGCCCCTGCGGATTTCCCTCTCCACGAACTTGGTGCAGTCGTCTACCAGCCAGCGTATGGGGGCATCCTTCAGTCCGGAGGAGACGGCGTTCTCCCTGGCCCAGGTGACCATACCCTTGGAGGCGTCCACGTGGGTCACTGAGGCGCCCGCCGCAGCCGCGGCCAGGGTGGCGCCCCCTGTGTAGGCGAAAAGGTTCAGCACCTTGATGGGGCGGCCCGCCTGCCGGATCTTTTCAGAAAACCAGTCCCAGTTGGCGGCCTGCTCGGGAAAGAGCCCTGTATGCTTGAAGCTGAAGGGCTTCAGATTGAAGATCAGTTCCTTGTAGCGGATGGTCCACTGGGAGGGGAGGTCAAAGAACTCCCACTCGCCGCCGCCCTTTTTGCTGCGGTGGTAGTGGCCGTTGCACTTTCTCCAGCCCTTCAGTGTTTTCGGAGTGTCCCAGATGACCTGGGGGTCCGGGCGGATGAGGAGATAGTCGCCCCAGCGCTCCAGCTTTTCTCCCCGGCTGCAGTCCAGCACCTCGTAATCCTTCCAGTTGTCAGCAATCCACATATATTTTCAACCTCGCTTCTTGTTTGATCATATGTCATGCGGAGAATTATAGCATACCTTGGACAAGCCTTCAATTCAAACGAGAATATGTTTCTGAAATTTGTGGAATATTACGCAGATGATCTTTACCTTTTGCACTATCAGTGATAGAATGTTTCTATAAGTGGGCATGAGCCCGCAAAAGAAAGGTGGAATACAGTATGATCACAGTAAATGCAATGGGAGACAAGTGTCCGGTACCGGTTATCAAGACAAAGAAGGCTATGCAGGCCCTGACAGGACCGGAGACCATCGAGGTTCTGGTAGACAATGAGATTTCTGTACAGAATGTGACAAAGATGGCTTCCTCAAGCGGCGGCAAAGTGACTTCCGCGAAGCTGGGAGAGGGCGAGTACAAAGTGACGATCCAGATGGAGGGAGCGCCGGCGGCAGCGGACGCAGCCGATGATACAGCCTGCATCCCGGACGCGAGGGGCAACATGATCGTTGTCATGTCATCCGACCGGATGGGCTCAGGAAACGATGAGCTGGGCAAGGTTCTGGCAAAAAGCTTCATTTTTGCGGTGACACAGCTTGAGGAATTGCCTAAGACCATGTTATTCTATAACGGCGGCGCCACGCTCACCTGCGAGGGATCAGACTGCCTTGAGGACCTGAAATCCCTGGAGGCACAGGGCGTTGAGATCCAGACATGCGGCACATGCCTTGATTACTACGGCTTGAAGGAGAAGCTGGCAGTCGGATCTGTCACAAATATGTACAGCATCGTGGAGACGATGGCCGGCGCTGCCAAGATCCTGCGCCCATAAGGGAGGCAGGCCAAAGGAGGATATTTTATTATGAAATCAGATGTCAGACTGACCACTCTCAGCAAGACAGCGGGCTGAGCGGCCAAAATAGGTCCGGAGACCCTTGCTCAGGTTCTGAGCAAGCTGCCGAAATTTCAAGACGACAACCTGATCGTCGGCATAGAGACGTCTGACGATGCAGCGATCTATAAGGTGACAGACGACATAGCCATGATCCAGACCGTGGACTTCTTCACGCCGATCGTGGACGACCCCTATATGTTCGGACAGATCGCGGCGGCCAACTCCCTAAGCGATGTGTGGGCCATGGGCGGCGAGCCTGCGGTGGCCTTAAATATCGTGGGATTTCCCAACTGCCTTGACCCAGCCATCCTGGGCGACATACTGGCAGGGGGTGCGGACAAGGTAAAGGAGGCCGGGGCCGTCCTTGTGGGCGGACACTCCGTCCAGGATGACGAGCCCAAGTACGGCCTGTGCGTGTCCGGCTTCGTGCATCCCCGGAAGATCTTTAAAAATTACGGCTGCAGGCCAGGGGATGTGCTGGTGCTCACAAAGCAGATCGGAAGCGGCATCGTCAACACGGCGGTGAAGGCCGAGATGGCGTCTCCCTCCGCTATACGGGAGACTCAGACCGTGATGGCGTCTCTGAACAAGAAGGCAAAGAAAGCGGCAGAGAGGTACAACGTATCTGCCTGCACAGATATTACGGGCTTTGGGCTTCTGGGCCACTGTGTGGAGATGGCCGAGGCCAGTGAGGTGACATTTGAGCTTCGCGTCCACGACATCGCCTATATGGAGGATGCCATAGACTATGCCAGAATGGGCCTTGTGCCCGCCGGGGCATACAAGAACAGAGGCTATTCCATAAAAAAGGTGGAGACCGGGGGTGTGGAGGAGCACTATATCGATCTTCTGTACGACCCGCAGACATCGGGCGGACTGCTCCTGTCTGTGGCGCCGGAGGATTTGGAAAATGTGATGCGCGACTTTGAGCATGCACATATGGATACGAAGGTATCCGTGATCGGAAGGGTGGGACCAAAAAGCGACAAGCTGATCGTCCTGTCCTGATGGTCAGATTTACGGATCGGATCCAGTGATCCGATCCAACAGGATGCGAGGAAGGGAATATGGATAAAAGCAAGTTATACCGCAGCATCCCCAAGGTGGATGTTCTGCTGGCGGACGAGGAGATACAGGGGCTGATCGAAGCCTGCAGCCGGGAGACTGTCATGGAGGCGATCCGGTCTGAGACAGACGCCCTGCGGGCCTTTATCGGGGCCTGCCAGGATGAGGAGAAGGCCCGGGAGAGGGTGGCCCGGCTGAAAACGGACATTGAAGCCCGGGTCAGGGCCATCAACACGCCCAATATGAGAAAGGTGATCAACGGCACGGGGACGGTTCTGCACACAAACCTGGGCCGGGCCCCCATTTCCGGGGAGCACCTGAAGAAGGCCACGGACCTTGTGAGCGGCTACTCCAACCTGGAATACAACCTGGAGGCGGGAAGAAGAGGGGAGAGGTACTCCCACTTTGAAAAACTTCTGTGCCGCCTGACTGGCGCCGAGGCGGCCATGGCTGTCAACAACAATGCGGCGGCGGTCATGCTGATCTTAAGCTCTCTTGCCAGGGGCGGAGAGGTGGTTGTCTCCAGAGGCGAGCTGGTGGAGATCGGCGGAAAATTCCGTATTCCTGATGTGATGGAGCAAAGCGGCGCCGTTCTGGTGGAGGTGGGGACTACCAACAAGACCCATTTCTCTGACTACGAGGAAGCGGTGACAGAGGAGACAAAGGCTCTCCTCAAGGTCCACACAAGCAATTACCGGATCGTCGGATTTACAGAGTCCGTGGAGATCGATGAGCTGATCCCCCTGGCCAGGGAGAAGGATATTCCTGTCATCGAGGATTTGGGCAGCGGCGTGCTCATCGACCTCTCCAGATACGGGCTTACATACGAGCCCACGGTGCAAAGCTCCATAGAAAAGGGAGCGGACGTGGTCAGCTTCAGCGGGGATAAGCTCCTGGGAGGCCCCCAGGCCGGCATCATTGTGGGCAAGAAGAAATACATCGATATGATGAAGAAAAATCAGCTCACCAGGGCGCTGCGGATTGACAAGTTCACAGCCGCGGCCCTGGAGCTGGTGCTCCATGAATACCTGTCAGAGGAAAAGGCCGTCCGCAATGTGCCGGTCCTTAAGATGATCACCCAGCCTGCCGGTGAGGTGAAGAGGGCGGCGGACTCCTTTGCCCGGAAGCTAAGGAGGCTGCACCTGGCCGCAAAAATCCAGGTGGTTCCCTGCCAGTCCCAGATCGGCGGGGGCTCTATGCCTCTGGAGAGGCTGGAAAGCTGGGGCGTGACCATCTCCCCCGAGAAAGTCACGGTGCCTGAGCTGGAGGAGCGGATGCGCCGCCTGCCGGTACCTATCATCCCCAGGGTAGTCAATGACACCATACTCATGGACATGCGGACCGTGACGGCGGAGGACGCAGCCCTGGCAGCAGGGGAACTTGGGGAGCTTGAGGAACTGGAGGTGCCGGAAAAGTGAAGCATATTATCATCGGAACAGCAGGCCATATTGATCACGGCAAGACCACACTCATAAAAGCCCTCACCGGGAGAAACACGGACCGGTGGGAGGAGGAGCAGCGCCGGGGGATCACCATTGACCTTGGCTTCACCTGGTTTGACCTGCCGGGGGGAGACCGGGCGGGCATCATCGATGTGCCCGGCCACGAGAAGTTCATCAACAATATGGTGGCCGGCGTGGTGGGCATGGATCTGGTGCTCCTCGTGGTGGCTGCGGACGAGGGGATCATGCCCCAGACCCGGGAACACATGGACATCCTGAATCTGCTGGGTATTGAAAAGAGCATCATTGTCCTCAACAAATGCGACCTGGTGGAGGAGGACTGGCTGAAGCTTGTGGAGGAGGAGATCAAAGAGGAGCTGTCTGGCACCTTTCTGGAAAAGGCGCCGGTGGTGCGGGTGTCCGCGGCCACGAAAGAGGGACTTCCTCATCTGGTGGAGGTCATCCGGAGGATGGCGGAGGAAGAGGTGGAGGAAAAGGACACAGCCACCATTCCCCGTCTGCCCATTGACAGAGTCTTCTCCCTCTCCGGTTTCGGAACCATCATCACAGGCACCCTGCTTGGCGGTACCATCACAAAGGAAGACACGCTGGAGATGTACCCTATCGGAAAGACCAGCAAAATCCGCAGCATACAGGTCCACGGCGAGGACGTGGACAAGTGCTGCGCAGGGCAGAGAGTGGCGGTCAATCTGTCCAATATCAAAAAGAGGGAGATCAGCAGAGGCTGCGTCCTGGCGCCTCCCGACAGCATGAAGAACACAGATCTGCTGGATGTGAAGATTCGGATACTGGACTCCTCCATGCGGGTGCTGACAAACCACACAAGGCTCCATCTCTTCACCGGCACGAGCGCAATCCTCTGCCGCGCGGTGCTCCTGGACAAAGATGAGATAGGACCGGGAGAGAGCGGCTACGTACAGCTTCGCCTGGAGGAGGAACTGGCGGTGAAGAAGGGGGACAAGTTCGTGGTCCGCTTTTACTCGCCCATGGAGACAATCGGCGGCGGCGTGATCCTGGAGCCCACCCCCTCCATCCACAGACGCTTCCAGCAGCAGGTCATCGAGGACCTGGAGCGGAAGGAGACTGGTTCCACGACGGATGTGGTGGAGATGCATGTCCGCTCTTGCGGAGAAACCATGATTACTCTGTCAGAGCTGGCAAAGCTGACAGCCCTTGCTCCGGAGGAGATCGCCAGGGATGTGGAGGATCTGGAGAAGGAGGGCACAGTGCTCGTGTTTCCGATGAGAAAGGACACCTATGTGTGGCACAGGCAGGCTGCCGCCCGGGCCAGGGAGCAGATCCTGAAGGAGCTTGCGGACTATGAGGAGCGGTATCCCTACCGCTACGGCATGAAGAAGGCTCAGATCCATACGGCATTTTTTCCGAAGATCAGGCCCAACGTGTTTGACCTCTACATCAGCCGCCTGGAGGAGGAGCTGGTCATAAAGAGAGTGAACGAGTTTCTCTGCACGCCGGCTTACCAGGTGCGAAAGGATGCCACCTACAGACAGGTGTCGGAGACCCTTCTGGGGGACATGGAGAAGGCAGGATTTAACTTTGTGCGGTACGGAGAGATCCCTGTGAAGGGAGTGAGCCAGGAGGTGGAGGACGATATCCTGAACATCCTTCTGGAGGAGAAGCAGATCGTGAAGGTGACAGAGGAGATGTATACCCTGTCATCCTACATGGAGCAGGCAAAGGAGCAGATACGGGAAAAGCTGAAGGAGGAGCCTGTGATAACCATCGCCCAGGTCCGGGACATGTTCCATACAAGCAGAAAGAGCGCCAAGCCTATTCTGGAGTATATGGACACGGTCAAGGTTACAAGAAAAACGGGTGCGGAAAGTGAAAGGGTAGCATACTGATGAATTTAAAACAATTGGAGGCATTTGTGGAGGTGGCCCAGTCCGGCAGCTTCTCGAAAGCGGCAAAAAAGCTGTTCCTGACGCAGCCCACCATCAGCGCCCACATTGCTTCCCTGGAAAAAGAACTGGATACAAGAGTTTTTGTGCGGAACACAAAGGAGGTGTCCCTCTCCCCTGAGGGGCAGAAACTGTACACCTACGCCCGTCAGATCCTGGATCTGACGGAAAAGATAAAGGAAGAGTTCGGCAGACATGAAGAGGAGGAGCCAAAATGCGTCACCATTGCGGACTCCACCATTCCCG
>CAZZBJ010000074.1:9233-11794 GCA_964652805.1 uncultured Mordavella sp. | reverse complement strand
CGGATGGAACTGGATGCCATACAGCTTCTGCTCTTCATTTTCTGCAGCCACCACAGGGCAGTCAGCTGTGTGGGCCGTGATTCGGAAGCCCGGAGCCACCTGGGAAATGTAATCAAAATGACTCATCCAGCACACCGTTTTCTCGGATACATTTTCAAACAACTTGGAGCCGCGGTCCACCATCACTTCCGTTTTTCCATATTCACGCACAGCAGCGCACTCTACCGTTCCGCCCAGCACATGCATCATAAGCTGTGCGCCGTAGCAAAGTCCGAGCACCGGGATGCCCAATTCAAAAAGCTCTCTGGAATAGGTAGGTGAATCTTCCAGATAGCAGCTGTTGGGACCGCCGGTCAAAATGATCCCTTTGGGATTTTTCCTTTTGATGGTCTCGATATCGGTCCTGTAAGAATAGATTTCACAGTACACGTTGCTCTCGCGGACGCGGCGCGCCACGAGCTGGTTGTACTGACCTCCGAAATCCAGTACAATGACTAATTCTCTTTTCACCGCTTATTCCTCCTCATATTTTTTTCCTCAATGGAATAGTTCTATTATAAAGTAGCAGGGCATTGTTGGCAACAAAAACCAACATTTTGCCCGGCAGCCGCAAACCGATATTTTCTCCGTCCGACAACAGGCAGGGCAGCTAAGTCAGCGCCTGATGCTTCCACTTCCCGCTGAAATACCGGGCAATAAAGCAGATACTCCGCACGATCCAGTCAATGATCATGGCCACCCACACGCCGAACACGCCCATACCCACATATTTCCCCAATATATAGCTGAAAATGATGCGGAAGATCCACATGGACACAACGGAGATGACCATGCACATCTTAGCGTCCCCGGTGGCCCGGAAAGTGGCCGGTATAGTAAATGCCAGCGGCCAGATCAGCACGCAGCACACGGCGTAGAAAATGACAATGTCCGTTGTCACCTCCGCCGTCCGGCTGGACAGATTGTAGGCCTTCAGGATGAATGGCAGGACCAGCACAATGATCACATTGCTGACCACCATGCAGGCGTAGGTGATACACAGGAGCTTTTTCGTGTAGTATTTCACCTGCCCGTAATCCCCGGCGCCCACGCATCTGGCGATCACCGTCGTCACCGCCAGGGCGATGGCCATGCCGGGCAGCACCTGGAAGGAAGCGATCACATTGGACACTGCGTTAGCCGCGATGGCGTAGGTGCCGAAGGTGGAAACGAGACTCAGCACGATGATCTTTCCAAGCTGGAACATGCTGTTCTCCAGGCCGTTTGGCACGCCGATGCTCAATATTTTCCGTATCATATCCCAGTCGGGCCGGTATCTGCGGGAGAGTCCCACATAGATGGCGCGCCGCCGGTCCGCCAGCAGGACCATAATGAGGATAGCCGCCGTCATCCTGGACACCAGTGTAGGGATGGCCACACCCTCTGTTCCCCTGTGAAAGCCGTAGATCAAAATAACGTTTCCGGAAATGTTGACAACATTCATGACAATGGAAACTCTCATGGAAATCTCAGAATTACCCATCGTCCGGAAAATGGCCGCCCCGCCGTTGTAGAGGGCGATAAAGGGGATGGAGGCGGTCACGATCATCAGGTAGGTGTCCGCATGTCCCATGACGTCTGCCTCGATCCGGCCGAAAACACCGTGCAGGATCCAATATTTGCAGGCATAGATGAGGAGGGTGATGACCACCGCGCACACGGTGATGAACCAGACAAGCTGCTCCGCCGCCTGGCAGGCCTTCTCCTTCCTCTGCTGGCCCAGATACTGGCCCGCCACCACAGCGCCGCCGGTTCCCAGTGCGGCAAACACATTGATGAGCAGCACCATGATATTATCCACAAGAGACACTCCGGACACAGCCGCCTCCCCCACGCTGGCCACCATGATGCTGTCCGCCATTCCTACCAGGACCGCCAGCATCTGTTCGATGATCAGCGGGATGATGAGGACCGTCAGCGCCCGGTTGTCAAAGAGATACTGTTTCTTCTCTGTTTGTTCTGTTCTGATCTTCAAAGTTCCCCCCCAGCTTTCTAGAACCTATCTCTGTGCGCCTTTACGTCAAACGCAAAGGCCATCTCTCTTTCTTCTCCCCGGTACACCGTCAGGCTGCCGGTCCCCTCTTCTCCTGTTGTGCGCACATAGCAGCCTGACAGGCCGCCCTCGAGAGCCGCCAGGGCAGGGCCCACCAGCTCAATACAGCCCTCTGTTTCAAACCGCAGCACATCGTGAGCGTAGGGGGCAAGATTGCCGTTCTGGTCCACGGCCCGCAGCCGGATGGTGGCCATGTCCCACGTATCCCCGTCCACAAGCACATCTGTGTCGCAGATGCCCTCTAAGTGTATTTTCTCCACCGGCGAGATGGTGACAGTACGAAGAACCTGTTCGCCCTGCAGAGCCTCGAACCTCCACACAGCTGTCTCCACACCCCAGCCGCCTATATACTCTTCTGTCTCCTCCGAAGACGCAGCCTCTCCGTTTACAACCATGCCGGACTGCTCTTTCCGTCCGAACACAGCCTCATACAATCTGCGCAGCCAGCCGGTCAGGCCGCCGTCTGTTC
>CAZZBJ010000074.1:0-9133 GCA_964652805.1 uncultured Mordavella sp. | reverse complement strand
CCGGCGGCGTCAGCTCCGGCCCCGGTCCCGGCGGCAGACGGGTCACCCCCGATCAGCACCGGCGGGTGGGCGAGATGGGGATATTTCTCTGTGGGGAAATACTCCCCGGCCAGGGTGTCATTTTTGTAGAGGCGCACCTTCTCCCCGTTAGTAAAAACAGCCACCTCGCCGATCCGGCCCGCCGGATGGTCTCCGATGCTCATGGTGCTGCTGACCGCAAGCACAGGCCGGTCCTCCTGGCAGGAGGCGTAGACGCTGGCCGCCAGCTTGGGATTGCGGAACATATCCAGGACGCCGTGATAGCAGATTTTGTCGCCGCTGCCAAAATCCTTGTGGGTGTTGTAGTCAAACATGCACCACCCGAAGGTGCCGCCGATATCCTCGCAGGCAGCCGCGCTGTCCAGCACCCGGACATGGCGCATAGCGTGCTCTTTCCTGTGCTCCTCGTCGTCAAATGCCTTTGTGGGGAACATATGCCCATTGTACTCTGTGATAAAGTAGGCCTTCTCCATATCCGGCGTCACCGCCGCCTTGGCATCGCAGCCCGGATTATCCCCTGTGTGGCTGAAGTCATTGTAAGTGTATACGTCCTCCAGCAAATGGCTCTTTTTCAGATAGCGCACGCCTCCCGTTGGCCTGGTTGGGTCCAGGCTGCGGGCTGTCTCTACGGTTCTTTGGTAGAGTCCGTCATCGTCCTGGCTCTCATTGATTCGAACGCCCCACATGAAAATGCTGGGATGGTTCCGGTACTGACGGATCATTTCCTCTGTATTTCTTACAGCCTGCTCCTTCCACTCCTCCCCGCCGATATGCTGCCAGCCGGGGATTTCCGTGAAGACCAGAAGCCCCAGTTCATCGCACCGGTCGATAAAAGCGTGACTCTGGGGATAATGGCTGGTGCGCACCGCATTGCAGCCCAGCTCATATTTCAGGATATCCGCATCCAGTCTCTGCCCTCTGGCCGGCGCCGCATAGCCCATATAGGGCCAGCTCTGGTGCCGGTTCAGTCCCCGTATTTTCACCCGCTTCCCATTCAGCCAGCATCCGTCCGGCTTCATCTCGATTTTCCGGAAGCCAAAGCGGATCTTCTCTGTGTCCATGACATTGCCGAATTTCAGAAGCTCCAGGTGAAGCGTGTAGAGCCTTGGATGCTCCGTGTCCCAGAGGCCCGCACGGGGCACATGGATGTGGAAATGGTCCTGGAAGCTCTGCTCCTCCAGTCGGGCGAAGATCTCGCCGTCCTCCCCCAGCACCCGGGCCCGGAGCTGGCAGTCCCAGGCTCCCTCCGCCTCCAGCTTCACCTCCAAATGCTTTCTGTCATCGGTCATAACAAAGACATCCCGGAAATGGATTTTTTCTTTCACCTCCAGGTAGACCGGGCGGTACATACCGCCGTAGGTCAGATAGTCCACTACATAGCCGAAGGGCGGGATATCCAAGGTTTCCCGGCTGTCCACCTTGACCACGATCCGGTTTGTCCGGCCGTACCGCAAAATCCCTGAGAGATCCACCTCAAAGGCTGTATATCCGCACCCGTGGACGCCAACGGATTTTCCGTTGCAGTACACCTCCGCCTGGTGGGCAGCGCCCTCCAGTGTCAGCGTGACGGATTTTCCCTCCCAGTCTCTGGGGATGTCCAGTTCTTTTATGTAAGCGCTTGTCATCTGATAATCCTTCTCGTCGCAGTAGTGTAAAGGAAGCATCTTCACTGTGTGGGGAAGCTGAACCCTCTCCAGCTCCTCCAGTCTCTCAGACGGCATGCTGTTCAAGCTTCCGCTATAATGCTGTGTAAAGTACCAGTTGTGGTTGATCTGATAGCGCATGTTGTCCCTCCTTTGTACGTTTGCCTGTCGATTTCTTCATAAAATATGATAGCGCAGGGGGATGTAGATTACAACAAAGAAACGCACGATTCTCATCTAATCGTGCATTTTCTTGAACATATGACTATTCGTTTTTATTACAGCTAACTAGCCTTTGATTTAATATATGCAGCAACCGTTTTAATATCCAAAGTGTTCTCCTGCATACCAATTCCTGTAGCTATTCGCACAATAGTAGGCTGTTTCAACATGGCTTTCTCCATAATATCTTTCTGAAAAAATACTTCTTCTGTTTTACCGTCTGCAAGAATTTTCTTCTGACACATCACTATAACTCTCTCATAATTATCTACAACAAATTCCATATCATGTGTAATAGTAACGATTGCCTTCCCTCGCTCCGTCAATATTTTATTAATCCTGGAGAGTCTCTCCAAACCTTCCAGATCTTGACCTGCTGTAGGCTCATCAAAAATCATTACATCACAGTTACTGGCAATAACAGAAGCAATCGTAACGAATTTTCTTGTGGACAGCGGAAGATCATATGGATTTTCTTCCAAATATTCTTTCATTCCTGTCAGCGCTGCCGCATCTGCAATCCTACGCTTTATTTCGTTTTCTTCTAGTTTCATTTTTTTTAGTCCATATTCGATCTCTTTGTATACTGTAGCGTTAAAAATCTGATCGTCCGGATTCTGAAACACATATCCCACTCTCTTAGCCATCTGTGCTGTTGTATATTTTTTTGTTGAGTCTCCATTGATCAGTACATCTCCTGCACATGGTTTCATAAGTCCATTCAGCATTTTTACAGTTGTTGTTTTACCTGCTCCGTTCTGCCCTACAATTGCAATATTTTCCCCGGCCTCAATAACGAAGCTCACATCATCAACTGCCAAATACCCATTGGGATAATTATAGGAAATATTCTGTACTTCTACTAGTGCCATCCCCTCTGCCTCCTATGCCTTTGCCATTACCTTTTTGATCGTGTCTATACTTTTTTCTACCGTAACAGGTATTTCTGGAAATTCTATTCCCTCTTTTAGAAGTTCAAAAACTATTTTTGTACTTTGCGGAAGTCTTGTATGGTATACCCCACATAATGGATCTGCAAATACTTTTTCCGGAATCCCCTCCATCACTATCTTCCCTTTGCTTAAGACAACAACATGATCTGCATATTCAGCTATCTGCTCCATCTTGTGTTCTACCAGTATGATGGTCTTCCCCATCTTTTTCATCATACAAATGCTCTCAAATACATCGTCCGTACTCTGGGGATCCAACTGAGAAGTAGGCTCATCGATCACAAGAATATCCTGTCCCATCACCAATATAGCTGCAAGTGCCACTCTCTGCTGCTGTCCGCCAGAGAGTTGATAAGGATCCTTATACCGGAAATCTTGTATCTTTGTCAACTCCATAGCTTCCTCTACACGTCTCGGAATGTCTGATGCAGGGACTCCCATATTCTCTAAGCCAAACACAAGTTCATCATATACAGTTGAGGCTACTCCACTGATCTGGGTAAAGGGATTTTGAAAAACGAACCCTATCTCCAGGGCCAAATCTCCCATATCCACATTTTGTATATTTCTCCCGTTGATCAAGACTTCCCCTGAAAGCTCCCCTTTATAAAAATGAGGAATAAACCCACGTATAACACTGCATAATGTTGTTTTTCCACTTCCATTAGCCCCTGCAATTGCACAGAGTTCACCTTTTTTTACGGATAACGTTATTCCATTTAGAATATTGTTTTCTGATGTGGGATATTTATATGTGAGATTTTTTATTTCAATACATTCCATACTATTTTCCCTCCAATTACCAGGATTAGTAAGATAACCAATACTACCCTGATCGCTCTGTCTATGGCACTATCCTGTACATTTTTAAGTTTCGTCTTTTTACAGTTTGCTGAAAACGCCCTCGCCTCCAGCGTGATCGCCCTCTCCTCTGCACTCACCACTGCATTTAATATTAAGGGGCCCACTGTAGGGAAAAAGGCCTTTGCTCTGACAAATATGTTACTATCTGTCTCTATTCCTCTGGATCTCTGCGCATCCATGATAACACCCATTCTCTTTGACATCTGAGGGATAATATTAACCGTTGATAGCAGCACATATGCGGCCGATGGTGACATTCCTCTCTCCTCCAGAGAAATCACCATATCATTGACATCAATAAACTTAATCGCCAGCACCACAGCTGAACCTACTCCTAAAATTCTTGTGCAGAGAATGATCGCATTTTGTATTCCTTCCAGTTTTACGGAAAAAATCAGCCATTTCCACAAAACTGTATCTCCTGGCAAAAACAGTGCCTGCATCACAAAACAGAAAACAGTTATAAAAACTATTGTCTTAATCCACATAGCAAGGAACTCTTTACCCTTCCCCGCTGCGCCGGCCAGCAATATCATGATCAAAACCATTGCTCCAGTATAGTAATAACTGAAAAACAGCGAAGTGACTGCGAGGAAAACAACGATATAAATTTTAGTTATTGGATTTAATTCCATTACAGGATTAGTTTTTTCTTTCATTTTACATTCATTCCTTTCATTGTGCCACTACCGCCACATAATTTTCGACAACACTATCCTTTCTTTTTTCTTCCTTCTATAAAGGCAGGACCATTTGAAAATTTGTACAGGTATCTATCTGACATATTTCTCACTACTAGATACGGAATCAATATAGACAAAAATTTATCCGGAACTTCCGAGATCAATCCAGCAATAAACTGCGCCGGCCAGAATGGAACGCCTGCTGATATCATGGCTGCTGTCATAATAGAATTTCCACTTGTATCAAATCCTCCATATACCACATAAGCAATAAGCACGCTAATAATCATACTTACAACCGCAACTATCAAAATAGACACTATCAATGTGCCAACTCTATTCATCATTTTTTTCCTTGCAAACAGTCCTACAAGTAGGCCAGCCACTCCAGCCGAAAGCGCATAGGGCAGCAATGTCGGATCACTCACAGAGTTAATTGCAATACTCAGCAATCCTGTTGTCATTCCTACCCAAGGACCACCTAACATTCCAACAAGAAATGTTCCAATTGAGTCAAGATATAACGGAAGCTTCAAAGCCAACACAAGGTTGCCACAAACAAAGTTAATTGCAATAGCAATCGGGATAATCAAAATAGTGACCAGATTAAAATCTGCTTTTAAACTTTTTTTCTCATTTTTCATTTTTCTTTCCTCCTATATTCTTCATCTAGTATTCTCTGTATCACATCCATCTTTTCCGGAAATAAACTTCCAAAAAAGATTTCAAAAAAGCTTTTCGTGTCAGCCTTTATTGCCACATCACAGTTTTTCACTTTATCCGGGTAGTACTTTGTGCGATAAACTACCGATGCGCCGTCGCAAAGTCCTTGTGTTTCTATATCTACAAATGCGTCTACAGTTTCAACAAAAGATCTGTCTATCAGAAAGGCAATTGTCAAAACATCACACAGCTCACATCCCAATGTCTTTTCAATTTCCCAATGTCCATCTGTATACAACCTAGTGATCTTATGTATAAAGCGTGAAATCGGGGTATCCAGAAGATACAAAAGCTCTCGGAGTGTTGGGTTTAAAAAGACATACGATGTAGCGTCCAGACCTATCATAGTAATCTTTTTAAAACCAGCTTCAAACACAATTTTTGTAGCTTCCGGGTCAGTCCAGAAGTTAAATTCCGCATGCGGCGACATATTACCTCCATGCTCTGCCCCACCCATAATCACCAGTTCTTTTACATTATCGATAAAATCCGGCGCTTTCTGAATAGCTTCCGCAATATTTGTAAGTGGACCAATTGGAACTATTGTAATCTGCCCTTTCTGCTCTCTCGTCTTTTGAATAAGAAAATCTGTTGCGGATTCACTCTGGAAATTTCCTGCGTAGTCATCCATTCCAATATTTCCCAAGCCATCATCGCCATGGAACTCTTCACAATGATTCATCTGCCGCATAAGCGGCTTACTATTTCCCTTATAAACAGGAATATCTTCTCTCCCCGCAATTTTTAAAATTTTGAACGCATTTTTTGTCACTTGGTCCAAATCAACGTTCCCGTTAACAGTTGTAAGCGCCATTACCTCTAATTTATCTTTTGCAGCCAGTGCCAGCAAAATCGCCAATGCATCATCTACCCCTGGATCTGTATCAATAATAATCTTCTGCATATAACTCCTCCCCTCCTATCTCTTCCCTCGTCGGTATGGACGTCTGTGCCCCCTTGCGGGTGACCACAATCGCCGACACCTTCTGTCCGAAGCGGATTGCCTCGTCACAGCTCTTCCCCTCGCTCAGAGCCAGGGCAAAGGCCGCTGTAAAGCTGTCTCCCGCCGCCGTTGTATCCACGGCTTTCACCTTGTTGGCCGGGAAGAATTTTTCTTCTTCCCCGGAGACAAAAAGGCACCCGTCTTCTCCCAGGGAAGCGATCACATGCTTCACACCCTTTTTCAGAAATTCCCTGGCGCCCTCCTTCATCTCCTCCAGCGTCTTCATCGGTTTCCCCGACAGGATCTCCAGCTCTGTCTCGTTGGGCTTGATATAGTCCACTCCCTGCCAGAAGCTGTCCGGCAGATCCGCTGCTGCCGGAGCCGGGTCAATGATAACTGTCTTCCCCATGCCGACCGCAAGGTCCTTCACATACTCCACAGTCTCAACCGGGATCTCCAGCTGCATGATCACAATATCGCCCTCCTCAATCTTTTTTATATGTTCCTGGATGAGCTCCTTTGTGACCATTCCGTTTGTACCCGCAATGATGATGATGGAATTCTCGCCGCTGTCATCCACTGTGATAAACGCCTGCCCTGTGGTGGCTCCTTCTATCTCCGCCACAGAGGAGGTATCCACTCCAGCCTTTCCCAGATTATTCTTGAGGATGCTCCCAAAGGCGTCATTTCCAACCGCTCCGATCATGCTCACATCTCCTCCCAGAATACCGGCTGCATAGGCCTGATTGGCTCCTTTGCCCCCCGGCACCAGAGTCACGCTCTGCCCGGACACGGTCTCGCCCGCCTTGGGCATGTGAGGCGTCTCTATCATTGAGTCCATATTAAGGCTTCCGATCACAACGATCTTTTTCACTGTTCTCCCTCCCTTCCGCAAGTTCTGCTATCATACTGTATTTTGAATAAATCTCATCTTCATAGACATCTACCGCCTTCCGATCCGGCAGAGCCGGCTGTACGCCGTATCTCGTCACAGTGATCCCGGATGCGTAAATCGCAAATCCAATGGCATGTAGGATATGTTTTCCCTCACTTAGGCAAACCGCCATGGCGCTGATAAAGGAGTCCGCCCCGCCGGTGGTGTCCACCGCCTCAAAGCCGGTCCCTGAAAAATGAAGGGAATACTCCTCGTTTGTCAGGTAGCAGCCTCGGGCCCCCATTGTCACAATGACATTTTTTACCCCCTTATCCCTGAGTATCTGCGCCTTGTCCTCCAGGCTTTTTTCTCCCGGGATCAGCAGATCCAGCTCCTTTTCATTGGGCACAAAATAGTCGATCTCCGGCAGGAGCTCTTCCTTGATACGCTCTGTCGCGGAGGGCTTCAGGATTACCTCCGTGTGGTTCCGCCTGCAGAATCTGATCGTATATTCCACAATCTCATCCGGTATCTCCATGGAGAGCAGACAGTACTTTGCTTCCTGGAACAGATATCTGCAGCCGTTGATCTGTGAGATGTCCAAGTGCCCGTTGGCCCCCTGATATACCACGATCGTACTCTCACCGCTGCTGTCTACATGAATGTAGGCCTTTCCGCTTGGCAGGGCTGTATCAAAGATCACGCCGTCCATATGTACATGATTTTCCGCAAGCCCGCTGTAAAGCTGCTTGCCATCCATGTCATTCCCAAGACAGCCGATCATGTAAACCTGACCTCCCAGCTTCCCGGCTCCTACTGCCTGGTTGCCCCCTTTTCCTCCCGGAAATACAAGAAGCTTTTCCGCAAGCTGGGTCTCGCCGCTCACCAGGATCCTGGAAACCTCTATCATGATGTCCATATTCATACTGCCAACGACAATCATTTTCTCCCCCTGCTTTTCCTGAGCCGGACGGACAATGCTTCCCCGCTCTACAACAGAGGGCGGAAATTTTCTCATAAGCTCGATCTGTTTCTTCCCCTCTATCATATCAACAAGATATTCCGCCGCATCCCTGCTCATACATTCTGACGGAAGCCTGACGGCTGTCACGCCGTCTCCAAGAAGCTGCAGCATATCCGTATCTCCTATCGTAATTATCGAAAGGCCATCTGGTATGACAGTTCGTGTCCTCTCCATCAGTTTCCAGACACAACAGGCGATATCCGCTGACCCGCAGATCACAGCAGTCACATTCTCGCTAAGACACTGCCGAATACCGTATTTTTCAATTTCCTCGATCGTTTCACCCTCGTAGGACCACACCGGCTGCAGAGGAAGATTTCTGCTCTGGACCGCCATCCTGTATCCATCCTGGATCTTTGTATCCTTCTTATACGTGACGCAGGCAATCTTCTGGTGCCCCTCTCTAATCAAGCGCTCAGCGGCCAGCCTTCCGGCTTCTGAAAGGCGGTAGTAAAAGGTGATTTTCTGTCTCTCGTCAAACTCTTTTGTCTGACTGAGATATACAACTGCTCCCTCCAGCCGCCCGCACTCCACCTTTTTCTCAGAGTCAATGATCAGCCCGGACACCTGTCTTTTTGCCATCTCTTCCACATGGCCAGAGATTTCTTCCTCTCTCTCAACATAGCTGACGACCAAACTGTATCCAAGAGAGGAAGCTGTCTTTTCAGCACGCAGCACGATATGTTCTCTTTCCCTGTGATTCCTTCTGATGATCAGGCCAAGAAGATGGTTCTTCAACCCTTCCTTTTCCCGGAATTTAAAATACGGGACATAGTTTTCCTGCTGTATGACCGCTAATACTTTCTGCCTTGTCTCTTCACTGATATCTCTGTCTTTGCCATTCATGACTTTAGAAACGGTAGAAGCTGATACGCCGGCAAGCCTGGCAATATCGTGTATATTCATTTTTCCTCCCTTCAGAAAGTTTTTTAGTAAATTAATTTTGTCTGAATATTAGCATTTTATGAAATTTTAATCAATATTTTAGAATTACGAAACTATTTTCCGGCGTTATGCTTAATTTAAGCCTTTTACTAAATATGTTTCGCAGACTTATTTTTGAAAGATTAGACAAGATTTTTTGTTTGATCACAGAAATTCCTGCTAAAGCAGATACTCCTCACAATCCAGTCAATGATCATCGCTGCCCATACTCCATATATTC
>CAZZBJ010000073.1:0-11920 GCA_964652805.1 uncultured Mordavella sp. | reverse complement strand
ATGTATTTATATGTCCGGCCTTATTCGGGCGTATCGGTTACTGATTATGAATGAAACCTATCAGGAAAAAAGGAAGTGAGAGCATTATGAAAAAATCTTTGACCGTATTTGCAATCATGTTGATGTTGCTTCTCTGCGGCTGTCGAGCCAGCGAGAATGCAGACAATCTTGATTACGGGGACACATTTTCAAAAGCACAGACAATCGCCGTTATTTCTTCCGACACGTCGGAAGTGATTGAAACGATTACCGATGCAGAGGATATTAAAAATTTTACTCTGGCACTGGATGCAGACCAATGGAAATTAACATCATTACCCGATAATGCATCCAAGCTGGGTTCCTTTGGATTATCCCAACAGAAGACAGTCAAGTTGTTTGATATTAACCCCGATGAAACACTTTACGATGTTGGAACCCTCGTCCTGTATGAGGGAGGCTATATCGGTGCAGAGGTTGCCGGACTGGATTGGATTGATGTAATTTTTGAAGTAAGTGAGGATACGAACGATTTTTTGCAAGCATATTTTGAGTAGTTTTGAAAAGAAATGTTTCTTTAAGTTCACATTGACAGCTAACATACTTTTCTGTAAACTATAAAAAGACTATTTGATCGCAGAAATAGGCCAGTACAGGGAAATCCTGGCGAAAGGGCAGCGGAGGTGAATGTATGAAGGTTCTCGTGATAGACGGCCAGGGCGGCGGATTGGGACGCCAGCTTGTGGCGGCTGTGAAGAGTCGGTATCCCGGGGCGGAGGTTCTGGCGGTGGGAACCAACAGCGCCGCCACAAACGCCATGCTCAAAGCGGGGGCGGACCTAGCGGCCACAGGGGAGAACTCCGTGACTGTGGCGTGCAGGAAGGTGGACGTGATCATGGGACCTGTGGGGATTGTGATCGCGGACTCCATGCTTGGCGAGATCACACCCCGGATGGCGGTGTCCATCGGGCAGAGCCAGGCGAAGAGGATTCTGCTCCCGGTCAATCTGTGCGACAACATAGTAGTGGGCATGGCAGATCTGACCATGGCAAAAAGAGTGGAGAGCGCAGTGGAAGCGCTGGCTGAGCTGATGAACTAGACAGAGGACATCCGGCAGGAAGCCGGAGCACGACGGCAGAAGCCGCGAAAGTAAAGAGCGCAGGAAGTGCTTTTTGGCAGCCAGTGAATAATAAATTCAATTTAAAAAGAGACAGATTTGAAATGGATACCAGGAAGGTGTCTGCACTCAGAAGAGAGGCAGGTGCCTTTTTCTTTTGCTGTTTTTGATAAAGATGGGAGAGATGATATGACATTAGAGACATTTTTCAGGGAAGTGCCCAGGGCGGCCGTGGCCTTCTCGGGAGGGACGGACTCGGCCTTCCTTCTGTGGGCGGCGAAAAAACAGGGCTGCCAGATACAGGCCTACTATATACACACTGTCTTCCAGCCCTGGTTTGAGCTGGAGGATGCCGGAAGACTGGCAGGAGAGCTGGATGTTCCCATGCAGGTGATCGACATGGATATCCTGGGCGTACCGGAGGCGGCGGAAAACGGCCCCAGGCGATGCTACTACTGTAAGAGAGCCCTTTTTACGAGACTGCGGGAACAGGCGGCAGCGGACGGATACACCGTTCTGCTGGACGGCACCAACGCCTCCGACGACGCCGGGGACCGGCCGGGCATGCAGGCTCTGCAGGAGCTTAAGGTGCGCTCTCCTCTGCGGGAGTGCGGCATCACAAAGGACATGGTGCGCAGCTTCTCCAGGGAGGCGGGGCTTTTCACCTGGGAGAAGCCGGCATACGCCTGCCTGGCCACCAGAATTCCCATGGGGACAGAGATCACCCGGGAAGAGCTCCGGAGGGCAGAGCAGGCGGAGAAGGCTCTCATGGCGCTGGGATTTCGGGATTTCCGGGTGAGGCTCTCCGGTGAGGGGGCCCGTCTCCAGCTGACCGGGGAGCAGATGCCTCTGGCAGCAGAAAAGAGAAAGGAGATCGTGCAGGCGCTGAGACCGCTTTTTCACCAGGTGCTTCTTGACCTGGAAGAGCGGAGACCGTCTGTGTAGAGGAGGGAAAGAAAAATGGACAATAAACAGGATATACTGGAACTGCTTCGGAGAGTGGCCCGGGGACAGACTTCTCCGGAGGACGCCCTCCTGTCGCTGAAGGAGGAGCCTTTTGAGGATCTGGACTACGCAAAGGTTGATTTCCACCGCAGCGTTCGACAGGGAGCGGCGGAGGTGATCTACGGAGCCGGGAAGACGCCGGAGCAGATCATCGGCATTGTGAAGACTATGGGGGAGAGAGGCTGCCGCAATATCCTTGTCACAAGGATTGGACAGGAGGCGGCAGATGAGCTGTCGGCAGCGGCCCCGGTGGACTATCACCCCATTCCCAGGCTGGCCATCGCCTTTCCGGAGGAGCGGTCCGGGAGAGGAAACATTGTGGTGGCCACAGGGGGCACCAGCGACATGGCGGCAGCCGAGGAGGCAGCCCTCACGGCGGAGACCATGGGAAACAAGGTGACCCGGCTCTATGATGTGGGAGTGGCGGGCCTTCACCGGCTCCTCTCCAACCTGGATGTGCTTATGAGCGCCCGCTGCGTGGTGGCGGTGGCCGGCATGGAGGGGGCACTGGCCTCCGTGGTGGGCGGTCTGGTGGACTGTCCGGTGATCGCCGTGCCCACCAGCGTGGGGTACGGAGCCAGCTTCGGAGGACTGTCAGCCCTTCTGTCCATGCTGAACTCCTGTGCCTCTGGGTGCAGTGTGGTGAATATTGACAATGGATTTGGGGCCGGCTATCTGGCCAGCATGATCAATCAGATGGAAGGCATAAAGGAGGAGGAAAAATGAAGACACTTTATATAGAATGTAACATGGGTGCAGCCGGGGACATGCTCCTGGCTGCTCTCTACGAGCTTCTGGACGATAAGCAGAGGTTTCTGGACAAGATGAACAGCCTGAAGCTCCCCGGCGTGCGCCTGGAGGCGCAGAAGGGCTCTGCCTGCGGCATCGCCGGGACCCATATGGCGGTGACCGTGTACGGGGAGGAGGAGACAGAGTCGGAGAAGCCGGACACCCATGCGCATGGCCATGCTCACGACCACCATCACCATCACGCCACCCCGGGCTATATCGGGGAGCTGATCAGTGGGCTGGACCTTCCGGGGCAGGTGAAGGAGAATGCGAAGGCTGTGTACCACATCATCGCCCGGGCGGAGGCGAAGGCCCACGGCTGCCCGGAGGGGGATGTCCACTTCCACGAGGTGGGAGCCCTGGATGCGGTGGCAGACGTGACGGGGGTGTGCTACGCCATGCATCTTCTGGGGGCGGAGAAGATCATCGTCTCTCCCGTCCATGTGGGGAGCGGGACGGTTCGCTGCGCCCACGGCGTGATGCCTGTGCCTGCGCCCGCCACGGCCAACATCCTGGAGGATGTTCCTGTCTACGGAGGCGCTGTGAAAGGAGAGCTCTGCACGCCCACCGGGGCCGCTCTTCTGAAATACTTTGCCGGGGCGTTCGGCCCCATGCCTCTCATGCAGGGAAAGCGCACCGGCATTGGCATTGGCACAAAGACCTTTGAACAGGCCAACTGCGTCCGTGTCTTCCTCGGGGAGTCGCCGGAGGAGACAGGCCGCGTCCGGACTGCACCGGCGCAGGGCGACGGCGTCATTACGGAGCTTGTCTGCAACATCGACGACATGACCCCGGAGGCGCTGGGATTTGCCTGTGCCCGGCTGATACAGGAGGGGGCGCTGGACGCCTACACCATCTCCGGGACCATGAAAAAGGGACGGCCCGGCCATGTGCTGACGGTGCTCTGCGATCCCCGGGACGAGGAGGAGATGGCCCGGCATGTCCTGGAGGAGACAACTACCAACGGGCTGCGGGCCCGCAGGTGTGCAAAGTACTTCCTCAAGCCGGGGATGAAGACCGTGCAGACCCCATGGGGCCAGGTGCGGGTAAAGACGGCAGAGGGACACGGTATCCTTCACAGGAAGCCTGAGTATGAGGATGTGGCGGCGCTGGCAGAGCAAGCCCGGGTGCCTTACGAGACAGTGTACCGGGAGACGCTGCGCCGCCTTGAGGAAACATAGAACAGCAGAAAAAAGGAGTGACAGCTATATGAAAAAGGGACGGCTCTCCCCTTTCCTTGTTCTGGCGCTGGCGGCGGGACTGCTGGCCGGATGCGCCGGCAGCGGGACGTCCTCCGGGCAGGAGGGCAGCTCCGGAAGCAATACGGACTCTGTGGTCATCGCCATGAGCCCCGCCTCTGAACCGGAGGCGGGATTTGACCCGGCCTACGGCTGAGGAGCCGGAGAGCATGTCCACGAGCCGCTGATTCAGAGCACCCTCACTGTGACCAACACAGACCTGACCATCGGGTATGACCTGGCCACAGAGTATTCCGTCAGCGAGGACGGACTGACCTGGACGGTGAAGATCCGGGACGACGTATCCTTTACGGATGGTGAGCCCCTGACAGCGGAGGATGTGGCATTTACATACAATACGGTGAAGGAGACAAGCTCCGTCAATGATCTTACCATGCTGGACTATGCGGAGGCGGTGGACAGCGTCACAGTCCTCTTCCACATGAGCCGGCCCTTCTCCATCTGGCCCTACACCATGGCCATTGTGGGGATTGTACCGGAGCACGCCTACGACAGCCAGACCTACGGGTCTGACCCCATCGGATCCGGCCGGTATATGCTGAAGCAGTGGGACCGGGGGCAGCAGGTGATTCTGGAGGCCAATCCGGACTACTACGGCGAGGCGCCGAAGATAAAGCAGGTTACGATCCTTTTTATGGAGGAGGACGTGGCCTTTCTGGCCGCCCGGGCCGGGGAGGTGGACGTGGCCTACACCTCCGCTATCTACTCTGACCAGGAGGTAGACGGCTACGGCCTGGCCTCCTATGTCAGCGTGGACAATAGAGGCTTTAACCTCCCTGCCGTGGAGGAGACAACGGACGAAGAGGGACGGACCGTGGGGAATGATTTTACGTCGGATGTCCTTGTGCGCCGGGCTATCAATATGGGGGTGGACCGGCAGGAGATGATCGACAACGTGCTGAACGGCTATGGAAGTCCTGCCTACAGTATCTGCGACCAGCTTCCCTGGTACAATGAAGCCTCCCAGGTGGATTATGACCCTCAAGGAGCGGCGGACCTCCTGGACCAGGCGGGCTGGATTATGGGAGACGACGGCGTCCGCAAGAAGGACGGGCAGAAGGCAGAGCTTCATCTTCTGTACTCCGCCGGGGACACAGTGCGGCAGGCTCTGACAGCGGATTTTGCAAATCAGATGGAGGAGCTGGGGATTTCCTGCACCACCGAGGGGGTGGGCTGGGATACAGCCTACGACAGGGCTCTTTCCCAGCCTCTCCTGTGGGGCTGGGGAGCCCATACGCCCATGGAGCTCTACAACATTTACCACACCATAGAGGGCACAGGCTCTGCCCGGTATTCCCCCTACGGGAATGCCGCGGTGGACAGCTACATAGATCAGGCCCTTGCCAGCAGCGACCTGGAAACCTCCTATGAGCTGTGGCAGAAGGCCCAGTGGGACGGCACTGCAGGAGTGACCCAGGAGGGGGACATTCCCTGGGTGTGGCTGGTCAACATCGACCATCTCTACTGGGTGAGGGAGGGCCTTACAGTGGCGGAGCAGAAAATCCATCCCCACGGAGACGGATGGTCTTTGGTCAACAACGTGGACCAGTGGACCTGGTCCACAGATACAGCCGCTGAGTAAAGGGGATACGAAAGGACGGATCATTGTGAGACACCACCTACAGTTTACGGCGAAAAAATTACTGCGGATGGGGCTTTTGCTTCTGGGAGTCAGCATCGTCACATTTCTTCTGATGAGCGCCTCCCCCCTGGACCCTCTGCAGACCAATGTGGGGCAGGCGGCCCTGGGCACCATGAGCCAGGAGCAGGTGGAGCGCCTGGAGGCCTACTGGGGCATGGACACACCTCCCCTGGAAAGGTATGTAGGGTGGCTGAAAGACCTGCTTTGCGGAGATCTGGGGACCTCCATTCTCTACCGGCAGCCGGTGGCCGCTGTCATCTGGCAGCGGCTGTCCGGCTCTCTTCTCCTTCTTCTGTCCGCCTGGGTGATCTCGGGCGTGCTGGGGCTGCTGCTGGGCGTGGCGGCGGGGGTGTGGAGAGGGCGCTGGCCGGACAAGCTGATCCGGGGCTGGTGCCTGCTCATCTCCAGCACGCCGGCCTTCTGGCTTGCCCTCCTTCTTCTTTTGGTCTTTTCTGTGTGGCTTGGCTGGCTGCCGGCGGGGCTTTCTGTGCCCATCGGCATGGAGAGCAGCCTGGTAACGGCTGGTGACAGGCTGCAGCACGCCATTCTGCCGACTGTTACCCTGAGCATCACAGGGGTGTCCCATATCGCTCTTCACACAAGGGAGAAAATGGTGGACGTGCTGGAGTCAGACTATGTCCTCTTTGCCAGAGCCAGGGGGGAGTCCATGAGCTCCATCGTCTGGCGGCACGGGCTGCGGGGCGTATCCCTGCCCGCCATCACCCTCCAGTTCGGGTCTGTCAGCGAGATCATAGGCGGCTCCGTACTGGTGGAGCAGGTGTTCTCCTACCCGGGCCTGGGGCAGGCCGCCGTGACCGCGGGGCTTGGCAGCGACCTGCCCCTTTTGATGGGGATTACCCTCATCACATCGGCTATGGTGTTTGGCGGCAATCTGGCGGCGGACCTTCTCTATGGCGCGGTAGATCCGAAGATAAGAAGGAGGACGGCAAAATGATGGAAAGACACGGGAACCGAAGGATGAGCACCCTTCTCTTTCTTGTCCTGGCTGTTCTCATACTGGCGGGGATCACGGCAGCGGGAATCTTCCTGGAAGAGGAGGCGGCTGTGACCGATTTCTCCCGGACCAACCTGGCGCCGGGAGGGGCGTTCTGGTTCGGGACAGACTGGATGGGGAGAGACATGTTTACAAGGACCATTGCAGGGCTCTCCCTAAGTATCCGGATCGGCCTTTTGACGGCGGCGGTAAGCGCGGCCGCGGCGCTGGTGCTGGGGACGGCGGCTGCCACCCTGGGGAGAAGGGCGGACAGCGTCATCTCCTGGTGCATCGATCTTGTCGTGGGAATCCCCCACATCCTGCTTGTGATGCTCATCTCCATCGCCTGCGGCCGGGGCTTTGCAGGCGTCGTGGCAGGCGTGTCCCTGAGCCACTGGCCCTCCCTGGCCAGGGTGATTCGGGGGGAGGTGCTGCAGCTGAAGAAAGCGCCCTACATCCTGGTAGCGGAGAAGCTGGGAGTGTCCAAGCTGCAGGTGGCCTGCCGGCACATGCTGCCCCACCTGTTTCCCCAGTTCTTCACAGGGCTGCTCCTTCTCTTCCCCCACGCTATCCTCCACGAGGCCAGCATCACCTTTCTGGGCTTTGGCCTCTCCTCGGAGCAGCCTGCCATCGGCGTGGTCTTGTCGGAGAGCATGCAGTACCTGACTACCGGGAGATGGTGGCTGGCCCTGTGTCCGGGGCTCTCTCTCGTGCTGGTGACGGCCCTCTTTGCCCTGCTGGGGGAGAGAGGGCGGTATCTGCTGGATCCTGCCAGCGTTCATGAATAGAAGGAAGGATGTGAAAGGATGGAAAAGTCCATACTGGAGGTGCGCCATGTGTCCATCTGGTTCACCCGGTACGACCGGGGAACCAGAAGAAGAAGCCTGCCTGTGATCCGGGACCTGAACCTGACCGTAGGCGCAGGCGAGGTGGTGGCCGTGGTGGGCGCCAGCGGATCCGGGAAAAGCCTTCTGGCCCACGGCATCCTGGGCATCCTCCCCTACAACAGCCATATGGAGGGAGAGATCCTCTGCGGCGGAGAGCCCCTGACCAAGGAGCGGGCGGAAAAGCTGCGGGGAAACGGCCTGGCTCTCATTCCCCAGGGCGTCACCTACCTGGATCCCCTCATGAAGGTGGGGGCCCAGCTTACCAGGGGGAGGAAGGATCAGGAGACAAAGGAGCGCTGCCGGCAGGTGCTGGAGCGGTACGGCCTTGGTCCTGAGACGGCGGACCTCTATCCCTTTGAGCTGTCCGGGGGCATGGCAAGAAGGGTGCTGATCGCCTCTGCGGTCATGGATGAGCCAAAGCTCATTATCGCGGACGAGCCCACACCGGGGCTGGACGCCCGGGCAGCCGGCCGCATCCTGGGCCATTTTCGGGAGATGACAGAGGGCGGCGCGGGGATGCTCTTTATCACCCACGACCTGGAGCTGGCTCTTGCCATTGCGGACCGGGTGGTGGTGTTCTACGCCGGGGAGACCATCGAGGAGGCAGCGGCAGAGGATTTTCAGGACGTGGGAAGACTTCGGCATCCATTTACAAGAGCCCTCTTTCGGGCTATGCCCTCCCGCGGCTTTGCGCCCATCCGGGGAAGCCAGCCCTACCCGGGCACAGTCTCATTCGGCTGTCCCTTTGCCGGACAGTGCAAGGCCTGCCGGAAAGAGTGCGGCGAGGCGGACCACATTCCCGTACAGCGGGTCAGAGGCGGGCTGGTGCGCTGCCTGTATCCGGAAAAGGAGGAAACAGTATGACACTGGAAGCAAGAAAGGTGACATTTTATTACGGAGGGAAAAAGAAGGCGCCGGTGCTGGACCAGTTCAGCCTGTCAATGAATGGTGGGGAACGAGTGGGACTCAAGGCTCCCAGCGGCCGGGGAAAGACCACCCTGTGCCGGCTTCTGGCAGGGTATGAAAAGCCGGTGAAAGGGGAGGTCCTGCTGGACGGAAAGCCCCTGGGCTCCTACAGGGGAGCCTGCCCGGTGCAGATGGTCTGGCAGCACCCGGAGACAGTGGTGGATCCGCTGCTGCGGCTTAGGACGACTCTTTCGGAGGCGGGAGATGTGGAGGAGAGACTGAAGGAGGAGCTGCACATCCAGGAGGGGTGGATGGACCGTTTCCCATCCGAACTGTCCGGCGGGGAGCTGCAGCGGTTCTGCCTGGCAAGAGCCCTCCACCCGGGAGTGAGATTTCTCCTCTGCGATGAGATCTCCGCCATGCTGGACCTGGTGACCCAGGCTCAGATCTGGCAGTTCCTCCTGGAGGAGGCGAAGAGGCGCTCCCTGGGACTTCTTGTGGTGAGTCATGATGACAGCCTGCTGGAGCAGGTGTGCACCCGGATCGAGGAGCTTCCCTTTCCCTCCTGACGCATGTTTTAGGAGGGAGTATCTTGGCAGAGATGCTGCGGACTCTTTTCCATGTGGACGGATTTTGCATACTCCCTGGGAGTGCAGCCCATGAACTTCCGGAACAGCTTCGTGTAGTAGGAGGGGCTGGAGAACCCGCACTGCATGGAGATGTCCGTGATGCTGTCTTTTCCCTGGATCAGCAGGGGGATGCTCTGCCGGATGCGGTAGTGGAGGAGGTAGTCGAAGAGAGGCTGGTCCATATTCCGCTTGAACAGGCGGCAGCACTCGCTCTTGCACATGTTGACGCAGCCGGAGATGTCCTCTAGGGAAATATGCTCCATATAGTGCCCGTGGATGAAGGTGACGATGCGGCGCAGCCGCTCCAGCTCCCGCACGTCCCCGGAGGAGGGGCGGGTCTCCAGATCCAGGTGGTCAAAGAGCAGGATCCAGATCTGGTAGAGCTCTGTCAGGAGACGCAGCTCGTAGGAGCGGGGCGGGTTCTGCCAGAGCCGGCGGATGGCGGTCAGGTGGGAGAGAACCTCTTTTTCCCAGGGCACCTCCGGGGAGAAGGCGGCGGAGGGGAGAAGCTGGTTCTCAGTCACGGGCTGGATGTATTTGGTCTGCAGCAGGCTGGCCTTGTAGCCGTACAGTAAAGAGGGATTGACGGTGACGGACAGATAGGAGCAATCCTGGCTGTTTGCGTGGCGCCCCGCATGCAGCATGTTGGCATTGCAGAAGATCCCGTCGCCCTCCTTCAAATGATAGATGTGGTCATTGACCTGGTACAGGATCTCCCCCTTCAGGATCAGGGTAAACTCGATCTCAGGATGCCAGTGGCAGGCAAAGCTTCCCATCTCGTAGGCGTCCAGCCGCTCCGGGCTGACAAGCACGGGGAAGGAGTAATCCCCGTGGGATTTGAGCTCCCTTCCGTCGTTTCGCAGTGCGATCTGCATCGTTCCTCTCCTCCTCCCGTTTTTTTACAGAGTGTTACAGATTTTTCGCGGTTTTTTTCAGCAGTCTCTCGTGCATCATAAACATCACTGCAAGGATGACCAGCAGATAGAAGGGAAAGAGAGAGATGCTGATGCGGCCTGCGATCAGGCCAAAGAGGGGCGGCATGAGGCAAGTGCCCACGTAGGCGGAGGCCATCTGCACGCCGATGATTGCCTGGGAACGGTCCGCACCGAAGAGGGCCGGCGTGGAGTGGATGACACAGGGGTACACGGGAGCGCACCCGAGGCCGATGATGATCAGGCCGAGAAGGGAGGTGCCGCCGCCCGGAGGCGCAAGGATGATCAGCACGCCCGCCAGGATCAGCACCAGTCCCAGGCGGATCATCTGGGTGTCGCTGAAACCCATGGTGAGAAAACCGCTGACGCCCCTCCCGATGGTGATGCCGATGAAGAAGAGGCTGGCGTAGAAGGCGGCGGTCTCAGAGGAGATCCCCTCGTGCAGGGTCAGGTAACTGGAGGCCCACAGGCCGGCTGTCTGCTCCAGAGCGCAGTAGCAGAAGAAGGTCACCATCACCTCTCTTGCGCCGGGGATAGCGAGGATCTGCTTCAGGGACAGGGGCTTTTCCGACTGCCGCGCACGCTCCTTTGCCGGAGCCGGAGTGTCCGCCCCAGGGCTTTTGCCTGCCTTCGGCCCGGAGCCGGACTGCCTGTCCTTCCAGAGGGGCAGGCTGATGAGCAGGATGGCAGTGAGAATGACCTGGAGGATGCCCACGTACCGGTAGCCGGTGTTCCAGGCGGCTCCCCCGGAGAGGACAAGGCCCATAATGTAGGGACCGGCGGAGGCGCCTACGCCCCACATGCAGTGGAGCCAGCTCATGTGCCAGCTGGTGTAGTGGAGGGCCACATAGTTGTTGAGGGCCGCGTCCACGCTGCCGGCCCCCAGGCCGTAGGGGATGGCCCACAGGCACAGGGCGAGGAAGGAGTGGCTGAAGGAAAAGCCGAAGAGGGCGGCCGCTGTCATGGCCACACTGATGGCTGTCACCCGTCCCGGCCCCAGGCGCAGGGTCAGCCGGTCGCTCTGCAGGCTGGACACGATGGTGCCTGCCGCAATGAGCATGGAAATGAAGCCGGCGTAGGACACCGGCACCTGGAATTCCTGGTACATGGAGGGCCAGGCGGACCCCAGCAGTCCGTCGGGGAGGCCCAGGCTTATAAAAGCAAGGTATATGATAACTAAGAGCAGATGAAACATGTTGTGACAGTCCTTTCTGTTGATCCCTCATATCTTATCTCACCGTCGGCGGATATGTCAATAGTGGACAGATGGGAGGGATTTTCGTAGTCTTTTCCGTAGCCGTCGTCATCGTAGAGTGTGTAGCGGCATGTGTCCGCCGGGTAGGCGATGAGCAGCAGGCGGGAGGAGTCCAGCTTCTCCACGTTCCTGGCTGTCTGTGCCAGGGGCAGCAGGTGTCCTCTGCGGACAAAGAAGATGAGCTCGTTCTCGGCCACAGGCACATAGTGGTGTCCGGCGGCCATTTTCTCACAGCGGAAATCGTCCGGTCCGGAGGTGGTCACACAGAGCATGTCCTCCGGCAGGTACACGTAGCGGCCGGCGGCGTTCTGCTGGCAGACGGGTGCCAGCATGAGGCTCTCCCCGAGGAGGAGCTGATCCTCCACCTGAACGGCGTGCGGGTCCTCCGGGTAGGCGAAGGCGAGGGGCAAGAAGAGCATCTCATCTCCCAGGGCAGCCTTCATGTACTCGCTGTACAGGTAGGGGAGCAGGCAGTAGCGAAGCTTTATGATCCGACCCAGAGCCTCTGCGTTAGAAAAGCGGTAGG
>CAZZBJ010000072.1:0-11927 GCA_964652805.1 uncultured Mordavella sp. | reverse complement strand
CAGATCGCAGAGGCCGCCTTTGCCTCAAAGCATCCGGCAAAGCTGGGAAGCCGCTGCACGGTCTTTATGAACAGCAGTATTATCACGGAGCAGAGAAACGGCCGCCTGCCGGAGGATATTATGGCGGGACTGTGCCGTTCTATCATAGAGAATGTATTTACCAAGGTGATCCGCATTTCCAATCTGGACTCCCTGGGAGATTGCATCGTGGTTCAGGGAGGCACCTTTGAGAACGATGCGGTGGTGCGGGCGATGGAGGAGTATACGGGACGCCAGGTAGTGCGGGCCCCCTACCCGGGGCTGATGGGCGCTGTGGGCGTGGCCCTCATCGCAAAGGAGCGGCATGAGAGGGAGCCTGAAAAGCACACCTTCATCGCGCTGGACAGTCTGGATGACTTTTCCTACACCCAGGAGTCCAACTCTCCCTGCCCCTTTTGTACCAACCACTGCCGCCGAACCATTGTCACCTTCTCAAACGGCAATTCCTGGGTGACCAACAACCGGTGCGAGAGGGGCGAGGTGCTTGGAAAGCCGGGCGATGCCCAGGCCAGAAAGCAGCTTAAGGAGAAGACCCAGAGGGTGAACCGGGTGCCCAACATGTACAGAAGGAGGGAGGAGCTTCTCTTCAAGGACTACCCCTATCCGGATCCGGCGGTGAAGCGGGATATCACCATCGGCCTTCCGAGAGTGCTGTCCAACTGGGAGTTCATGCCCTTCTGGAGCACCTTCTTTAAAGCTCTGGGCTTCCAGGTGCAGCTCTCTGACATGAGCACCCGGAAAATGTACGAGTCCGGGCTCTCGGCCGTTACTTCGGACACAGTGTGCTTCCCCGCCAAGCTGGTACACGGGCACATCCGGAACCTGGCGGCGAAAAAAGTGGATCGGATCTTCATGCCCGCCATTACCACCATTCCCACGGAGAACCGGGAGAAGACGAGCGAGTCCATGTGCGCCGTGGTGAAGGGCTATCCCATTGTGGTGAAGAATTCCGACAACCCGGAGAAGCAGTTCGGCATCCCCTTTGACGAGCCTTTGTTCCACTGGCCTTCAAGGGAGGACAGGGACCGGCAGCTCACCATCTACATGAAGGACCATTACCAGATACCGGAGGAGGAGACGAGGAAGGCTGTGGAGGCCGCAGACCAGGCCCAGGAGAGCTTCCGGGCAGAGCTGAAAAAGCAGGGGGCTGCCATCATCGAGAAGGTGAAGGAGAAGGGAAAATTTGCCGTTGTCCTGGCCTCAAGACCCTACCAGAATGATGCCCTCGTAAACCACGACCTGCCGGAGATGTTCGTCACTATGGGGATTCCTGTGCTGACGGCGGACTCGGTGCCGGGCATCGAGGACGTGGACCTCTCAAAGAGCCGGATCGACATTGTCAATAATTTCCACGCCAGGATGCTCTCCTCCGCTGTCCTGACAGCCCGAAGCGACTGTCTGGAGTACGTGCAGGTGGTGAGTTTTGGCTGCGGCCATGACGCCTACCTGTCGGACGAGATCATCCGGCTGATGCACGAGATCTCCGGGAAAATCCCCCTTGTCCTGAAGCTGGACGAGAGCGATATCCAGGGACCTTTGCGCATCCGCGTCCGCTCCTTCCTGGAGACAGTGGTCATGAGAAGAGAGAAAAAGAAGAAGCTGGAGACAAGGGAGCTGACAGATCCCTACCCGGTGAAGTTTGAGAAGAAGGACAAGGCGGACAAGGTGGTGCTGGTGCCCAACACCTCCCACGCCTTCAGCAGGATCATGGCCGCCTCCTTTACGGGGCAGGGCGTGAAGACCGTGCCTCTGGAGATCGGAAGGGGAGAAGCCATCCGGCTTGGAAAGCAGTACGTCCACAACGATATCTGCTTCCCCGCCCAGATTGTCATCGGGGAGGCGCTGGAGACCCTCCGGAGCGGCAAATACGACCCGGACCACACCGCCATCGCCATGGGTAAATACGTGGGAGACTGCCGTCTGACCCACTACAGTGCCCTCCTTCGGAAGGCGCTGGACGATGCGGGATTTCCCCAGGTGCCTATCCTGACCAACGACGATGCGGACGCCCACCACCTCCACCCGGGATTTAAGATCAACCTGGCCTCCTCCCTGAAGATTGCCGTCTCCCTGCCTATGATCGATGTATTGGAGGAACTTTTGCGGAAGATCCGCCCCTACGAGAAGGTGAAGGGAAGTGCGGATGAGGCCTTTGAGCGGGCCATGGACGCAGTGGTGGAAGGACTGGAGACAAAGGGTGTGCCGGGAGCGAGAAAGGGCTTTAAGAAGGCCATCGACATCATGAATGAGGTGGAGTACGACCGCAGCGCTCCCAGGCCCGGCGTGCTGATCGTGGGCGAGTACCTGCTGAACTTCCACCCCGGCGCCAACCACGACATCGAGGCCTACCTGGAGAAGAACGGTTTTGAGATTATTGAGGCCCGCATGACGGACGTAATCCGCAAGACCTATTTTTACCAGGACAGTCAGAACAGGGAATACCATCTGAAACGGCCCTTCATCCGGAAGATCTGGTTCCACGTGGCGAACAAGGCCTTTGACTTTGCCCACGACATGACAGACCGGATTGCGAAGAAGCATCCCCTCTACGAGCCCGCCCTGCGGATGGAGGACATGGTGAAGGACAGCGATCAGGTGATCCACCACACCTTTGACGCCGGAGAGGGCGTGCTGATCTCGGGCGAGATCCTGCATCACGCCAGGAAGGGGTGCAGAGCTTTCGTCATCCTCCAGCCCTTCGGCTGCCTGCCCAACCACGTGGTGGGCCGCGGCATTGCCAAGAAGCTAAAGGAACTGTACCCGGATGTGCAGATCCTGCCTCTGGACTACGACCCGGACGTCAGCTTTGCCAACATAGAGAACCGACTTCAGATGCTGGTCATGAATGTCAACCAGAACAAAGAACCGGCCTATAATCGGTCTTATAAAAAGAAAAAGACCATTCCCAGAAGAAGAAAAGAGGCAGGATATTATGATGGATGACAGATATACAGAAGGATACACAGGAGAAAACAATGAGTCTCAGGAGATCAATGAGACCGGCGGGCAGACCTGACAAACACAGGGACCGTGTCCGACTCAGGAAGCTCTGAAAACAAAGGCACAGTGGCCGAGGTGGCCTAGAACGCCATGCCCTCCCTTGTGACCATTTCCACCATGTCTGTGGAGGAAATGAGAAGTTTCTTCGGAGGCACGCAGGAGTATGAGGTGGAGGGAGCCGGCACCGGCGTCATCGTAGGACAGAATGACACAGAGCTCCTTATCGCCACCAACAACCACGTTGTGGAAGGTGCGGACAGCCTGTCCGTAGGATTTGCAGATGAGTCGGCAGTGGAGGGACAGATCAAGGGCACGGATGCGGACAATGACCTGGCCGTGGTAGCTGTGAAGCTGTCCGATATCTCCGATGACACGATGGATCAGATCAAGATAGCCACGATCGGCGACTCCGATGACCTTGTTCTCGGGGAGCAGGTTGTGGCGATCGGAAATGCCCTTGGCTATGGCCAGTCCGTGACAAGCGGTTACGTGAGCGCTCTGGACCGTGACCTTCAGCTCACAGACAGCAGCGGCAACACCATCAACGCCACAGGCCTGATTCAGACAGACGCTCCTATCAACTCCGGCAACAGCGGCGGCGCTCTGCTGAACATGAACGGTGAGCTTATCGGTATTAATGTGGCAAAGAGCTCCACAACTCAGTCTGGCACAACAGTGGACGGCATCGGATTTGCCATCCCCATCAACAAGGCGAAGGAGAGCCTGCAGAACCTGATGAATCAGACGACCAGGGAGAAGGTGGACGAAAGCCAGGCGTCCTACTTGGGTATCCAGGCAGGCGACATCATCACAGCCTTTGACGGCCGTTCCATCAGCAGCATATCACAGCTCCAGGATACGCTTCAGTACTACGCTTCCGGTGAAACTGTGGAGGTGACAGTCCAAAGAGCTGATCAGGGTGAGTATCAGGAGCAGACCGTAACGGTCACCCTTGGCTCTGCCAGCGAGGCGCAGCAGAACTAAGGTGGGCAGGCAGCATACACAGGCAGCAGCCCTGACAATTCAATAATCTAAACCTTTATGTAAGGTTAGCCGTCACTATTGCAGTAGTGGCGGCTATTTGTTTTCACCGCTCAAAACCAAATGGAAAGTTCCTCATGGACGACCATGCGGGTTGGTGCTTTGGGGAGATCAGCTAAATATTCAAAAGTCAATCCAAATTAAATCAAAAAAGAGGTATTTTTAGTTCAACCTCGATTTTTTGTTAATACAATAAAATGGTAAAAAAAATAAGAAAAATGGTACAAAGTAGATGAAAATATACAACAAAAAAGAAATGTTGTGAATATAATTATACAAAAACAGATGGTAAAATTATTACTATATTAATGACCCAATTAATAAAAGCACAGTCTCGGAAACTCAATAAAACAGGGCGTCCGTCCGATTTTAGAACCAATTTCCGGGACCGGAGAAAGAGAGAAAAAAGGAGGAAAAGGTACATGAAGAAAAAAAGAATTCTTGCTGTTCTGCCTTGTCTGGCATTAATTGTCGGAATGGCAGGATGTGGCAGTAGCAGCAGCGATTCGGAATCGGATTCAGAAACACTGACAATCTGGTGTTGGGATGAAAGTTTTAATATCCCGATTATGGAAACAGCGGCAGAATATTATCGGGAATCAGGACATTCGGATTTTGAAGTGAATATTGTAAATACAGCGGAAGAAGACGTCGAGTCAAAATCGATTACGGCATTTACATCCGGTGTTTCCGAGGGACTCCCTGACATTCTTCTTCTGGGAGATTATTCCGCTCAGACGTTTCTGACAAACTATGAGGGAGAGTATGCTGATTTAACAGATGCAATTAACGCTGATGATTTTGCGGAAAGTAAAGTAGCGAATTATACAATTGACGGAAAACTTTACGGCGTTCCGTTTGACAGTGGAAGCGCAGGTATGTATTACCGTATCGATCTGTTTGAAGAGGCCGGTTATACGGCAGATGATCTCGAATCTATTACCTGGGGAGAGCTTGTTGAGATTGCAAAAGATGTAAAAGAAGCGACAGGTAACTATGTGTTTGTCTTTACGCCGTATAAAGGATATCATTATATTGAGATGGCGCTTCAGTCAACAGGACAGTGGTTCTATGCGGACGAAGAAGAAAATCCGAATTTTGTGAATAATGATGTGATTCGATATATGTTTGACATCCTGAAACAGATGTATGAAAATGACTTGATTTACCCGGTTGACTATTGGTCATCCGAAGGCATTGCGGCTGTACAGGAGGGTAATATTGCCGCACATCTGTCAGCCGTGTGGTATGTGCCCACATTGACAGCGGTGGAGGAGATGTCCGGCCTGTGGGGATATACAACCCTTCCGCAAGTAGAAGGTGTCGATGGTGCCACGCAATATTCTAATATTGGCGGATCAAGCTGGGTGGTTCTTGAAAAGAGCGAAAACAAAGATCTGGCTATTGACTTCCTGAAGACAGTTTACGATGGAAATCTGGATTTTTATGACCAGATACTGAGTGAGCAGGGTGCGGTGGCAACTTATCTGCCATCTACAGAGAGCGAAGCGTATCAGGAGGAGGTTGCCTATTTTAATAATCAGACAATTTATGCCGATTTTGCGGAGTGGGGCTCCCAGATCCCGGCAGTAGATTACGGTATGTATACAAATGAAGCCTGCGATGCACTCAGTTCTGTTCTTCAAGATTATCTGGATGGAAATATATCCCTGGACGATGCGCTGACCCAGGCGGAAGAAAATTACAAAATGCAAGTAGGATTATGAGAATAAGTTGAAGATTATAATCCGGAACGGTTAAAAATGATCAGAAAATGCAGGGACTGTCGTGAGCGTTTGTGCGGAAACAGGAAACTGAACGGCCGGAACTATGAGACCATTGGGCCGGAAATTACGCAGGATCACAAACAGTTCATGCATTTTCTTGTTCATTTTTTCAGCACAGTTATGTGCGATGCACTGGAGTAAACATTTGTAGGAGGGATTATATGGCGAAATATACGTCTGGGAAAAAACTTGGGAAGAGGGGAATATGGTTTCAATTCAGTGTGATCGCAATTGTACTTACCTGTGTTTTCATGCTGTATCCGATCGGCTACTCCATTTATATTTCGTTACATTCATATCAGGGAAGTAATGCGTTCTTTGTCGGATTGAGTAATTATGTCAGAGTATTTAATGACACGATTTTTTGGAAAGCCCTTATCAATACAGTCGTTTTCCTTGTTATTCAGGTTCCTGTTATGCTTCTGTCAGGTCTGATTCTAGCCTATCTGCTTGAAAGTCCCTATCTGAAATTCAGAGGATTTTTCAGAACGGCGCTGTTTCTTCCGTGTGCCACTTCGCTTGTAGCATATGCCATTGTATTTAAGACACTCTTTCAGGTAAACGGACTGGTCAATCAGTTTCTTATGGCGGTTCATGTGATTCAGACTCCAATCAACTGGCTGACAGACGGATTCTGGGCGAAGGTTGCAATTATTATTGCGCTGTGCTGGAGATGGACAGGATACAACGCGATGTTCTATATTGCAGGAATGCAGAGTATGCCAAGAGAAACTTTTGAGGCGGCGAGAATCGACGGCGCAAATAAAGTTCAGGAATTTTTCCGGATCGTGATTCCGCAGCTGAAGCCTATGATTATATTTACAAGTATCACTTCAACGATCGGAACACTTCAGCTGTTTGACGAGGTACAGAATCTGACGGCAGGAGGACCGTCAAATGAGACAATGACAGCAGCGCTGTATATTTACAATCACTCTTTTGTATATTCATCGAATTTCGGGTATTCGGCTGCAATTTCATGGGTGATTGTCATAATCATAGCTGTGCTTTCGCTATTGCAGCTGAAACTGACAAGAGACAAGGAGGTATAGACGTGGCAAAAATAGTAAAGTATCTGAAACGAGGACTTGTTTATTTTGTGCTGATTATTGCTACGTTTGTTTCCATTTTTCCGTGCTATTTTATGTTCGTTGGCGCGACAAATGCTTCAATAGATGTAGCAAGCGGACGGATTCTTCCCGGAAATCATCTGATAGAAAATCTGACGAATCTGTTTACAACTTATCCGATGGTGTCTGCACTTTTAAATTCAATCAAGATTGCGCTGATCATTACAGTGACAAGTCTTCTCGTGACATCACTGGCGGCATACGGATTTGAAAAGTTCGGAAATAAACGTTCTGAACGCATTTATACGATTTATCTGATTGGAATGATGATCCCGACATCTGCCCTGATCATTCCCTGGTACAAGATGATGGCAGAAATGCGGATACTAAACAGCGCGTGGGCGGTCATCTTCCCCGCAATATCATCGATTTTTTTGATTTTTTTCTTTCGGCAGAGCTTCAAGTCACTGCCAAATGAACTTCTGGAGTCAGCCAGGATTGACGGGGCAAATGAACTTAGAATTTTCTTCAGCATTGTATTTCCGACCATGAGAGCGACATATGCGGCTGCGGCGATCTATGCATTTATGACCGCATGGAACAATTATATGTGGCCAATGATCGTACTGCAGACGGACGATCAGAAAACGGTAATGGTAGTCGTTTCAAAGATTGCCTCTTCGTCCTACGTGGCAGATTACGGTGTGCAGATGGCGGGACTTGCCATTGCGACTCTTCCAATGCTGATAGTATTCTTTTGCCTGCAGCGCAGCTTTGTTGAAGGGGTGACCGGTTCGGTGAAAGGATAAGTCTTATTTCTTATGACGGCGAAAAATGAAAACAGGGTAGGGATTGCTTTAGTTTCGGCTGTTATGATTTACTGAGGAGTTACGACCGTGTTGATGAAACATGCTCTGTCCTGCATGAACTCGGTTACGTACATTATGCTCCGTTTTGTGATTGCCGCTATGTTTGGACTGGCTGTGTGGTTTATATACCCTGGGACGGTAAAAGTATGCAGGGAATCCGTGGAAATTCTGTTTTATACAGGAGCGATCGGGTCTCTGATTTTATATCTGAAAAATAATGGTCCCGTAAAAAAGCCTGAATAATGGAGGTTATAAAGAAAAAATGAGAGAAGTCAAAGCATTTAACGACTGGTTTTATAAAGACAGTTTCTGTGATACAGATGCAAAAGGAGAAGGAACGGAAGGATTTGTTCCAATCACATTGCCGCACACGAATAAAGAAATCCCGTTTAACTATTTTGATGAGACAGATACTATGTTTGTGTCATGCTACCGCAAAATATTTGCTGCGGATGAATCCTGGAAAGGGAAAAGGGTTTTCGTGCGGTTCTATGCAGTCTCAAGCGTGGCGGAAGTTTATCTGAACGGAGAGAAAATTACAGAACACAAAGGCGCTTATACGGCGTTTGACGCTGAACTGACGGACAGACTCAAATATGGAGAGAAAAATGTTCTCACTGTTAAAGTTGATTCCACAGAGAGAAACGATGTGCCGCCTTTCGGATACCTGATTGATTATCTGTGTTACGGAGGTATGTACCGAGAGACAGAGCTGATCGTAACGGACAGCATTTATGTAAAAGCAGTGCATGTTACTCCCCTTGATGTCATGGCAGAGAAAAAAGCAGTGGAGGTTACGCTTTTTACGAATGCACGCAGGGAAGAAAAAGGAGTCTTGTTCCGAACAGAGATAAAGGATAACGAAATCGTTATCGCAAAGGCACAGATGGAAGTGGATGTGCCGGCAGGCGACGGCAGAGTTTCAGTAAGGATAAGCGATCTTGAGAGAATCAAGCTCTGGGATACGGTAAATCCTTATCTGTACAGGGCGGATGCATACCTTGGAGACAGTAAAATCAGCGACAGATTTGGATTCCGGAAAGTTGAATTTACACCCACGGGATTCTATTTGAATGACAGAAAGATCAAACTGAAAGGACTGAACAGACATCAGTCTTATCCATATGTGGGTTATGCCATGCCGAAGAGGGCGCAGGAAAAGGATGCGGAAATTTTAAAAGAGGAACTCGGGATCAATATTGTACGCACAAGTCACTATCCCCAGTCCGGATATTTTCTGAGCCGGTGTGATGAACTCGGACTCCTTGTTTTTGAGGAGATTCCGGGATGGCAGTATATCGGGGACGAAGAATGGAAAAATCTGTCTGTCAAAAATGTAGAAGATATGATCAGGGAAGGCTATAATCATCCGTCTATTATTCTATGGGGTGTAAGAATTAATGAGTCTCAAAATGACTTTGAATTCTATGCAAGAACAAATGCAAAGGCACATGAAATGGATAAGACGCGTCCGACAGGCGGCGTGAAATATATTGAGCGGGCAGACTTCCAGGAAGATGTCTATGTAATGAATGAGTTTCAGGCCGGTAAATGTGACAAGAGGCACAGAGATCAGAATATCTCCACCGGATTGGATTACGATGTTCCCTTTCTGATTTCTGAGTTTGCAGGAGCTTTCCATCCAACAAAGCGATGGGATGACACAAAGCGCAGGGAAGAACAGGCGTTGCGTCATGCGTGGTGTATGGATGAGATTGCCCTGGATGACCGGATCTGCGGTGCGATTGGTTGGTGTGCGTTTGACTATAATACACATTATCAGTTCGGTCCTGGTGATCGTGTCTGCTATCACGGTGTATCTGATATGTTCCGTATTCCGAAGAAATGGACAGCAGCAGTCTATGAAAGTCAGAAGGATCCGCATGAGATTCCTGTGCTTGTACCAGCAACAATGTGGGTAAACGGGGATATTAATGAATGTGGTTTTTTGCCAATGTATATTTTTACGAACTGCGATTATGTGGAATTCTATTTTGGAAAGAAACTTGCAAGGAGGCTTTTCCCGTATAGACGCTGGTTTGCAGGTCTTGAACATCCTCCGATGTATATGGACCGCATTCCGGATGGAATCTGGGATGAATGGGGATGGGAGGACGCCACATTTATTGGTTACGTAGACGGAAATCCTGTGATCACAAAGAAATTTGCCAAAAATCCTGTTCCGTCAGAACTTAAGATCATAAGCGACGATTCTGTCATTTATGCAGGCGGTGAGGAAGATGCTTATGATGTGACAAGAATTGTATTTGAGGCAGTTGATCAGTATGGAAACACTCTGGATTATATGATGGACAGTATTCATATTTCCGTGGAAGGTCCGGCAGATCTGATCGGACCTTCTGATACAACCATGCAGGGAGGCTGTATTGCCGCATGGATTCGCACGAAGCGTGAAACCGGCACAGTAAAAGTAAGGGGGCGGACAAGCAGATTAAAATCGGAGACTGTTAAGATCATAGTGCAATGAGAAAACAGAACAGCCAGAGGAAACTTTGGCTGTTCTCTGTCATTTATAACAGCACAGCAGCGAAAGAACCAGCGAAAGGAAGGTAAATGAAAAATATTATACACAGACAGACGGAAGCGTGTTCTGACTTTGACATGAACAGACTTTACAGTATTGATACGGAGGTAATAAATGCCAGGACAAAACCCTTGATCCATCAGGCGGCGCGCTTTTTGATCATACAGAAAGGAAAAGGGGTTCTCCGTATCCAGGGAAGGGATTATAATATTGGAAAGCAGTGCGTAGTGGCACTATTTCCCTATGAAATAACAGAAATAATTTCCGTTAAGGAGAGCATTCAGATGTATATAATTAAATACAAATATGATATTTTAAATATGCTGATGAACACATTTAATGTTTTCCAGGAAGTAAACGGAAATGCTTTTTCGGATTTGGAAAAACAGCATGTAATGCAGTTTGAAGGAAAAAGCTGGCAGAAGATCATTTTTGTCGCCAGAGAGTTGGAGGATGAGCTTGGTCTGGAATCAGTCAATCCCAAGGAAGGCCATGATGAGTATTTTAGTGTCAGGTGTATCAGTCTGCTTCTCATTCTTGTTGTGGAAATGAACCGGGCGTTGAAGGGACGGTCTTTCGACAGTTCCGGAGAACATGACAAGAGTGAGATCCTGCGATACATCTATCTTAATTTAAATAAGAAACTCTCAGTAAAGATACTGTCTGAAAAGTTTTTTATCAGCCAGTCGAGCGTGCGAAGATATATTCTGGACACGACGGGGCTTACATTTTCAGATCTTGTCAATGAGATGAAAATCGCCCGTACAGCCAATTATCTCCTATATACAAACATGACGCTGGAAGAACTGGCGGATATACTGGGCTATGTAGATGCTTCACATATTTCAAAGCTATTCCGTGCCCGAATCGGAATGCGTGTCAATGATTTCCGGGAATGTTATCAGAAAGTGCAGAATATCTGCGGGATAGAGGAAATGAGGACGAACTATTCTGTTGTTGCGTATATTGCGGAAAACTATGCACAGCATCTTACTCTGAAAGGAGTCAGCGAGCAATTTGGAATTGGAGTGCGTAAACTCAATGAAATTCTTATACATCAGCTGGGACAGAATTTCACAGAATATCTGGACTCTGTGAGAATTAACAATGCTTGCAAAATGCTTCTTGAGACAGAAAAAAGTGTCACCGAAATTGCATATGCTGTAGGATATGATACAATAAAAACATTTAATCGGAAGTTCATTAATAGGAAGTTGATGACGCCTTCGGATTTCAGAAAGAAAATCAAATCACAGCGCCATGATGAGAAACCGTAAATATTCTTTCACAATATAACCCATCGGGCGGCATCACTGTGAATTTCCGGAAATATGGGCTATTTGTTGCAATGTTACAGCATAAAGAGGTTTTATACTTTCCACCCGGTTTTAAGTCCTCAAATGGTTACACGGGGTTCAGATCATCATACGTCAACGGGAGCGGGGCCCGCTTACTCACCACTTGCAGGCGGGCAGAGGGATTGCCTGCGGCAGCCGTGCGCTCTGCGAGGGGGTGAGACTTTGCGGTTGCAACCTGCTGTTGCGTAGTTGCAACCGTATTTTGGTTGTGTGTTACC
>CAZZBJ010000071.1:0-12005 GCA_964652805.1 uncultured Mordavella sp. | reverse complement strand
TGCCGCTTTGGCGCGATATACAAAGAATAATGGAGGATGGAGAATATGGAGAACATCAATTTGAAGATCAACGGTTTAGAAATATCCGCTCCGGCTGGTTCCACCATTCTCGAGGCGGCGCATCTGGCGGGCATACGGATCCCGACCCTTTGTTATTTAAAAGAGATCAACGAGATCGGCGCCTGCCGCATCTGCGTGGTGGAGGTCAAGGGAGCCAGAAATCTCGTGGCGGCCTGTGTCTATCCCATAAATGAGGGGATGGAAGTGTGGACCAACACCCCCAGGCTGATAAAATCCAGAAAGCGGACGCTTCAGCTGCTGCTTTCCAACCACGACAAAAAATGCCTCTCCTGCGTGCGCAGCGGCAACTGTGAGCTGCAGCAGCTCTGCCAGGAGTACGGCGTGGACGATGAAAATTATTACCAGGGAGAGTCCAACCACTACGAGCCGGACACATCCGCTGCTCATATGATCCGGGACAACAACAAGTGTATTCTCTGCCGCCGCTGTGTGGCCGTGTGCGAGAAGACCCAGGGCATCGGAGTTATCGGACCAAACAACAGAGGGTTTGCCACCTTTATCGGCTCACCCTTTGATATGGGACTTAGCCAGACCAGCTGTGTCTCCTGCGGACAGTGCATTGCTGCCTGTCCCGTAGGCGCGCTCTATGAGAAGGACTGTACGGATCAGATCCTGGAGGCCATCGCAGATCCAGACAAATACGTTGTGGTGCAGACTGCGCCATCCGTCCGGGCCGGACTGGGAGAAGAGTTCGGCTATTCCATGGGAACGGACGTGGAGGGCAAAATGGCGGCGGCTCTGCGGCGCATTGGATTTGATAAAGTGTTTGACACGGACTGGGCGGCAGATCTGACCATTATGGAGGAGGCCACAGAGCTTCTTGACAGGATAAAGAACGGCGGCGTGCTGCCCCTGATCACATCCTGTTCGCCCGGATGGATTAAGTACTGCGAGCATTATTTCCCGGATATGACCGAGAACCTCTCAAGCTGCAAGTCGCCGCAGCAGATGTTCGGCGCTATGCTCAAGACCTATTTTGCAGAGAAGGAGGGAATTGCCCCGGAGAAGATTGTATCTGTCAGCGTCATGCCCTGTACGGCGAAGAAATTTGAGATCGGGCGGGATGACCAGAATGCGGCCGGCGTGCCGGATGTAGACATCGCCATCACGACCCGCGAGCTTGCAAGGCTGATTCGGCGGTGCGGTATCTCCTTCACAGATCTTCCGGATGAATCCTTCGACGATCCCATGGGAGAGTCCACCGGAGCCAGCGTCATCTTCGGCGCTACCGGCGGCGTTATGGAGGCGGCTCTTCGGACAGCGGTGGAGACTCTCACCGGCGAGGAACTGGCAAAGCTGGACTTCACCGATGTGCGGGGGACAGAAGGCATCAAGGAAGCCTCCTACAATGTGGCGGGCATGGACATTAAGGTGGCAGTGGTTTCTGGTCTTGCCAACGCAAGGACCATTCTCAATAAAGTGAAATCCGGAGAGGAGCAGTATCACTTCATCGAGATCATGTGCTGCCCCGGCGGCTGCGTAAACGGCGGCGGCCAGCCTCAGGTGTCAGGCGAGGTGCGGAATTTTGTCGATGTGCGAGGCATCCGGGCAGGCGTCCTGTACCGCAACGATGCGGCCAAGGCCATCCGCAAGTCTCACGAAAATCCGGCCATCCGACAGCTCTACGAGGAGTACCTGGGCGAACCGGGCAGTCACAAGGCTCATGAGTATCTGCACACCACCTATGTGAAGCGGACCATCAACGGATAAGAGATACCTCTAATGTGATATCATATAAAGAAGCGGGAAGAGAGCGGTGCGCTTTTCTTCCCGCTTTAAGTGTTATTGCGCAAGGCTGCACAGGGGGTGTCAAAATTTTCACCCCATATCCTCAAGTCTACTGGAGATTTTTCCGGCCCAGGGCCTTTTTCGTTGCCCTGCCTGCGCCCGGGATGCTATAATATGCATAAATATGAAAAGAGTGCTGCAAAAGGAGGGCAAAGGTGAAAGTTATAGATTTTAAGGATGCAAGCTGCCGCCACTGCTATAAATGCGTGCGGCACTGTGAGGTGAAGGCGATCTCCGTGCAGAATGAGCAGGCCCACATCATGAAGGATCACTGCATCAACTGCGGCCACTGTCTGGAGGTCTGTCCCCAGAATGCGAAAAAATTCGCCAGCGATATAGACAGGGTGCGGGGCTATCTGCGCCAGGGAATGAAGGTGATCATCTCCATCGCCCCCTCCTACCTGGGGGTGCTGGACTACGAACGTCCGGGACAGATCGTCTCAGCTCTCAAAAAGCTGGGATTTTACGCAGTCAGGGAGACGGCCGAGGGGGCGGTTCTTGTGACGGCCGAGTATCAGAAGCTGCTGCGGGCCGGGGAGATGCCCAATATCATCACCACCTGCTGCCCCAGTGTCAATGACCTGATCGAGAAATATTACCCGGAGCTGGCGCCTTTGCTGGCGCCGGTAGTGTCCCCTATGATCGCCCATGGACGGCTGATCCGGCAGATCTACGGGGAGGATGTGAAGGTGGTCTTCCTGGGGCCCTGCATTGCCAAAAAGGCCGAGGCTGTGGGGGACCAGCGGGTGAGAGGTGCGGTGGACGCCATCCTGACCTTTGAGGAAGTGGTGAAGTGGTGGGAGATAGAGGGGATTCGTGTATCTGCGTGCGAGGATGAGCCCCTGGCAAATCCCTGTCCCATGGTCAATCAGCTCTACCCGGTGGGGGGAGGAATTATCCACTCTGTGCTGGCAGGGCCGGGAGCGCCCCTGGAGGGCCAGGGCCGCTACTACAAGGTGGCTGTAGACGGCCTGACCGCCTGCATGGAGCTTTTTGAAGAGCTGAAAAAGGGGGAGATACAGGGCTGCTTTTTTGAGGTAAACGTGTGCGAAGGCGGCTGCATCAAGGGGCCTGCCTCGGACAAATGGAACCGCTCAGCGGTCCGGGCCAAGATGGATGTGGAGAGGCATGCGGTAAAGCGGGGACCGGCGGAGGAGATTGACGGAACCAATGTGGACATGCACAAGACATTTATGGACCGCCGGGTGGAGGATCCGGTGCCCACGGAGGAGCAGATGGAGGATATGCTCCGGGCCATGGGAAAATACACGAAGTCCGACGAGCTCAACTGCGGCGCCTGCGGCTATCCCAGCTGCCGGGCCAAGGCCACGGCCGTTTTTCAGGGGAAGGCGGAGATTGGGATGTGCCTTCCCAACGCGGTAGCCCAGGCGGAATCCATGTCCAATGTCGTCATGGACGTGACGCCCAGCATGATCCTCATTGTGGACAGCCAGATGCGGATACGGGAGTGTAACAAAAAGGCCCTGAAGCTTCTGGAGGTCTCCAAGGAGGAGGCGCTGGAGCGGTATATATTTGAGTTTATCAAGGCGGATGACATAGACCAGGTGCTGGATACGAGGGAACCCATCATCCGGAAGAAAATTCACCTGGAGCCCACCGGCATGCCTGTGGTGGAGAGCATTATTTACATAGACAGGCTGGAGTCTGTTCTTGTCACCTACCAGGACGTGTCCAGGGAGGAGAAGGCAAAGGAACAGCATTACCACCTGAAAATGGAGACAGTGGAGATGGCCCAGAAGGTCATTGACAAGCAGATGATGGTGGCGCAGGAGATTGCCGGGCTTCTGGGGGAGACCACAGCGGAGACCAAGGTGACCCTGTCCAAGCTAAGGGACTCCATTTTGTTTGAAGAGGAAGATTGATATGAGTGTTTGCCTGGATATTTCGTGGAAAAGCCTGAATAAACATAATGAAGAGCTGTGCGGCGACAAGGTGGAGGTACTGCACACAGAGGATGCGGACATCGTGATTCTGGCGGACGGCATGGGAAGCGGCGTAAAGGCCAACATACTGTCCACCCTCACATCCAAGATACTGGGGACCATGTTTTTGAACGGGGCGCCCATTGAGTCCTGCGTGGAGACTATTGCCCGCACGCTGCCCATCTGTCAGGTGCGTCAGGTGGCCTACGCTACCTTCAGCATCCTCCAGATCTTTCACGATGGCAATGCCTATCTGGTGGAATTTGACAATCCTTCCTGCATCTTTGTGCGGGATAAGAAGATCGTGGACTACCCCTATAAAGAGCGCATTATTGAGGACAAGAAGATACGGGAGTACCGGTTTCAGGTGAAGATCAACGACTGCTTTGTCCTCATGAGTGACGGCGTGATCTACGCCGGGGTGGGGGAGCTGCTCAATTTCGGCTGGACCTGGAAGGACATGGCCCGGTACACTCTGAAATGCACAAAGGAGACCCTGTCCGCCTCCCGGCTTGCGGCCATGCTGTCCCAGGCCTGCTATGACCTGTACGGGGAAAAGCCGGGGGACGACACCACGGTGGCCGTGGTCAGAGTCATCGAGAGACAGGTAGTCAACATTTTCACAGGGCCGCCCATTAACAAGGAAGATGACGAGCAGATGGTCTGTGACTTCATGAAGAGCGAGGGAAAAAAGGTGATCTGCGGCGGGACCAGCGCCAATATCGCCGCCCGCGTCCTGAAAAAAGAGATCGTCACTTCTGTGGATTATGCGGACCCGTCGGTTCCGCCCACAGCCTCCATCGAGGGGCTGGACCTTGTGACAGAGGGTGTGCTGACCCTCGGAAAGGCCCTCAGTATCCTGAAAAAATACGAGCAGGATGAATTTGACGAGGAGTTTTTCCATGAGCTGGATGCGAAAAACGGGGCCTCGAAGCTGGCCAAGCTCATCATCGAGGAGTGCACGGACCTTCATCTCTTTGTGGGGAAGGCCCTGAACCTGGCCCATCAGAACTCCAATCTGCCCTTTGACCTGAGCGTCAGGATGAACCTGGTGGAGCAGCTGAAGGACTGCGCCCGGGGGCTGGGGAAGAACGTAAAAGTCAGATATTACTAGACAATTGACACAATCGGACATCAGTTAATGTCAGATTGTGTCAATTGATGAGAAACGTTTGCCTATTCAGGCAGCTTGGTCTTAACTGTTTTTGTCAGTATCAGTGTGAGGACTGCACACAGGATTGCCATAACAACCGCATAGATCCATGTCATGTTGTAACCCGTGCGGCCGTAGTTGTCCATCCAGTTTCCGACCAGGGTGTACATGAACAGGTCAGGTGCGTACCCGAGGGCGGATGTAATACCGGATACACGGCCGCTTAAGCGGAGCGGGATGCCGGCGTCATCGTGGATGGCGAAGTACTGGCTTCTCACCACGTAGATGAAGAACAGGCCGAAGAAGAAGTTAAAGATGATGGCTCCCAGGAGTCCGCCCTGTACGGGGATAAACACGTACAGGATAAAGGACAGCGCCATGCCCAAGGATCCGCCGATGATGACCTTGCCCCGTGAGAACCGGTCAGCAATGAAGCCGGCCGCAATGCCGCCGAGTCCCTGGATCAGGTAACGGATACCGCCGAGGGTTGCGGCAGTGGTGGCTGTCATGCCGTAGAACTGCTGTGCATATGTGGTTACATAGCTGACCAGACCGTACACACTGTAGGCTGTGAACACGATGGCTACCAGCAGCCATACTCTGGGAAGCAGGAGGGTTTTCAACATGCCTTTTACAACTTCGCCCAGAGACTCCTGCTGTTCCTCCCGCTTCGTATCCTCGATAAAGATGAAGTTCAGAATACCAATGACAATGTCCACGATGGCGCATACCTTGATAGCTGCCGAAGCGCCGGCGATCTCATCGGTAAACAGTGCGAATACCCAGGCCATAGCGAAGACAACCGCCGCATTCAGGATGCCCCGCAGGCCTTCCTGCAGTCCAAACAGACGGCCCTGTTCCTCCTCCGAGCCAAGCATACGGGTTGCCTTGATACAAGCGGACCAGTATGTGATAATAGAAGAAATACCCATCAGCACGAAGATCAGACGTCCGATCGCAAAGCTGGGGAAGGTGGAGAACCACAATCCCAGAAGACCGGTGGCAATGAAGGAGAAGGTCAGCAGCTTTCTGGCTGAGAACTTATCTGCGATCATTCCGCCGATGAAATAGGACAGAGTCGCCATGGTCGCATATCCCGATGAGAGCAGTCCCATCTGAGCGTTTGTAAGGTTCATGGCATTCTGGATCGGTACGTAAAATGTTTCGCGGATGTAAGGTAACTGGAAAATAATGCCGGCGCCGGCTGCCAGGAGAAGCAAAGTGCCGTACTTCTTAATAAAAGCTTTGTTCATAACTGATTCCTCCAAAACGATTAATTAAATGAAATGGTACATGTTATAAATAGATAGAAAATAAACCTTACACAGCCGCCCTGTGCTGCAGTCACAGATTGGCTGTTCTCGAAAATGAAAACAAAAAAAGAAAAGTAATGCCTTGGGGGCGTTACTTTTCTCTTCATTTCACTCTCGTAACTTGTAACCATAATAGAGTGTTTGTGAAAAAAAGTCAATCAGAAAAACCGGAAAAAAGCAGAACTGTGTAAAATGCACAAAAATGGGGAGAATATATTGTCTGAAATCACGATTGACAAATAAAAGCATTGAGAATTATACTAAACCCAGTTACCAGAAGAGATTTTAGAGAAAAGTAACAGAACAGCGGAGCAGCCGTTGTTTTTGTGTTACTTTTCTTTTTTGTGCAAATTTTATGCAAAAATGCCTGCTGTTGTGCGCAGACAGCGGTCTTCTGGTCAGAAGATAAAATCATATGTTAAAATTCAGGGAAGCGTGAAAGGAGAAAGATCATGGCAATTATTTCCAGAGAGAAAATAGTAGAAGGTCTGGTGGATATCCTTGGAAAAGAGAGAGTCATCACTGACGAGCAGGTGTTAAAGGAGAGCAGTATTGACAGATACAGAAAATATGAGCAGGTATTTGAAGTGTACACACAGCCGATCCCGGCAGCAGTTGTGTATGTGACAAGTGCTGAGGAAGTGTCAAAGGTACTGAGCTTTGCAAACGACAATGAGGTCAACATCGTCCCCAGAACCGGACATTCCGCTATCGAGGGCGGCCTGGAGACAGCCCTGCAGGACTCTGTTGTTGTGGACGGCTCCATGATGAACAAGGTACTGAAAGTGGACGAGTACAATATGCAGGTAACCTGCCAGTGCGGCGTTCCCCTTCAGGATCTGGACGATATGTTAAGGGAGAGGGGATACACAACAGGACACTCCCCCCAGTCCAAGCCTCTGGCGCAGATCGGCGGACTGGTAGCCACAAGAAGTATCGGACAGTTCTCTACCTTATACGGCGGCATCGAGGACATGATCGTCGGCATGGAGGCTGTATTCCCGAACGGAAAGATCTGCCGGATCAAAAATGTGCCGAGACGCGCGGCCGGCCCGGACATCAGACATATCATCTGTGGAAACGAGGGGGCTCTGTGCTTCATTACAGAAGTGACATTAAAGCTGTTCAAATGGCAGCCTGAGAACAACCGCTACATCGCCTACAAGCTGGACGACGAATATATGAAGCTTGGATTTGACTGCCTCCGGGAGGTCATGGTGGCAGGATATAAGCCGTCCTTTGCCCGCCTCTATGACGCGGCTGACGCTCAGCAGCATTTCAGCGGCTGGCTGGAAGAGGGCAAGGCGATCCTGATCTGGATGGCAGAGGGACCGGCAAACATCACGCCAGCCATTGAGGCCGGCATCAAAGAACTCATGTCCAGGCATCCTGAACTGGAAGAGGTTGACTCCATCCTCATCGAGAAATGGTACGCCGGCCTGAACTGGGGACCGGAGCAGATCGCGGAAGAGAAAGAGGAGATCAGGGCCACAAAGAACATCGGTATCACCACAGAGGTGTCCGGAAGCTGGGACAACATTTACGAGATCTACAAGACATCCTGCGACAGGATACTGACGGAGGTGCCGGATATGACGCTGATGGGCGGGCACTCCTCCCACAGCTACATAAACGGAACGAACATGTATTTCGTGTACTACTATAATGTAGTGGACTGTGCGCCTGAGGAGGAGATCAACAAATACCACAACAAGATCAACCAGATCATCTGCGAACAGGTTATCAAATACGGCGGTTCCATCGTTCATCACCATGGCCTTGGAAAGGCAAGGGCTCAGTATGTGACAGAGGAGTACGGCTCATCCTACTACATGCTGAAGACTCTGAAGCAGGCATTTGACCCCAACGGCATCATGAATATGGGAACGCTGATCCCCTTAAGGAAATAATATGAAAATATTAGCATGTTTTAAAATCGTACCGGATCTAGATCTCGTGGCCGAAGAGGACTGGAAGGCAGAGAAGGAGCTGCGGGTGTATACCGGGTACGTCAGGCCCATCTGGAATTGTTTTGACGAGAGTGCGCTTGAAATGATGTTAAAGCTTTCTGATTTATCAGAAGGCTTTGATGTCGTATATGAGCTGAGCGCGCTGACCGTGGGAAGAAAAAAAGACGAATCTTTTTTCAAGACTCTGTACGCCCTCGGGTACAGTCATGGAATAAGAGTAGAAAAGGAAGAGGGGTGTCTCTTCTCGCCGGAACTGGTCTCCTCCGCCGTTGCCGCTTATATGAAGCGATATGCCATGCAGGATGTGGTCGTCATGGGGCGGCAGAGCTCGGACGGAAGCAATATGAAGACCCCCTATCTCCTGGCGGAGAAGATGGGATGGCCCTGTATCCGGGACGTGGTAAAAATGGAGCCAGTGGACGAGTCGTCCCTGAAGGTGACAAGCAGTACAGGAAACGGTCTTTTGGTGCAGGTGGTAAAGACGCCCTGCGTGCTGGTGGTGGGCAATGCCCAGGACTCTTATCTGAGAGTTCCCACCCTGAAGGACAAGATGCGCCTGGGAAAACAGCCGGTGGAACAGATCAGTCTGGAGGAACTGGGGCTTGGAGAGAATGAACTGGAGGAATTGGAGAGCCAGGTTCTGCCAGTCAGCCTTGAGGCGGTGTCCGCAAGAAGAGATACTGCGTGGATCGACGGGGATTCGCCCGGCGAGAAGGCGCGGAAGCTATATGAGATTTATCTGCAGGGGAGGCTTGCAAATGAAATATCATCTGGTCATTAACGGGTTTTCCTCAGACTTCCAGGGGCAGGCGGAGGAGCTGAACGGCTTCAGGAGTCTCCTCCCGGCGGCGATGGAAGAAGGGGAGGCGGTTATTTTCTGCAATGGCCATAAAGCGTGGCCCGGCCAGGAGAACATCCCTGCGAAGAAAGTAAGAAAGATCACAATGGAAGCCTATGCGGCAGAAACCGTTCTGGATTTCCTCTGTGGGTGGATGAGGGACGAGGACCTTTACATATGGGGAAATGGAGCTCTGGGAAACGAGCTTGCTGTCCGGTCGGCCTGCAGGATGCAGGGAACTTCTCTGGCGGACGTAAGCGGTATTCGCATGGGAACGGAGGGGCTTCTGGCAGAGAAAATGGTCTACGCAAATCACATGAAAGCTGTCTTCCATATGAAGAAAGGACCTTTCTGCATCACCCTTGAGAAAGGTGTGGAGAAGGTTCCTTTAGATGGAGAACCGGCGCGGGTCGTGGGAGAGCGCTGCTGCGAAGGAACGCCGCCATATATCCTCTCTGAGGCGTTTTTTCCGGAGGAGAAGGAGAACAGCCTGGATAACGCAAAGCTGGTCATTGTGGGGGGCAGAGGCTGCGGAAACAGACAGGCGGTGGAGGAGCTTGGCTCCCTTGCCCGGAAGATGGGCGGACAGCTTGGCATCAGCCGTCCCGCAGCTATGAACGTATGGGCTCCCATGGATAAAATGGTGGGTGTGTCCGGTGCGATGATACACCCTGACATCTGTATTACAGCCGGTGTGTCGGGGGCGGCCGCCTTCTACGCAGGAATAGAAAAGAGTAAAATGATCATCGCTATCAACAAGGATGAGAAAGCGCCGATCATGAAAAAGGCGGATGTGGCCATTGCGGACGACTTTCGGCCGGTGCTGGAGGAGCTGTCTGACATCCTGCGGCAGGGATAGCACAGGCAGCAGGGTCAGAACAAGAAAATCAGAAGTGGAGAAAAACGATGGGAACAGTTATGTATCCAATGCAGGAGCAGTACAGGGAGTACCTGATTGATGAGGCAAAATATACTGGAGAGGCAGAGGGGATCGCATTTCCGGAGACGGAGGAGGAGATACGCAGGTTCCTGGAGACGCTCCCGGCCGATGCGGAAATCACACTGCAGGGAGGAAAGACGGGGATTACCGGCGGGTCCGTGCCACAGGGAGGGTATATCCTGAACCTGTCCCACATGAATAAGGTCAAAGACAGCTCTGTCCGGGAAGACGGAACGGCTCTCATTACTGTGGAACCGGGCATCACTCTTATGGAACTGAAAAAAGAGGTGGACAGTATATTCAGGAAGACGCCTGTATTCTGGCCGCCGGATCCCACCGAGACCTCCGCCAGCGTAGGAGGCATTGCCGCCGTAAATGCCCGGGGGATCTGCACGCTTTTGTATGGGGGCACAGAGAATTATATTGAGTCAGTGAAGGTGATGGACCTGGATGGAAAGGTAAGTGAGACAGGAGAGCCGGATGCGTTCATAGGACGAGAGGGAATTACCGGCATACTGACAGAGCTGACCTTAAAGCTGATTCCGAAGCCGGAGAGCATGTGGGGGATTTCCTTTTTCTTTGACAGCGATGAGGGAGCGGGCGGATTTGTGGACGCCTTGAGGGCCGCTCTGCCGCAGGCAGAGGGCGCTGCTGTGGCGGCAGTGGAGTATATGGACAGGAGAACCCTTGATCTTATACAGGTGCGAAAGGGGACCATGGCCAGAATCAGAGAGCTGCCGGATACGCCTGCTGACGCGCAGTCTATGGTCTATATAGAAATCCACGGCGAGGAAGAGGGAATCGAGCAGATCGCGGAGAGTCTCATGGAGACGGAAGCAAAGCAGGGCGGCGATCCGGAACAGGCATGGGCTGTCTCAGGGGAAGCGGAGATAGAGAGAATGCACGCTTTCCGCCATGCCGCGGCGGAGACGGCCAATCTCTTTGTGGAGGAGGCAAGGAGAAAAGATGACAGGCTCACAAAGCTGGGCAGCGATATGACGGCGGCAGGAGACAGCTTTGCCGAATGTCTGTCAGACTGCAGGAGCACATTGGAGGAAAAAGGACTTGACGCCTGCATCTTTGGCCATGCTCTTGAAAATCATATCCACGTCAACATCCTTCCGACGTGCTATGAAGATTACCTGGCCGGCATAGCTGTCATGAGACAGTGGGCGGAGGAAATCCGCAGAACAGGCGGAAAAGTCGTGGGAGAACACGGCGTAGGGAAGCTGAAAAAAAGGATACTGGAGGGTTTGCTTCCGGAGGAACTGCTGGAGGAGAGCAGGGCGCTGAAAGAAAGATACGATAAAAGAAACAGGCTGAACAGAGGAAATATCATCTGATCGGAGAAGGGAAGACGATGAAGATTGCAGTGTGCATCAAACAGGTGCCCAGAACAACAGAAGGGGATATGGACAAAAGGACAGGCGTACTCATAAGAGCAGGCCTTGAGACGGTGGTCAACGTCTATGATCTGTCTGCCCTGGAGGCGGCCCTGCGGCTGCGCGGGCAGACAGGCGGAGAGATACACGTGTATACCATGGGCCCACAGAAGGCGCAGGAGGCCATCCGACAGGCCTACGCTATGGGGGCGGACAAAGGCTTCCTCCTCTGCGACAGCGCGTTTGCCGGTGCAGATGTGCTGGCCACGTCCTACACGTTGATGCAGGGGATACTGCTGGAGGGCGGCTACGACCTGATCTTTTGCGGAAAGCAGACTACAGACGGGGATACAGCTCAGGTCAGCGGCGCTTTGGCGAAATGGCTGGACATCCCCCATATCAATTGGGTGACAGCTATAGAGAGGGAAAACAGCGGGAGGATAAAGACCACCTGTACAATGGGAGACAGGCTGGTGGAAGAATCGGTGAGCCTTCCCTGTCTTCTCTCCGTTGAGAAAGACCCGTATATTCCCCGCATACCTTCCCTGAAGCTGAAGATAAGTGCGAAGAAAAAAGAGATCCGGCAGATCGGACTGC
>CAZZBJ010000070.1:0-12108 GCA_964652805.1 uncultured Mordavella sp. | reverse complement strand
CTTTGACAGCTGCGAGAGTTAATTTTCCGGAAGGTAAGATATCTGCTTTGATAAACGCTTCCGTTTTCTGAACGATATGTTATAATACATATATTTAACAAGGAGAAAGAGGACAGGAGAGCCGGTGCGCTCTCCTGCGGAGAAGATGATGAAAAGTTTACTGATACTTGGGGCCGGCGGATTTGGACATATGATCCAGGAGACCGCACAGCTTCTGGGATACGAGAAGGCGGTGTTTCTTGACGATGCGGTGAGAGAGACAGATGTGGTGGGGAAATGCTGTGACTACGAGAGCTTTCTGGGGCAGTATGACAGGGCCGTGGCGGCCCTGGGGGATAATAACATGCGTCTTTACTGGACGGAGAAGCTGATGGAGGCGGGGTATGATGTACCGGCCATCATCCATCCGTCGGCGGTGGTAAGTCCCAGTGCATCTATCGGAAAAGGAAGCTTTATTATGCAGAGGGCTATTGTCAACACCCACACAGTGGTGGAGTACGGAGTCCTCATCAACAGCGGCGCTGTGGTGGATCACGACTCCTACGTGGAGCGGGGCGCTCACATCGGACTTGGCAGCGTGGTGAAGGCGAATTGCCGCATTGCCTCCGGGGTGAAGGTGGAGGCGGGAGAGGTGATCTTCTCCACCAGAAGGAAGATTGACGGCGTGGAGGACAGGAACCTGGAGGATGCCATCTACGCCTTTGGCTTTGGAAACAGGTGCAGCTATGTGAAGCCCTTTGGAGCCGGCCACATCAATGCGACCTATGCGGTGTATATGCCCGGCAGGGATGGGGACGAGCTGTCTTATGTCCTGCAGAGGGTGAACAGCAATGTGTTCAAGGACCCGGCCGGGGTCATGGACAACATCTTCGGCGTGACCGAGTATCTGAGAAATGTGATCCGCAGGGAGGGCGGCGATCCGGACAGGGAGACCCTCTCCTATATCAAGACAAAGAGCGGATGCAATTATTTTGAGGACAGCGAGGGAGAGCCCTGGAGATGCTACAACTTCATCCCGGACTCTGTCTGCTATCAGCTTGTGGAGAAGCCGGAGCAGTTCTACCAGTCCGGCAGCAGCTTCGGCCATTTCCTGAAACAGCTCAGCGGGTATCCGGCGTCAAAGCTGAACGAGACGATCCCGGATTTTCACAACACGGTAAAGCGTTTTGATGCCTTCCAGGTTGCCCTGAAAAGGGACCTGAAAAACCGTGCCTCCTCCTGCCGGCCGGAGATTGATTTTGTGCTGGCCAGGGAGAAGGACTGCGGCGTGCTGGTGGAGCAGCAGGATGCGGGACTTCTGCCCCTGCGGGTGACCCATAACGATACAAAACTGAACAATATCCTCTTTGATGAAAAGACGGGGGAGGGACTGTGCATTATCGATCTGGACACCATCATGCCGGGACTTGCGGCCAATGACTTCGGCGACTCCATCCGCTTCGGCGCTGCCACGGCAGAGGAGGACGAGCCAAACCTGGATCTCATGCACTTTGACATTTCCCTCTACGAGCTGTATGTGAAGGGGTATTTGGAGGAGACGAAAGACGTCCTGACTGAGGCGGAGATAAAGAGCCTTCCCTGGGGGGCGCGGCTCATGACGCTGGAGTGCGGCATCCGGTTTCTGACGGATCATCTTCAGGGGGACACCTACTTCAAGACAGACTATCCGGAGCACAATCTGATCCGCGCCAGAACACAGTTCCGCCTGGTGGACGAGATGGAGCGGCAGTTTGAACGCATGCAGGAGATCGTGGAAAAGTATGCAAAATAGAGATATAAAATAAAAACAAAGGAGTCAAGCTCCCGCAGAGCCTGTGAAGTCAGGGTTCTGCGGGAGCTTGGCGAAGCTCTTGCTTTTCCAGGAGAGAAGCATAAGATATTACAGACACATCTTGAAAATGTGCTCTACATCATCTGTTGTCAGGTCCGTTATGCTGTGGAGGATGCCGCCGTGGTTCTCTGTAGCTTTTACCGCCATATCGTGGAGACGGTCCTCTGTGACACCGAAGGCGGAAAGCCTGCTCTCAAGCCCCATCTCCTCATACAGCCAGTGACGCAGGGCGTCAATGGTCTTTTGCGCACCCTCCATATCCTCAAGGCCGGCGGGGATGCCAAAGCATTTCCGACCGAACTGATAGAAGACAGGAGCCGTCTCTTTGCCTAAGATATACTGCATCCATCTGGGGAAGAGGATGGCGATGCCGTGGCCGTGGGAGATCTCATAGAAGGCGGCAATGCCGTACTCTGTCATGTGGAGCGCCATGTCCTGGATGCCGCCCATATCCATGATGCCGCCGGTGATCATAGCCGACAGCCAGGACAGGTTCTGGCGGGCTTCCGTGTTGTTCGGGTCTTTCACGGCAATGGCTCCGTATTTTACTGTGTTGGCAGCCATCACCTCCATCATCTCACTCACAAATTCAATCTTGTGGTCTTTCAGGAAATAGCGGATCTCCACGATGTGGGAGAAAATGTCCGCCGCTCCGACTGCTGTCTGGTAGGGGCTTACTGTGTAGGTGATGGACGGGTCGATGAAGGCAGTGGTGGGCTGGTAGCCGGCGTGCCAGGGATCCAGTTTCTCGTTTGTGTCCGCATTGGAGATGACAGCCCAGGCATCGTTTTCTGAGCCGGCAGATGCCATGGTGGGGATGGCGATGAGGGGCAGCGCCCGGGGCTCGTCCACTTTTTTGGTCACCAGATCCCAGCAGTCTCCCTCGTAAAAGGCCGCCTGGGCGACCACCTTGGAAGCGTCGATGACAGAGCCGCCTCCCACGGCGATCACCACCTGACACCCGGCATCCCTGCATATTTGGGCAGCCCGGTTGACAGATGTGTACTGGGGATTGGGTTCGATACCGCTGCACTCTGCTGTCTCGATGCCTGCCCCGGAGAGGATGGCCATGATCCTGTCATAGAGACCGTTTTTCTTAATGGAGCCGCCGCCGTAGACGAGGAGAGCTTTATCCCCGTGTGTTTTGACCTCCTCGGCAAGGTGGGAGAGCTGCTGGTCTCCGAAATAAATCTTTGTAGGGTTGTAGTAGACAAAGTTATTGATCTTCATAGTGAAATCCTCCTGTTTTTTATTTTATCCGGCGTCTTTTTTGGACGTTATCTTTTTGTTGTGGTTCAGCTCTGCTATGGACCAGATGACTGCAAATACGATGACAATGACAAGTCCGATCTGGCAGGGGAGCCTTGGGTCTGCATTTCCTGTCAGGTCAGCCACCCCTGTGATGTAGAAGCTGGTGAGAAAGCAGCCTAAATTCATGCCGCTGACAAAGAATGCGGAGGCCATGCTCTGTTTTGATGGCGGGACATAGCCGGCAAAGCTGTTGATCGTCCCGGGCCACACAATCTGTACGGCAATCCCGCACACCACCACGCCGATCACGATCATGAGAAGACTATGGCCGAAGCTGAAAATGGCTGTTCCCGCGGCCCAGAGTACAAGACCGACGGGGATCGTGAAGCGCCCTGCGGCTTTGTATACGCCTGCAAAGATCACTCCGGCGATGGCGTTTCCGATGGTGAACAAAGAAGAAATGATCCCTGTCACGGCAGCTGTGCCGAGCCCCTCCTGATCCACAATGGCGGACATGTTCAAAAGTATGGGGTAGAAGGCGAAAAACACGATCATAAACATGGCAGAGGCGAAGACTGCCATAAGGGGCAGCTTTTCACCGGCTTTGCCCTGCGGGCTGTCAGCCGCGCCGCCGGAAACAGCTTGCTTGGCGTCATCTTCTTCCGGTTCTTTCAGAAAGATGAGGACCAGGATCAGCGGTATGACCAGGATGCCGTGGACGAGCCAGACATAGGATGCACGGATGTCGCAGACGGCTCCGGATACAAGCATATAGATGATAGCGCCGGCAGACATGGCTACCGTGGCTTTTCCCAGGACGCCGGGGCGCTCGCTGTCATCAAAAAGCTTCAGGGCAAGAGTGCTCTGCAGCGGAAATCCCAGGCCGATACAGAAGCCCACGATGATGCGCAGGACCAGAACCGTGGTAAAATTGGTGATAAAATAGGGCAGGACGCCGGCGATGATGATTCCGCCAAGGGAGATTACGGCCATCTGTTTAAATCCCACCTGCTTCCCGAGTACAGCGCCGGCTGCCAGGGATCCAGGGATCATGAAAAGGGATGAGATGGTGGACAGAAGAAGCACAGTGCCGTAGGCTATGTCCGGGTAAAGCTCCGTGGCAATGGAATTCATGGCAGGGCTCATGATAAAAATGACATTGGCGGCAAAATACACTGCCAGGACACTGATAAAGTTTCCTGTTTTTTTGTTTGTACTGTTCATAATATAATTCCTCCTCCGTTCAGATTGACAGGTGAGATATCAGATGCGCATGGCCACATCGACTGCTTCGTGAGTGGCTGCGTACACTTTTCCGGCTTTTTTTGCATCTCCGATGACATAGACCTCGTCGGCCAGTTCCCGGAGCTCCTGGCCGAAGGGATTGTAGTTCCTGGTGCCCAGAGCCAGGACAACGCTGTCAAAGCCCTTCAGCGTGCGGACAGTCTTGGTTTCATCTGTCAGGTCGCTGTACGTGACGCCATCTGTCAGAAATTCCTGAATAGCTGCATTTGTCAGAAGTGTCACATCGTGACTTTTCAGCTCTCTGAGAAGCATGGGCTTTGCATAGGGATCCAGGTCTGCCGCGATCTCCGGTTTCATCTCAATGATCGTTACGTCCCGGCCCTGCTCTGCCAGGAAATCAGCTGTCTCCGCTCCGATCAGGCCTCCTCCTGCCACCAGGACCTTGTGCCCGGTGACGGCCTTGCCGAGAAGGACATCGCAGGGGTTCAGCACGCCGGCGCTGTCCAGTCCCTTAATGGGCGGGGTCAGATTTGTGCTTCCGGTTGCAATGACCAATGCATCGGGATGGATTTCTTTTATCTTTTCAGTGGTCAGCTCGGTACCGGTCATGATGTTGACTTTGTATTTTCTGCACTGCCGTATATTATAGCCGATCATTTTGGCTATAGGGCTTTTGGAGGGCGGATAGGCGGCCGGCAAAAAAGCGCCTCCAAGGTAATCCTCACGCTCTGCCAGGTCTACTTGGTGGCCTCTGGCTGCCAGGATCCAGGCTGCCATCAGGCCTCCCGGCCCGCCTCCTGCCACAAGGACGCGCTTGGGATGGTCGGTTTTATGGGAGATGTAGGCCTCTTCCGTGCTGTTGAAGGGGTTGACCACGCAGCTTATGGGCTCGTCGGAAAAGAGATGCATGATGCAGCCCTGTCCGCAGCTGATGCAGGGTATGACAGAATCGTAGTCCCCGGCCAGTACCTTCTCCGGGAAATGGGGATCCGCTATGGACTGGCGCCCAAAGGCTACCATATCAGCGCTTCCGTCTCTTATGACAACCTCTGCGATCTCCGGATCTGTATACCTTCCAACCGTGATGACCGGAATGTGCACAGAATTTTTTACCTTGGCTGCGGCTTCTGTCTCATAGCCTGGAGCCAGATAGGTGGAACCGATACAGTAAGCCAGGCTTCCGTAAGTGGAGATGCTGACATGGATGGCCGCCGCGCCTTCCTCCTCGCACATCTGACAGACAGCTTTTGTCTCCTCCACTTCCCGTCCGCCTGTGATCATCTCAGAGCCGCTGATCCTGACAATGACAGGGAAATCTTCCCCCGCCTTCTTTCGGATGTCCCGCAGCACAAGGCGGAGAAAGCGCATCCGGTTGTGGAGGGACCCTCCGAACTCATCAGTCCTTTTGTTGGCGTGACCGGAGAGAAACTGAGCGATGAGATAGCCGTGGGAGGCGTGGAGCTCCACGGCGTCAAAGCCGGCTTTTTTTCCCCTCGCAGCAGCGTCCCCGAAAGCCTGTACCATCTCGTATACCTTTTGACGTGTCATCTCCTGGGGCATGGACTGGCAGGAGGGACAGGGAACCTTCGAGGGAGCCAGGACAGGAACGCCGCCGGTGTATTTTTCTTCTGTTTCCCGTCCGCAGTGTCGCAGCTGGACTGCGATCTTTGCCCCTTCTCTGTGAACAGAGCTGGTCAGCTTTTCGTAGCTGGGGATCAGCGAGTCATCCCAGAGCCCACATTCATTGATCAGGGATCTTCCGTCGTAGCAGACCGCACAGCATTCCAGTATCAGAAGACCGAAGCCGCCTCTGGCCCTCTCGGTGTAGTAGGAGATTAGTTCATCGCCCGCCTCGCCGCTGTGGAGGGCAAGATTCGTTCCCATGGCAGGCATGACAAACCGGTTCTTTATTTCCATAGAACCGATTGTTACGGGTGTAAATAATTTCCTTTCTTCCATTAGAAAGTTCCTCCTTTGGATTTATTTGTTAAAATCATGGCAAAGAAACGGGGATTTTACAATTGATAAACAGAGCTCCGTCATCTGTATACAGATAGCCGGAGCTGTTTTATCTGTGGACAGGCAGGCGGAAGAATACGTCTATATGTAGACAAATCGCCTGAAAATGTCAAAAAAATAGCTGTTTTTTTCAGGAAAATGAAGGGTATGATATGATAAAATAGTCATAAAAGAAAGCAGTGAACCGGGAAGTGATATAATATGGCGATCGATATTCACAATATGCTGGCGGAAGCGATGCTGGAGCTGTGTACAGAGAAGCCCCTTGCCTCCATTACAGTCAAAGACCTGCTGAAAAAGACAGGTGTCAGCAGGCAGACCTTCTACAATCGATTTAAAGACAAAAACGATCTGATCCAATGGATCTATGAACACAAGGTGTTGGGGAATTTCCTGAATAATGACCCCAATTTTACATACTATGAAAATACGCTGAGCTTTTACAGAAACATAAATGTTTACCGCAATTTCCTCAAACAGGCGTGCGCTATCCGGGAGCAGAACTGTCTGATGGATTTTATGCTGTGGTTTGTGGTGGATTACGACATCCGGTGGCATACATACCATAATGGCGGGAGACCTCTGTCCAAGGAGCAGCTTTTTGCCACGAAATACCATTCTATCGCCTCCATACAGACGGCTATCGAGTGGATCATGAGCAGTGACCCGGAGCCGCCGGAGGTCATGGCCAGGCGCATCACCCTCATCCGGAAGATCAGTCTCAGCGATACGCTGTTTGGGAAGGACTGTAAGATTTACGATATAGATGAGTAGAACGATATAGACGAACAGCGCAAATATAAGGATATAAAAAAGGGGAGCCCGCAGGTCGGAAAACGACCTGTGATATGCTCCCTTTTTCTATGGTCAGTTTAATGGAAAAACCAGTTTACAGCTTCTCCCCTGTCAGCATCTCGTATGCCTGCAGATACTTGTCAATGGTCTTCTGCACGATGTCGTCCGGCAGAGTCCAGTCGTTGTCCGGATTGGCCTTCAGCCAGTCGCGGGCAAACTGCTTGTCAAAGGAGGGCTGTCCGTGTCCCGGCTCATATCCTTCTGCGGGCCAGAAGCGGGAGCTGTCCGGTGTCAGCATCTCGTCGCCCAGGACAATGCTGCCGTCCTCGTCCAGGCCGAACTCGAACTTGGTGTCTGCGATGATGATGCCCTTTGTCAGCGCGTAGTCAGCGCATTTCTTGTAGAGGGCGATGGTGTAGTCCCGGAGACGGGCTGCGTACTCCTTACCTTTTCCCGGAAAATATTTCTCCAGGTGGGCCATACTCTGCTCGTAGGAAATGTTTTCGTCGTGGTCGCCGATCTCCGCCTTTGTGGACGGTGTGTAGATGGGCTCAGGCAGCTTGTCGGACTCCTTCAGGCCCACGGGCAGCCTGATGCCGCACACCGTGCCGTCCTTCTGGTAGCTGGCCCAGCCGCTTCCTGTGATGTAGCCCCGGACGATGCATTCGATGGGGAGCATCTCCAGCTTGCGGCACATCATGCTGTTGCCGTCAAATTTTGGCTGCCGGAAGAACTCCGGCATGTCCTTTACGTCTGTGGAGATCATGTGGTTGGGCAGGATGTCCTGGGTCATATGGAACCAGAATTTGGACATCTGCGTCAGCACGGCGCCCTTCCTGGTCACTTCATTTTTAAGGATCACGTCGAAGCAGCTGATGCGGTCTGTCGCGACCATGATCAGGCTGTCGCCGTTGTCGTAAATCTCGCGTACTTTTCCTTCTTTGATTGGTTTCATGTTCGATACCTCATTTCTATGACATTTCTATCCTCTGTTGATACTAAAGAGATTATAACACAAAAATTATTATTTGCTCTAATTTTTGCATATTCTTTTATTAGCTTTTATAATAAGTCCTTATAATCACGACGATACCGGGCCGGCGGCCTTACACCGGCGGCCGGATTGCTCTCTTGTAAATCAGTGCTGTTGTGATAAGATAGAGACAGAAAAAAAGAAAAGGAAGGTGTCTGATATGACCAGAGAAGTAAAAGACTATGTTACAGAGAAAACCCGTCAGCTGATGGAAGCACACTCCTGCAGTAAAGAAGCAAAGGAGGCCGCCCGGGCATGGCTTGACGCCGTGGGGACAGAAGGGGAGGCCGGGGAGACAAAGAAATATATCGCTGAGCTGGAGGCGGACATCATGCCCCTGGACAATCTGATCACCTTTGCGGAGTCCGACATGGGCGCCAAGGTATTCGGAGACAATGCGGGGAGCGTGGCAGAGCACGGAAGAGAGCTTAAGGCCGCCGGGAAAAAGTACTGTGACTGCCCGGCCTGCGCGGCTGTGGAGGCCATCCTGGCGAAGAAAGAGGAGATGCTGGCCTGACCAGACCCGGCAGATGCTGGCCAACATCAGCCAGTATGCGGAGGAAGCCGGATCGGTTCCTATCTGCGGGAACTGGGCTTTGACGGGATGGTTATAACGGACGCCCTTAATATGGAGGCCATCACCAGGCAGTATTCCTCTGCTGACGCGGCGGTGAGTGCGCTGCAGGCGGTCAGCGACGGACGGCTGACGGAAGAGAGGGTTGACCAATCCGTGGAGAGAATCCTGAGGATCAAGCTTTCCATGTGAGCGTTCCACATATAAACGCACAAAGAAAATCCACTGTATCTTTTTGTATTTTAAAGGTACAGTGGATTTTCAGCTTATTCCATCCATTGGAATATACCTCCTTATTTACTTGCGATCTATCTAAAACTATTATCTCGAATTTTTAATTAATACATAAAATTTAAAATCTTCAGACATCTTCTTCTGCCATAACATAAAGACGTGGGAAATGATAGATGAAAATCTGCGGATTGCGGGCGGGGAGGATATTGTATAAAATGATGTTGGGGTCAAAAGCCCGAAATAGCAGACAGGTCGACACAAAAGAGAGGAAGAAGGAGACGAAAAATGATCAGATGGAACAATGACTACAACCGCGGGGCGCATCCTGCCATTTTACAGGCTTTTATGGATACGAACGGCGAGAGCTACGAGGGCTACGGCCTGGACGAGTGGTGTGAGCAGGCGGCCGGTGAGATCAAGAAGCATCTGGGAGGTGCGGATGCGGACATCCATTTCATGCTGGGCGGCACCCAGGTAAACTACACGATGATCGCTGCCGTTCTGCGGCCCTACCAGGGGATCATCTGCGCAGACTCGGGACATATCCAGGTCCATGAGACCGGGGCGGTGGAGAACACCGGTCACAAGATCCATGTAGTGCCGGGGGTGAACGGGAAGATCACGGCTCAGGCTGTGGAAAAGGAGGCGGAGAGCTACCGTTCAAGCGACATCCCGGAGCATGTGACACAGCCGAAGATGGTATTTTTGTCCTTCCCCTCCGAGTACGGGACCATCTACACAAAGGAGGAGCTCTCGGACATCAGCCGGGTCTGCCGCAAGTACGGCCTGTACCTGCTGGTGGACGGCGCCAGGATGGGCTACGGGCTGGGGGCTGAGGGAAATGATGTGACCCTGGCGGACATTGCAGCTGCGGCGGATCTTTTCTATATCGGCGGCACAAAGTGCGGAGCCATGCTGGGGGAGGCTGTGATTATCGTGAAGGAAGAGCTGAAAGATCATTTCCGAAGCTATATGAAGCAGAACGGAGGCCTGCTGGCCAAGGGATGGGTGCTGGGGCTCCAGTTCTGCATCCTGTTCAGGGACGGCACCTACTTTGAGATCACCAGGCGGGCGAACCGGTACGCCATGGAGATCCGCCGGGCCTTTGTCGAAAAGGGCATAGAGTCCTACATGGACAGCCCCACAAACCAGCAGTTCTTCCTGCTGACAGAAGAGCAGAAGGAACTGCTGGCCAGGAACCATATTTTTGAAAATCAGTTCCAGGCGGAGGATGGCCGTTTCTGCGTCCGCTTCTGCACGAGCTGGAGCACGGACGAGGCGGACGTACAGGCCCTCCTGAAGGATATCAGGGAACTCTAGCCGAAGATGAAGCTCGGAGATGAAGCGCCGATCCTGACGATGGATTTGGATTGCCATAGGAGGCAATAAGTTTTATAATAAATAGTAAAAAATGCAATAAGAGACAGAAGAAGGAGAGGAGCCATGGAAGATATAAATTTGGGAGCAAGAGTGCGGCAGTTTCGGACGATGAGAGGGGTAAGTCTCCGGGAACTGGCGTCCAAAGCGGGGATGACGCCGTCTATGCTGAGCCAGATCGAGAACAATGGGGTCAATCCGTCCATCAATACATTGAAGTCGCTGGCTGATGTGCTGCAGGTGCCGCTGTTTAAGTTTTTTCAGGATGATAATAAAGAGGAAAAGGTGATCGTACGGAAGGGGAAATACAAGATCATCGGACATCCGGAAGAAGAGGCTGTTTATCAGCTTTTAACACCGGATGTCAGCGGGATGATCGAATTCTGCGCCATGCGGATTCCGGCAGGTCAGGTATCCTCCGAGAAGGAACTGGAGCATACCGGTGAGGAAGTGGCTTATGTAATGAGCGGATGTGTGAAGATCTATATGGAAGGGAAGGAGTATGAGCTGGGGGAGGGGGACTGTGTCAGGATTCCGCCTCTGTGTCCTCACCGCTGGGAAAATATAGGAAAAGAAGGGGTGAAGGTTATCTTTGCGATCACACCGCCTTCATTTTGAAATTTAATAATAATTAACAAAAAGTAATTTACAATTAACGAAACAGGTGCTATACTGAACACATAGAAAAATCAAAGTAAAGGAGGTACAAGTAATGGAAACAGCTGTGTGTGAGGAAAAAGCGCCTGTTCTTTGTTTGGTACGGGATAAAAAAGAAGTAAGCTGGATCAATCCGCTGTTAAGTAATGCTGAAAATGCGTTGGCTGACATTGCTTTGGGTATGGATGATGTAAAAGATGCAGAAGCCAGACTGGAACGATTTGCGCCTTTTATCAGCCGTGTGTTTCCGGAGACGAAGGAAAGTAACGGAATGATCGAATCGCCGCTGAAGGAGATCCCCGGGATGAAGGAAGAGCTGAACAGAACCTGGGACGCGGGGCTTTCAGGAAAGCTATATCTGAAGATGGATTCCGATCTGGCGATCGCAGGCTCTGTCAAGGCGAGGGGAGGGATTTATGAGATCCTGAAGTATGCCGAAGATCTGGCGCTGGAGCACGGGGTGATCGGTCCGGGTGATGGCTATGAGAAATTTGCAGAACCATCTGTCCGGGAGTTTTTTTCAAAGTACTCGGTTCATGTGGGATCTACGGGCAATCTGGGTATGTCTATCGGGATCATCAGCGCGGTGCTGGGATTCCGCGTGTGTGTCCATATGTCTCAGGATGCAAAGCAGTGGAAGAAAGATCTGCTGCGCTGCAGGGGAGTAAAGGTGATCGAGTACACCGGGGACTACGGTGAGGCAGTGAAGGAAGGCAGGGAAAAATCCAAGGAAGATCCCTACAGTTATTTTGTGGATGACGAAAATTCTGTGAATCTTTTTCTGGGGTATGCAGTAGCAGCGCTGCGGCTTAAAGAACAGCTGGAAGCGCAGAACGTCCGGGTGGATGAAGAGCATCCGCTGTTCGTCTATATCCCGTGCGGGGTAGGCGGCGCGCCCGGCGGCATTACTTTAGGGCTGAAGCTTCTGTACGGAGATCATGTACATATTTTTTATGAAGAACCCCTGGAGGCTTGTTGTATGCTGATCGGCATTGCCACCGGACTTCACAGTGATATCAGCGTACAGGACATTGGGTTGTCCGGGAAGACAGAGGCAGACGGGCTGGCGGTAGGACGGCCGTCCAGATTCGT
>CAZZBJ010000069.1:0-12111 GCA_964652805.1 uncultured Mordavella sp. | reverse complement strand
GATGCATGTGGGCAATCTGCGGACCGCGCTCTATGCGTATCTGATCGCAAAGCACGAGGGAGGCGACTTTATCCTCCGGATCGAGGATACGGACCAGGAGCGGTTCGTGGAAGGCGCGCTGGATATTATATACAGGACGCTTGAAAAGACAGGACTTGTCCACGACGAGGGACCTGACAAGGACGGAGGGGTGGGTCCCTATGTGCAGAGCGATAGAAACGCTTCCGGTCTCTATCTGAAGTACGCAAAGCAGCTCAGCGAGCAGGGGGACGCCTACTACTGCTTCGGCGACAGGGAGAGGCTGGAGTCCTTAAAGAGCAAGGTGTCCGGCGACGGCACGGAGATCGTGGTCTACGACAAGAACTGCCTCCACCTGAGCAAGGAGGAGATCGAGGCAAATCTGGCGGCCGGCAAGCCCTATGTGATCCGCATCAATATGCCCACAGAGGGGACCACTACATTCCACGATGAGATTTACGGGGACATCACAGTGCCCAACGAGGAGCTGGACGACATGATTCTGATCAAGTCCGACGGGTATCCCACCTACAACTTCGCCAACGTGGTGGACGACCATCTGATGGGGATTACTCACGTGGTGAGAGGAAATGAGTACCTGTCCTCCGCTCCCAAGTACAACCGCATCTACGAGGCCTTCGGCTGGGATGTGCCGGTGTACGTGCACTGCCCGCTGATCACGGACGAGAACCACAAGAAGCTGAGCAAGCGGTGCGGACACTCTTCCTACGAGGATCTGCTGGAACAGGGATTTGTGTCAGAGGCCATTGTCAACTATGTGGCCCTGCTTGGCTGGTGCCCGGAGGGAACCCAGGAGATCTTCTCCCTGGAGGAACTGGTAAAGGTCTTTGACTACCGTCATATGAGCAAGTCCCCGGCCGTGTTTGACGTTCAGAAGCTGAAGTGGATGAACAGCGAGTACCTGAAGACCATGGATTTTGACAAATTCTATGAGATGGCAGAGCCCTGCATCAGGGAGGTCATTACAAAGGATATGGATCTGAAGAAGATCGCCGCCCTTGTGAAGACGAGAATCGAGATCTTCCCGGATATCAAGGATCACATCGATTTCTTTGAGGAGCTTCCGGAGTACGACACCTCCATGTACTGCCACAAGAAGATGAAGACCAACGAGGACACATCCCTGGAGGTGCTGCAGGAGACGCTGCTTCTCCTTGAGAGCCAGGAGGACTACAGCAACGATGCTCTCTACGCCATGCTGAAGTCCTATGTGGACGAGAAGGGTGTCAAGATCGGCTATGTGATGTGGCCGCTGCGGACAGCCGTGTCCGGCAGGCAGAGCACCCCGGGAGGAGCTACGGAGATCATGGAGGTCCTGGGAAAAGAGGAGTCTCTGGCCCGTATCCGCAGAGGGATTGAAAAGCTGGAAGCGAGGTAGAAGATGCAGCTTAACAAGGCGCAGCAGGAGGCGGCCTGCCACAGGGAGGGGCCTTGTATGGTCCTGGCGGGACCCGGCTCCGGCAAGACACTCACCATTGCGGCGAGGATCAAATATTTAATAGAGAAATGCAGAGTAAGGCCAGAAGAAATTCTGGTCATTACTTTTACCAGATATGCGGCCCGGCAGATGAAGGAGCGGTTCGAGGGGCTCATGGGCGGCAGGAGGCTGCCCGTCACCTTTGGCACCTTTCACGGGATCTACTACGGCATCCTGAAATGGGCTTACGGGCTTGCCTCGGTCAATATCCTGGCGGAGGAGGAGAAGAGGGAGCTGCTGCGGCAGATTCTGACCCTGCCCCAGGTCAGTCCGGACATGGAGATAGAGGACGAGAAGGACTACCTGGAGAGGCTCCTCTCCGAGATGGGGAAGGTGAAGAACAGCGGCATTCGGCTTGCAGACTACGAGTCCCGGGTCAGTCCCCGACATTTTCAGGACATATGCAGGCTCTACGAGGCGAAGAAGAAGCAGATGAAAAAGATTGATTTTGACGACATGCTGCTCCTGTGCTGGAAGCTTTTTAAGACAAGGCCGGACATACTGGAACGATGGCAGAAGAAGTTCCGCTACATCCTGGTGGATGAGTTCCAGGATGTGAACCGGATCCAGTACGAGGTGCTCCGGATGCTGGCTCTGCCTGAAAACAATCTCTTTGTGGTGGGGGACGACGACCAGTCCATCTACCAGTTCCGGGGCGCCAGGCCGGGGATTATGCTTGGCTTTCCCAAGGAGTATCCGAGGGCAAGGGAAATCCTGCTGGACGTGAACTACCGGTGTACCGCCTACATCCTGAAGGGGGCGGTTCGGGTCATTGAGCACAACAAAAAGCGGTATCCGAAGAAGCTGCGCGCGGTCAAAGAAAGGGGGGCGCCGATCCATGTCCAGGAGGTGAAGGATCCCACGGAGGAGGCCAGGTACATCATCTCGGCCATTCAGAAGCGGATGGAGGAGGGGGTAGCCTTAAAAGACATGGCTGTCCTCTTCCGGACCAATATGGACGCCGGCATCCTGGCGGGACAGCTGATGGAGCGGCGCCTGCCCTTCTCCATGCGGGACTATGTGCGCAATGTATTCGAACACTTCATCGGGAGAAATATCCGCAGCTACATGGAGCTGGCCTGCGGGAAGAGGGACAGGAAGTACTTCCTGGACATCGCCAACTGCCCCAAGCGGTATATCAGCCGGGAGAGCATGGAGAGGGGGGAGGTCTCCTTTGAGGACCTGCGGAAATTCTACTGCGACAAGGACTGGATGCAGGACCGCATCGACCAGTTTGAGTGGGACATCCGGATGATGGAGCGAAAGACTCCCTATGCGGTCGTCCACTACATCCGCAAGAGGATCGGGTACGACGACTACCTCCGGGAGTGGGCGAAGGCCCGGCGCGCAGGGGAGGAGGAGCTCTTCGAGATACTGGAGCAGATCCAGGAGAGCACAAAGGACTTCCGGACAATGGAGGAGTGGTTCCGCTATACAGATGAATACGGGAGAAATCTGCGCGAGCAGCAGAGGAAAAGGAGCGATGAGCGCCGGGAGGGCATTTCCCTCATGACCATGCACAGTGCCAAGGGGCTGGAGTTTGACACGGTCTTTATCCCGGGCGCCAATGAGGGCGTGATTCCCTACAGGAAGGCAAAGCTTGAGGAGGAGCTGGAGGAGGAGAGGCGGATGTTCTACGTGGCCATGACAAGGGCCAAGGAGAAGCTGGTCATCACCTACGTGAACACGAAAAACGGGAAGGACGCTGACTCCTCCCGCTTTGTAGAGGAGCTTCTGCTTCGACGCAAAAAAAAGAGGATGGACGCCTAGAAGGCGTCCAGATATTCCTCGAATTCCTGTTCGTCCAGCCATTCGTCAAAGGCGTCGGCTGCGATTTCGTACTCCTCATCATCCTCGATGTTCTCCAGATCCGGATTTTCCGGATCAGTCTCAATGTAGCGGTAGATGTACACATCCCCTTCCTCTTCTCCGTTTTCATCCAGCGGAAGGAGAGCGATGTACTGACGGCCGCCTGCCTCGTAGATGGTGAGGACGGCACACTCGAGCACTTCATCGTTGTCCAGTGTCAGTGTTACCGTGATCTCTTCATTCTGCTGTTCTCTCATGTTCCTTTTCTCCTTTTTCTCTTTTCTGGTTTCAGAAAGTTTCTCTGTCTTTACTCTACCAGAGAGCGGCCGCAAAAGCAAGACATATCCCGCCGGTCCGCCTCTCTTGATAGGCCCTTTGATACGGGACTGGTCAAACGGTGTAAAATGTTGTAAAATACTAACTGAGTATGAAATCAAACCGATGACATTAAGGAGGAGTATATATGAAAAACCGAAAGTTCATGGCTGTCCTCGCCATGATCCTTGTCTGCGTCCTGTCGGCGGCAGGCTGCAGGGAGAATGTGGGGAGTCCGGAGGATAACCCGGTGCAGGAGGAAGACGAAGAGGGGGGGGAAGAGGACGGACAGACTGAGGCGGGAGGCTATACGTTTGGATACAGCGCCATTGACATGGAGAACCCCTATTTTATCACTCTGGAGGATTCCATCCGGGAGGCGCTGACAGAGAACGGAGACAGCCTGATCACCATGGATCCGGGGACGGATGCGGACACCCAGGAGTCCCAGATCCGGCAGATGATCGATGACGGAATAGACGCCATTTTCCTGAGCCCTGTGAACTGGGAGAGCATCACGACCTCTCTGCAGGCCCTGCAGGAGGCCGGAGTGAAGATCATCAATGTGGACACCCAGGTGAAGGAGATGGACTATGTGGACGCCTATGTGGGGTCGGACAATCTGGAGGCGGGTCGGATCTGCGGCCAGGCGCTTCTGGAGAGCTGCCCGGAGGGCGGGAAGGTGCTGATACTGGAGTGCCCCACCCAGAACTCCATCAATGAGAGGATCACCGGCTTTGAGGAGGCGATATCTGATGCGGATCCCGGCTTTGAAGTGGTGGCCCGGGAGAACACAGACGGGAAATTTGAGAAATCCCTGGAGGTGGCCCAGGCCGCCCTGGAGGAGAACCCGGATGTGACCGCTATTATGTGCGGGAACGATCAGATCGCCGTGGGAGCCCAGACCGCAGTCAATCTGCTGGGGCTGGACAACGTGCTCATCTACGGCGTGGACGGATCTCCGGACATCAAGAAAGAGCTTCTCAAGTCTGATACACAGATTGCCGGTACGGCCGCTCAGTCCCCCATCAATATGGGGAAAAAGGCTGTGGAGGTTGCTCTGGCGATCCTGAACGGCGAGGACTATGAGAAGGAAAACTATGTGGAGATCATTGGCATGATCACAAAGGACAACGTGGAAATGTATGGAGCAGACGGCTGGCAGTAGAGGCAGCAGGAAGGATGGACAATGACAAAAAAAGAGGGGAAACCCTTGCCGCTCGGGGCGGCGGTAAGAGAGAACAAGGTTAATTTCGCAGTGGAGGCGCCGCTGGAGAAGACGTGTGAGCTCCTGCTCTACAAAAAGGGCGGAAAGGAGCCTGAGCTGAGCTTTGAGATGCCCTGCAGGGAGGAGACAGGTGCTGTGCGGTTTCTGTCCCTGGAGGATTTCCCGGCACAGGAGTACGAGTACAGCTACCGGATCGGGGAGGAAATCATTGTGGATCCCTATGCCAGGAAGCTTTCCGGGACAGAGAAGTTTCACGGAACCCTGGATGACACTGATCAGATGGGGCACCCGGTCCGGGGCGTCCTCTATGTGGATGACTATGACTGGGAGGGAGACAGAAGACCCCACATCCCCATGCACAGGGTAGTGGCCTACAGCCTCCACGTGAGAGGGTTTACAAAACACGCATCTTCCCGCGTAAAAAACAAAGGCACCTTTGCCGGTGTTGTGGAGAAGATTCCCTACATGCTGGAGCTGGGGATCAATCAGATCCACTGCATGCCGGTGTATGAGTTTATGCCATCTCCAAAATATGTGAACTACTGGGGCTATGGCCCCGGCTGTTATTTTGCGCCCAAGGCTGCCTACGCGGCCGGGGATCCGGTGACTGAGCTGAAGGACATGGTCAGGGCCTGCCACAAGGCGGGGATCGAGGTGATCCTGGAGATGCCCTTTGAGGGGAACACGCCCAGGATTTACATGGAGGCCTGCCTTCGTCATTATATGCTGGAGTACCATGTTGACGGATTTATCCTTAATCCCGACGTGACCCCTGTGGAGGGAGTATACAGCGACCCTATGCTGAAGGGCCTGAAGCTCTTAAAGCACCAGACGGGCTTTCAGAATGTGATGCGCCGTTTCCTGAAGGGGGATGAGGGCATGGTAGGAGATGTGATCTACTGGCTCCGCCGTCAGGCAGGCGCAGAAGGGTACTACAATTATATCGCCAACCAGAACGGATTTACCTTGAATGACCTTGTCTCCTACGACGCCAAGCACAACGAGGCCAACGGGGAGAACAACCAGGACGGCCCGGACTACAATTACAGCTGGAACTGCGGGGCGGAGGGCCCCAGCAGGAAAAAGGCAGTCATGGCTCTCAGGGAGGGGCAGAGGAGGAACGCTTTCTTCCTTGTGCTGCTGGCCCAGGGAACTCCCTGCATCCTGGCCGGCGATGAGTTCGCCAACACCCAGAAGGGGAACAACAACGTCTACTGTCAGGACAATCCCACAGGATGGCTGGACTGGAGCCGCCTGGAGAGGGAGAAAAAGCTCTTCTCCTTTGTGAAGGAGCTGATCGCCCTGCGCAAGGCCCACCCGGTGTTCTCCCAGGAGAAGGAGCTGTTGGGCATGGACCAGATCAGCTGCGGCGTGCCCGACGTGTCCTACCACGGCGCCTGCGCCTGGCAGACCCCGGCGGAGGTGTCCAGCCGTCAGCTGGGAGTCTACTACTGCGGCAGGATGGCCGGTGATGAGGACTGCTTTGTGGCCTACAATATGCACTGGCTGGAGCATGAGTTCGCCCTTCCGGCCCTGCCGAAGGGAAAGAAGTGGTATCTGGCGGCGAATACAAAGGAAGGCATCCTGGCGGAGGAAGAACTGCTGGAGAACCAGAGGGAGGCGCTCCTCAAGGACAGGACCATCGCCGTCTTTACAGGGCGGTAGGAGATGGAAGGTATGTTTGACTCTTTTTCTCTGAAGTGTATCGCCATCCTCTGTATGGCGGCGGATCATGCGGGGAGGATACTCTTTCCCGGGGAGGAAAATCTGATCCGCATCGGAAGGCTGGCCTTCCCCATATTTGCCTTTCTTTTAACGGAGGGATTTTTCCACACCAGGGATAGATACAGATATCTTGCAAGGCTGGGGCTCTTCGCGCTTTTGTCGGAAATCCCCTTTGACCTGGCCTTTCATCAGACAGTCTGGTATCCCCAGAGGCAGAATGTGTTTTTCACCCTCTTTATCAGCGTGGCTTTGATGGCAGTGCTGGAGCGCAGCCGGGAGTGGCCGGAGCGCATCCTGGAGATTTTTATCGCTATGTGGTTTGCGGAGGCCCTGGGAACAGACTACGGCTTCCGGGGCGTCCTTCTGGTGCTGATCTTCTATATTGGGAGGGCGAGGCCCTGGGCCGGTCTGGCCCTGGCCGGCGCCTGGAATTTTCTGTGGCAGTCGGCGGTGCAGCGCTTCGGGGTTCTGGCCGTGATCCCCATCGCTCTCTATAACGGAAAAAAGGGACGGAGCATGAAATATTTTTTCTATATATTTTACCCGGCCCACCTGCTCCTCCTTTGCCTGATCAGGTATGTGTGGTGACAGGGACGGAAGTATTTTTGAGAAGGAAGTATGACAAAGATGAAGGCATGGAGACATTTTCGCACGATCACGCATCACAGGATCCTTGTCATGAAGGGATGCTTTAAGCTGGGACTGTACAGACAGGGGCTGCTCCACGACATGTCCAAGTACTCGCCCGCTGAGTTCCTGGTGGGATGCAGGTATTACCAGGGGACGAGGAGCCCCAACAACGCAGAGAGGGAGGCAAAGGGCTACTCCTCCGCCTGGCTCCACCACAAGGGGCGGAACAAGCATCACTATGAATACTGGATCGATTACGGGATAGAAAAGGAGGACGGGATCATCGGCATGAAGATGCCGGCCCGGTATGTGGCGGAGATGTTCGTGGACCGCGTCTCGGCCTCAAAGACCTACCAGAGGGACAAGTACGAGGACTGGCACCCGCTGCAGTACTATGAGCAGGGAGCGGCCATGCTGGGGAAGATGATCCACCCTGAGACGGCAAAGCTTCTTCACGACCTCCTGAAGCGGCTGGCCCGGGACGGGGAGGAGAAGACCTATGCCTACATCCGGAATGTGGTGCTGAAAAAGGACTTCCCCTACAACAGGAAGCGGAAGCCGGAGCAGGACAGGGGGAAACAGGAGAACTCCCACAAAGGGGAGAAGAGTTGAAACTGGCAGCAACAGTAATATAAGGCGCTATTCCGGGTAGACCAGTCTCTCCTCTGTAATGCCCTCCAGCACTTCTTTTAAATACCGGCTGGCCAGATATTTTGCCATGGGAAGGTTCATGTCCAGGTAATTGCCGCAGTCCTTCGGAGATGCTCCCGGCACCTCTCCTTCGTAGTCTGCGATAAAGGCGAACATGTTCTTCAAGAGGGGGATGATGTCCTTTGACTGGCAGTCGTCGGCCAGCAGCAGGTAGAAGCCGGTGCGGCAGCCCATGGGGCCAAAGTAGAGCACTCTGTCTTTGTAGTCCGGGTCATTTCGCAGGAAGGTGGCGCCCAGGTGCTCGATGGTGTGCACCTCCGCCGTGTTCATGACGGGCTCGTCGTTGGGGCTTGTCATGCGCAGGTCAAAGGTGGTCACAACGCAGTCCCCCGCCATGTCCTTTCTGGATACATACACACCCGCAACCAGCTTTATGTGGTCAATGGTAAAACTCGAGATCTTTTCCATGTTGAAATCATCCTTTCTAAATCATTTTGTCAGTGAGGACCGGATGCAGTCGCCGCATTCTCCCGCCATTTCCCGGCAGAAGAGCGCTCCAAAACAGTCCTGCACTTTAGTCTACCACTTTTTTCACCGATTTTCTATGAAAAAACAGCAGAGGTGTGATATAATGATCACATCGTGATGATCATACCTGCGTATTCTGCGGTTTCTGCGGAGCTCGCCGAGGTGAAGCGAAGCTGAGGAGGCATGCCAGATGAAACTATACATTATCCGCCACGGAGAGACGGACTGGAATAAAGCGCGAAAGATACAGGGACAGTCGAATATTCCCCTCAATGACTTCGGCAGGTATCTGGCCAGGGAGACGGCCAGGGGCCTTGCGGACATACACTTTGACCTGTGCTTTACAAGCCCTCTTTCCAGAGCAAAGGAGACAGCGCAGATCATCCTGGAGGGAAGAGACGTCCCGATCATAGAGGAGCCCCGGATTGAGGAGATGTCCTTTGGGGAGTACGAGGGCCAATACTGCTCTGGCAAGAGATGGGAGCTGCCGGAGGAGTTTCGCCGCTTTTTTGACGGGCCGGATAAGTACAAGGCCCCGGCGGGCGGCGAGGATTTCGGACAGGTGAGAGACAGGACGGGAGAGTTTCTGGAGGACCTGGCGGGAAATCCGAATTACACGGACAGTCAGCTCCTGATTACCACCCACGGCGCAGCCCTGGCGGGACTGCTCTGCTACATCAGAAAGGATCCCCTCTCCCGGTACTGGGGCACAGGGGTGCACAAAAACTGCGCGGTTACAGAAGTGGTCTGGGAGGATGGAAAATTTCATATTTTGTCCGAAAATGTGGTGTACTACAAAGACAAGGTAGAGTCCTGGGCGCAATAGCTGATCATAAAAATTGGAAAATACATGGGAGGATACAGACATGATCAATGACAAGAAAGTATTATTCAGCGGGATGCAGGCGACAGGAAACCTGACCCTTGGAAACTATCTGGGAGCACTGAAGAACTGGGTCACACTGAGTGACGAGTACGAATGTTTCTATAGCGTGGTGGACATGCACTCCATCACAGTGCGCCAAGACCCGGCGACTCTGCGCAGGAGGGCCAGAGCGCTTCTTATCCTCTACATCGCGGCCGGGCTGGATCCGAAGAAGAACTGCATCTACTATCAGTCCCATGTGTCCGGGCATGCGGAGCTGGCCTGGATCCTGAACTGCTTCACCTACATGGGTGAGCTGAACCGGATGACCCAGTTCAAGGACAAGGCGGCCAGGCACGCGGACAATATCAATGCCGGACTTTTCACCTACCCGGTGCTGATGGCGGCGGATATCCTTCTCTATCAGGCGGACGTTGTGCCTGTAGGAGTGGATCAGAAGCAGCATCTTGAGATCACAAGAGACATTGCGGAAAGATTCAACAACATTTACGGGGATGTGTTCACCATTCCGGAGGCCTATATTGGAAAGGTAGGGGCCAAGATCATGAGTCTTCAGGACCCCGAAAAGAAGATGTCCAAGTCGGATGAGAACCCCAATGCCAGCATTTACCTCATGGATGATCCGGACATGATCATGCGCAAATGCAAGCGTGCCGTGACAGATTCCGAGGCCCGGATCCTTTACAGGGACGAGCAGCCGGGTGTCAAGAACCTGATCAACATCTACAGCGCCTGCACCGGAAAGACGCCGGAGGAGGTAGTAAAGGAATTTGACGGCAGAGGTTACGGCGACTTTAAGATGGCTGTGGGCGAGTCTGTTGTCTCTGTTCTGAAGCCTCTCCAGGAGGAGGCTGCAAGGCTCACAAAGGATAAGGCCTACATTGACAGCATGATCAAGGAAAATGCGGAGAAGGCCGGCTACTATGCCAATAAGACGCTGCGCAGGGTGCAGAAGAAAGTGGGATTTCCGGAGCGCATCCGCTAGACCGTGCCCGCACTGCACAGAAGAACAAGGATACGGAGGCTTACAAGGATGGCAATACAGACTGCGGGAGAGCAGAAGTATTATGACTTTATAGAGGAGAGGGCCAAGAGTCTGCGGACGGGGATGATCATCTGGATCAGCTTTCTGGCGGCGGCTCTCATCGCTGTCTTCAACAGCCCGGTCATCGGTGCGGCTCTGACTGTGGCCGGAGTCCTGCTGGCTGTGCTGAATGTGAGAAATCAGCGGGCCCTGCGCGCAAAACTGTCGGGGATTGAGGACAAGGCAGGTTTTTTCAATCAGCTGATCGCGCCTGACGCGGTGGAGATACCAGCCTTTCGCCTGCTTGTGACGAGAGAGTTCGTCCTTTCTTTTCTGACGGATGTGTTTATCTACCGCCTGAGCGACATGGACAAGGTGGAAGTCGGACTTGGAAGAGGCGCAGAGAAGGTTCTGTTCCTCACGGACAGGAGCGGGGAAAGGTACGAGATTGCAAGGAGCGAAAGGAGAGAGGACCCGGATTTTGACAGGGCCTGCGGGGCTGTGCGGGAAAGACTTGGCGCGGCAAAGAAGCAAAAGTGCATGAAGTGAATGAAAGCTCCCGGATGCGAACAGGCTCTGTTCACGGTCCGGGAGCTTTTTTGCCGGTCAGTGCATTTGAATTTTTTCGGCCAGCTTCTTTTTATGCTTTTCCATCAGCGCATGGATTTTCTTTGTGGGATCCAGGACAGCTCCGATGGAGATATCGTGGTTCATGGAGTCGATGATGAGAGCAATGAACTTGCTCATGTCTGCCACGGTGAAATACGGCTTGTTCAGCGTCTCAGGCGGCAGATAGGTCAGGTTGGTGGTGATCAGGCGGTCGATGTAGCCCTTGCTGTAGTAGTCATCGAAGATTTCCATGCCGTTGGTGAAAAGTCCGAAGGTGGTGCAGACGAAAACTCTGGCGGCTCCTCTGTCTTTCAGCTGCTTTGCCACGTCCAGCATGCTCTCGCCGGAGGAGATCATGTCGTCCACGACGATGAGGTCCTTGCCCCTGACGTCGGAGCCAAGGAATTCGTGGGCCACAATGGGATTTTTGCCGTTTACGATGATGGAGTAATCCCGTCGCTTGTAGAACATGCCCATCTCCACGCCGAGCACGTTGGAGAAGTAGACAGCCCTGTGCATGGCTCCCTCGTCCGGGCTGACGATCATCAGGCGCTCCTTGTCCACCTTCAGTTCAGGTTCCGCACGGAGCAGCGCCTTCATGAACTGGTAGGGCGGATTGAAATTGTCAAAGCCGATGAGTGGAGTGGCGTTCTGCACTCTGGGGTCGTGGGCGTCAAAGGTCATGATGTTGGACACGCCCATGTCTGCCAGTTCCTGCAGGGCCATGGCACAGTCCAGGGACTCACGCTTTGTGCGCTTGTGCTGACGGCTTTCATATAAGAAGGGCATCAGCACATTGACCCTGTGGGCCTTTCCGTTGGCCGCGGAGATGATGCGCTTCAGATCCTGGTAGTGATCGTCCGGAGACATGTGGTTTAAGTGGCCGTTTACAGGGTAGGTCAGGCTGTAGTTGCACACGTCCACCATCACAAAGAGATCCTTGCCCCGGACGGTCTCTTTGATAAGGCCCTTGGCCTCGCCGCTTCCGAAGCGGGGACAGTGGCACTCGATGAGATAGTTGTCCATCTGATAGGAAGAAAAGACAGGAGAGCGGAGGGCCTCCTTTGAGATGTCCTTCCGAAATTGTACGATATAGTCATTTACCTTTTTTCCCAGCTCCGTGCAGCTTTCGAGAGCTGCGATCTTCAAGGGAGCCACGGGCAGAGTGCGTTCCAGTACTTTTAAATCTG
>CAZZBJ010000068.1:0-12631 GCA_964652805.1 uncultured Mordavella sp. | reverse complement strand
CTTTCTTTTACAATAAAATTCTTTTATAGATTATAACATTTTTGAATTTCACATTTCCAGTATTCAGAGATAAAATCTTGTATGGAAAAAGATAAGGCTGTGAACTGTTTTTACCAGAACAGTTCCATCCGGAAACATACAGGAGGTGTTAATTGAAGATGACAGAAGAGTTCAGAACAGAAGAGCTGCTCTTTATGATGAAGAAGATCGGTCTGGATCTGACATCGCAGCTGGACGCTCATCTGGGCAGTCCTAAGATGAGCGGAGTGCAGGCGTACTTTATGGTCTACATCCTGCGGCATCACCCGGAGGGCACCTACCTCACGGAGCTATGCCGCGAGATCGGATCATCCAAGTCGACGCTCTCCACGCTGCTCAAGAAGATGAGAAGGTCAGGTTACATTCTCTTCCAGGAAGATCCGACTGACATCCGAAAGAAAAAGATCCTTCCCACAGAAGAGCTCATGGCAGAAGGCACTAAGCTCCTTCAGAGGGCCAACGAGATGGAGAGCGAGATCTGCAGCGTGCTGGATCAGGGGGAGAAGGCGCAGCTGTGGAAGCTGGAGCGGAAGCTTCTGGTGCATCTGACGGAAATGGAACGCAGCCAATCGAAAAAAGACAGGAGGTTAACTTACAGTGAGAAAAGTATTACAGCAGCTGGGACAGTATAAGAGGGACACATTTCTATGTATAGGCCTCACCTCTCTTGAAGTTATCATGGAAATCCTGATGCCCTTTGTCACTGCCATTATTATAGACAGAGGTCTGGAGGCCGGCAATCTTGGCGTCGTTTACCGCTACGGCGGCCTGATGGTCCTGATGGCATTTCTGGGTCTGTTTTTCGGCGCCATGGCCGGAAAGAACGCGGCCAGCGCCTCCTCAGGGCTGTCGGCCAATCTGCGTGAGGCGATCTACGCCAATATCCAGACATTTTCATTTTCAAATATCGACAAATTCAGCGTGCCGGGGCTTGTAACCCGTATGACCACAGACATCACCAATGTGCAGAACGCCTACATGATGGTGATCCGTGTGGCTGTCCGGGCGCCCCTGAACCTGATCTTCAGCTTTGCCATGTGCCTGATCATCAGCCCTGCCTTAAGCGCCATGTTCCTGATTGCGGTGGTCTTCCTTCTGGTGGTCATCGGTTCTATCATGGTAGTCACTCTTAAGATATTCAGGCAGGTGTTCAGACGGTACGATGACTTGAACGCTAGCGTCCAGGAAAATGTGACTGCCATCCGCATCGTGAAGGCGTTTGTTCGCGAGGATTACGAGAATATGAAATTTTCCAAGGCATCAAAGATGCTCTGCGATCTGTCCATCAAGGCGGAGGGGCTCCTGGCCTTCAACAACCCGGCCATGATGGTGGCGGTTTACTTCTGCATCATCTCCGTGTCCTGGTTCGGAGCCAGATTTATCGTAGGCGGCTCCATGACAACCGGAGATCTGACCAGCCTGTTCAGCTATATCATGGCGCTCCTCATGAGCCTTATGATGCTCTCCATGGTAGTGGTCATGATCAGTATGTCCATAGCCAGTATCCGCCGTATCAGCGAAGTGCTGGACGAGAAGGCGGACCTGCACGATCCGGAGGATCCCGTCATGGAAGTGGAAGACGGGCGCATTGATTTCAACCACGTGAATTTCTCCTACAAGCACGGAAGCGGCAAGAACGCTCTCTCGGATATTGACCTTCACATCAAGAGCGGCGAAACGGTGGGCGTCATCGGCGGCACCGGCTCCGGCAAGAGCAGCCTGGTGAACCTGATCTGCCGTCTCTACGACGTGGATGAAGGCTCTGTCTGCGTGGGCGGCGTGGACGTCCGCCAGTACGACACAGAGATCCTGAGAAACCAGGTGTCTGTCGTGCTTCAGAAGAACACACTGTTCTCTGGCAGCATCCTGGACAATCTGCGCTGGGGCAATCCGGAAGCAACCGAGGAGGAGTGCGTCCAGGCATGCAAGGCGGCTTGCGCGGACGAGTTCATCGACAGGATGCCAAGAGGATACCAGACAAAGATCGAGCGGGGCGGCTCCAATGTGTCCGGCGGACAGAAGCAGAGGCTGTGTATCGCCAGGGCTCTCCTGAAGAAGCCCAAGGTGCTGATTCTGGACGACTCCACAAGCGCCGTGGACACAGCCACTGACGCCAGCATCCGGGAGGCATTTGCCAGGAAGATACCGGGCACCACAAAGATCATCATCGCCCAGAGGATTTCCAGCGTCCAGTCCGCTGACAGGATCCTTGTGCTGGACGAGGGCAGGATCAATGCCTTTGACACCCATGAAAATCTGCTGAAGAACAACGCCATCTACCAGGAGATCTACAGTTCTCAGATGGAGAGCGGCGGCGACTTCGACCAGCCGGCGTAAATCAGAAAGGAGAAAGAGGATCTATGTCTATGAATGAGAAAAAGAACGAGCAGCAGTCCCAGGTCAGGTCAGCCAGAGCGACAAAGCTGATCGGCAGGGTCATCCGGTACATGCTCCGTTACTATAAAATCCCGTTTTTCATCGTCATTGTTTGTATTCTGCTCACTGCCATCGCGACAGTAGTGGGGGCCACATTCCCCCAGACGCTGGTGGACGACTACATCATGCCCATGCTGCAGAACGGGACGAACGATTTCAGCGGTCTGGCCTCTGACCTGTTCCGCCTGGCCTGCATCATGGCAGGAGGCGTGATCACGGCCTTTGCCTACAACCGCATCATGGTCAATGTGAGCCAGGGCACTATGCTCCATCTGAGGGATGACCTGTTCCGCAGAATGGAGTCCCTGCCCATCAAGTATTTTGACACTCATGCCCACGGCGATATCATGTCCGTGTACACAAACGATGTGGACACTTTGCGGCAGATGCTCAGCCAGAGCGTTCCCCAGATTATCAACTCCGTGATCACCATGGCGGCCACCCTGATCACCATGATCGTGCTGAACCCGGCTCTGACCGTGATCTCCATACTCACGGCCGCGGTCATGCTTTTTGTGACATCCAAATTCTCACAGCTGTCCAAAAAATACTATGTTCACCAGCAGATCGACCTGGGAGCTGTAGACGGCTTCATCGAGGAGATGCTGGACGGCCAGAAGGTAGTCAAGGTGTTCTGCCATGAGCAGGCGGCCATGGAGGATTTCCACAAAGTCAATGAGAGGCTTCGGAACAGCGCCAACAAGGCCAACCGGTACGCCAACCTGCTGATGCCTGTGAACGCCAATATCGGCTGGATCAGCTACGCTCTGGTTGCCATCGTGGGCGCCATCCTGGGCATCAACGGTCTGGCCGGCGTTACCATCGGAACAGTGGTCACCTTCGTGGGACTGAACAAGAGCTTTACGAACCCCATCACCCAAGTGAGTCAGCAGCTCAACTTTGTTGTCAACGCCGCGGCCGGCGCGCAGCGTGTCTTTGACCTGATGGAGCAGGAGCCGGAGATGGACGAGGGCTATGTGGAGCTGGTCAACGCCAAAGAGGACGAGAACGGGCAGCTCACAGAGTCCGATGTGCGCACCAACCTGTGGGCGTGGAAGCACCCCCACAAGGCGGATGGTACAGTCACCTACACAAGGCAGGAGGGCGGCGTTGTGTTTGACGATGTGGATTTCGGCTACACAGACGAGAAGATCGTTCTCCACAACATCAGCCTCTATGCGAAGCCGGGACAGAAGATCGCCTTCGTCGGCGCCACGGGAGCCGGCAAGACGACGATCACCAACCTGATCAACCGGTTCTACGACATTGCGGACGGAAAGATTCGCTACGACGGCATCAACATCAACAAGATCAAGAAGCCGGACCTGCGCCGGTCACTGGGCATGGTGCTCCAGGACACCCACCTGTTCACCGGGACAGTCATGGACAACATCCGCTACGGAAAGCTGGACGCCACGGACGAAGAGTGTATCCGGGCAGCCAGGATGGCCAATGCGGACGGATTTATCCGGCGTCTGCCGGACGGCTATGACACCATGCTTACCGGTGACGGCTCCAATCTGAGCCAGGGCCAGAGACAGCTTCTGGCCATCGCCCGGGCGGCTGTGGCAGACCCGCCGGCGCTGATCTTGGATGAGGCCACCTCCTCCATCGACACCCGCACCGAGAAGCTGGTACAGGCCGGCATGGATGCCCTGATGAAGGGGCGGACCACCTTTGTCATCGCCCACAGGCTTTCCACGGTCAAGAACTCGGACTGCATCATGGTCATGGAGCAGGGGCGCATCATCGAGCGAGGAACCCATGACGAGCTGATCGAGAAGAAAGGAAAATACTATCAGTTGTACACGGGAAACTTTGCGGCCCAGGGCTAGGTCAGACTACAGCGATGAAGTGATGGACGCGGCCTCAAAGGCCGGCGCTACTCGTCCCAGCCTTCGTAGAAGCGGATATTGACAGAGATGTTGCGGACGATATCGCCCTCCCTGACAGGGACGTCCTCCGGATCGGAGACGCAGGGCATGTCCGGCTCCTCTTCCTCCAGCTCCACGGAAATCCAATTGCGGGCCGCTTCGTTGGCGTTGTCGATGGCATCGTCCAGGGTGTCGCCGACAGCCTCGCAGCACTCCAGGTCCGGGAAGGTCGCATGGTACGTTCCGTCCTCCCTTTTGCGGAAGACAGCGGGATATATAAAATTCATATGAGTAGTCTCCTTTCAACTGTGGTTTCCGATATTTTTTCAACACAGTTAAGTATAAGATAAATCCCGCTGTAAGGCAATCACCAAGTTAATTTCAGTCTGGCTTGGTTTGGCGTATGTCTCGTCTTTCACAGGCTTCCTGCCCTCCTCCTGATACCAGCCACTGCCAGCGGCGGCTCCTGGAGATATTAGAGAGAAAGAGAAGATGGTACAGACAATAGAAAAGAGAAGGAAACATGAAAAGACCGAGCATTTCTGCCCGGCCTTTTTTTCGTCTCTGTCAGAATATGTGATAGTTTACAACAAGCGCCGCAAACACGATGGAGACCATGGACAGCAGCTTGATGAGGATGTTGATAGAAGGTCCTGACGTATCCTTGAAGGGATCGCCCACTGTGTCGCCCACTACAGCGGCCTTATGCTGCTCGCTTCCCTTGCCGCCGTGCTGCCCGCTCTCGATGTATTTCTTGGCATTGTCCCAGGCGCCGCCTGCGTTGGCCATGAAGATGGCCATCAGGAAGCCGGTGGCTGTGGAGCCTGTGAGAAGGCCAATGACGCCGTTGTAGCCAAGGAGCAGTCCTGTCACCACAGGGGTCACGATGGCCAGCAAAGTGGGGAGGATCATCTCGTGAAGGCTGGCTTTTGTGCAGATGTCCACGCATGTCTCGTAGTCCGCGTCAGTTTTCCCCTCCATCAGGCCCTTGATTTCCTTAAACTGGCGGCGAACCTCAACGACGATGCTCTGTGCTGCGCGGCCGACAGAGGACATAGTGAGAGCAGCGAAGACGAAGGGCAGGCAGGCGCCGATGAAGATGCCCACAAGAACGGTGGGGTTCATGACGCTCATGTCCAGCACGATGTCGCTGCCGCCTACCTCCTGCACCTTCTCCACATAGGAGGCGATAAGAGCCAGGGCGGTGAGGGCCGCGCTTCCGATGGCGAAGCCTTTTCCTGTGGCAGCTGTTGTGTTGCCCAGGGAGTCCAGGGCGTCGGTGCGCTGGCGCACGGTCTCTTCCAGACCAGCCATCTCAGCAATGCCTCCGGCGTTGTCAGCGATGGGGCCGTAGGCATCTGTGGCCAGTGTGATGCCCAGCGTAGAGAGCATGCCCACAGCTGCCAGGGCGATGCCGTAGAGGCCTCTCGTGGACTCGATAAAGCCGCCGGAGAAGGCGTAGGCCGCCATGACGCACACGGCAATGATGATGATGGGAACCGCGGTAGAGAGCATGCCAAGGCTCAGACCGCCGATGATGATAGTGGCGGAGCCGGTCTCGGATTTGTCTGCCAGGTTCTGGGTCGGTTTGTATGTATCCGATGTAAAGTACTCGGTAAAGAAGCCGATCAGCACGCCTGCCAGCAGTCCGCCCAGGATGGCGAAGTACACGCCGATGAAGTCGCTTCCAAGGATCAGCCACACTAGCGGAAAGGCGATGACCGCAATGATCAGGGCGCTTGTGTTGGTCCCCCGGCGGAGAGCTTTAAGAAGGGTACTCTGGTCTGTGCTTTCCCCTGTCTTTACCAGCAGGGAGCCGATGATGGATGCCAGCACGCCCACAGCGGCCAGAACCATGGGGATCACCACAGCGTTGACGTTGTCTACAGAGGCCACCTTGTCAAAGGCGATGACACCCAGAGAGCAGGCGGAGAGGATGGAGCCCACGTAGGACTCGTAGAGGTCGGCGCCCATGCCGGCCACGTCGCCCACATTGTCGCCTACGTTGTCTGCGATAACTGCCGGGTTTCTTGGGTCGTCCTCCGGGATGCCGGCCTCCACCTTTCCTACCAGGTCAGCGCCCACATCGGCCGCCTTGGTGTAGATGCCGCCGCCCACACGGGCGAACAGAGCCATGGAAGAGGCTCCCATTCCGAAGGTGAGCATAGTGCTTGTAAGATCTTCCAGGGGAAGATGGAAGACGAGGCGGAGCAGAAGATACCAGATGGAGATATCCAGAAGTCCCAGTCCCACTACAGTGAAGCCCATGACAGACCCGGCTGAGAACGCCACGTTCAGTCCCTTGTTCAGGCTGCTCTGGCAGGCGGCTGCCGTCCGGGCGTTGGCCCTGGTGGCAATCTGCATGCCTACAAAGCCTGAGAGGCCGGAAAAAAATCCTCCCGTTACAAAAGCAAAGGGAACAAACCATGTCAGAAGTCCCAGAGCTGCCATGACAAAGAGGATGACGAACATGACCACAAAAAAGCCCACCAAGATCTTGTACTGGCGTCTTAAGTAGGCCATTGCCCCGTTGTGGATGGATGCGGAGATCTTTTTCATCCGGTCAGTGCCCTCAGGGAAGCCAAGGACTCTTTTCGCCCGGCTCGCCACAAAAAGAAGAGCAATGATCGACCCGCAGAGTGTCAGTAGTGCCAATTGATTGTCCATTTGATCTTTCCTCCATTCCTGTGTTGAAAATATAACGATTTGAAATTTATTATAGCACTTTTAATGTGAAAAGCCACTATTTTTCGGCAAATAGATTGTAAAATTTTTGAATGATTTGTTAATAATAAAAAATGCCCGGGAAAATCGGGCATTTTGTCGATCATTTCAGTTTCTCCAGACAGGCGATCAGATCCTTGAAGCCTCCCCGGGGATAGCCGGACAGATCTTTTTCTTCCTTGTTGATGAGGCAGTCCGTAAGGAGGAAGACTTTCATCCCCAGAGTCTCTGCGATCATGTCCTCTGCCGCATCGTTTCCCACCATCAGGCATTCCTGGGGGCGCAGGCCGCAGTGGGAGAGGATGTCCCTGTAGTAGTCCGGGTTGGGCTTACAGTGGACGGAATTCTCATAGGTAGTGTAGTACTCGAAGTCCTTTGGTGAGACGCCGGCCCACTTCATCCGACTCTCTGTGGCGATGGAGGGGAAGAGGGGATTGGTGGCCAGGATCCTGCGAAGTCCCAACTCCCGGCAGAGAGCTACAGAGCGGGCAGCCAGCGGATCGTGGCCGCACACCTGCCTGGCCTCCTGGAACTCTACCTCGTAAAATTCCTGGAAGGCGGGGATATCCTTTAAGGCCTCCTGGCCGTAGACGCCGCTGAAGAAGTCCCAAAACACCTCCTCGTTGGTGGCTTTGCCATCGTTCTGTACCATGGCGGCGGTGCCGCCCCATACGGCCTTGATGAGTCCCTCCGGGTCGTAGCCTCTGGGGGCCATCTTCTCAGCCAGCTTTTTAAAGTATGTTTTTACAAACAGATCCTGGTCCATGGGGAGCAGGGTTCCGTCCAGGTCAAATAAAACAGTCGTGATCTTTTCCATATGTATTCTCCTGTCATGCTGAAGTTGTCGGGCCAAAGTACAGGAGCAAGGGCGTCGAAGGCCCTGAAAAAAGGCAGGCGTCCGTTCCTGCGGCGACAGATAAAGTATAGAATGAAAAAACAGTGATTGTCAACTATGCCGTTTTCTCCTATAATAGATAGTAAAATCAAAAACAAAGAGGAATTTGGTATGAATTTTTTAGAGGAACGCATTGTAAAAGATGGGATTATCAGAGAAGGAAACGTGCTGAAGGTGGACAGCTTCTTAAATCATCAGATGGACATTGAGCTGTTTGACCAGATCGGGGCCGAGTTCAAGAGGAGATTTGAGGGGAGGCCCATCAACAAGATCCTCACCATCGAGGCCTCCGGCATCGGCATCGCCTGCGTGGTGGCCCAGCATTTCAAGGTACCCGTGGTGTTTGCCAAGAAAACCCAGAGCATTAACCTGGAAGGAGAGATGTATGTGGTTGAAGTGGAGTCCTTCACCCACCGCTGCAGGAACCAGGTTATTGTGTCCAAAAAATTCCTGAGCAGGGAGGACTGCGTGCTGATCATCGATGATTTCCTGGCCAACGGCTGCGCGCTCCAGGGGCTGATCCGGATCGTCCAGGCGGCGGGAGCCACCGTGGAGGGCATCGGCATTGTCATCGAGAAGGGGTTCCAGGCCGGCGGCAGCATGATAAGAAATCTGGGCTATCAGCTGGAATCTCTGGCCATTGTGGACGCCATGGATGAGAAGACCGGAACCTTTGTATTCCGGGAGCAGAAAGAGAAATAGATGAAAAGGAGCAAAGCAGAATATGAACACATCGGTGCAGCTGGAACAGCAGCTTATGAGCATACACAGGAAGAGTTATCCGTCCTATAAGAGCCTGGCCGGGAGCTGGCAGTTCCCCGGCTTTATCCTCCACATCGACCACGTGCAGGGAGATCCCTTTGCGGCCCCCTCCAAGGTGAGCGTGGAGGTGTCCCAGAAGACGGCGGCCTTCCCGGAGGCGCTCTTTGACAGGAAGGACAAGAGAATTGCCCTGCAGGACCATCTTACCAGGGAGTTCTCCCGGCAGATCGGCGAGTACATGTTTCAGGCAAAGGGCTCCGGCAAGAGCGGCCTTATCAGCATCAGCCGCTGCGGCCAGGAAGTGCTGGAGCGGACGGCTCTGGAGATGAACGGAAAGCGGATCCTGGTGCGCTTTGAGGTAGGATTTCCGGCAAACGGGCGGACCATCAATGCACCGGAGCTGAAGAAGATCCTGTTTGACTATGTGCCCCAGTGCGTGAAGAGGGCCCTGTATTACAAAAATCTGAACCCGAAAGTGCTCCGGGAGGCGGCGGACCTGGCGGAGGATCAGACTTTTATCCGGGAGGAGTTAAAAAAGAGAGGCCTGGCGGCCTTTGTGGCCAACGGCGCTGTCCTGCCCCGGCAGAGCGGCGTCTCGGACAAGCCTATGAAGGGTGCCGTGGTGTTTGAAAGCCCGAAGAGCATGGAAGTGGAGCTTTCCCTTCCCCATAAGGGGGCGCTGAAGGGGATGGCGGTGCCAAAGGGTATCACCCTCATCGTGGGCGGCGGCTACCACGGCAAATCCACTCTCCTGAAGGCGCTGGAGCTGGGCGTGTACAATCATATCAGGGGGGACGGAAGAGAGTATGTCATCACAGACGATACGGCCATGAAGATCCGGGCGGAGGACGGAAGGGCTGTGGCCCATGTGGACATCTCGCCTTTTATCAATCATCTCCCCAACGGGAAGGACACGGTGGACTTCTCTACAGAGGACGCCAGCGGTTCCACCTCCCAGGCGGCCAATGTGGTGGAGGCTGTAGAGGCGGGAGCGGGCGTGCTTCTCATCGACGAGGACACCTCAGCCACAAACTTTATGGTGCGGGACGCCCTTATGCAGTCCGTCATCGCCAGGGAGCAGGAGCCCATCACTCCCTTTATCGAGCAGGCCGGAAGGCTCTACGCGGAGAAGGATATCTCCGTTATCCTTGTGGCGGGCAGCTCGGGAGCTTACTTCTACATCGCGGACAAGATCATCCAGATGGATACCTACCGGGCATACGACATCACAGACCATGTGAAGGAGATCTGCAGCCGGAATAAGGAGGAGATGGACTTTGTGACAGCCCACCGGAAGGAGTCCGAGGGGATCGCCGGCTGGGGCGTCATGTCCCGCCGTCCCCGCCTCGGAAAGATCGACAAAAAGCACGGCCAGATCAAGGTCAAGCAGTATGGGAAGGACAGCTTCTCCATTGGAAAGGACACGGTGGAGCTCAAGTATGTGGAGCAGATCATGGACAGCGAGCAGACCACCACGCTCAGCTATGTGCTGAAAACTGTCATCGAGGAGATGGAGACGAAAAAGAACGCCAGCCTTGAGGAGCTGGCAGAGAAAATCTGGAGAGAGATAGAGAGCAGGGGACTTTCCTGCCTGGTGAAGGGGACATACATCCCCTCCTCCCTCGCTATGACGAGGAAGCAGGAGATCTATGCGTGTCTGAACCGCTACAGAGGGTTCCGCTAGGAGCCAGCATGGACAGGTACTTTTCGTAATTGACGCCGTCATTGCGAGGTACCTGTTCTTTTATGGAGTCGGCCATGGCCAGGCTGATGAACTCCCCGGCCAGCCGCACTGTATCCTCCACGGTGTCCCCTCTTGCCATGCCGGCCGCAATGCAGGCGGCGAACAGGTCTCCGGTGCCGGAGTAGCTGCCCCCGATGCAGGGGAAGGGGATCAGGGTGTGCCTGTCGGCAGTCACATCCAGGTTGCCCATCATGGGGACGCCGTCCCCGTCCGTGTAGCGGATGCCTGTGATGAGCACCTCCCGGAGTCTCCCGTGGAGAAGGGAGCGGGCCAGCTCGCTGATCACCTCCATGAGGAGGGAAATGTTTTTGACAGAGCCAAGCTCCTCATAGTCGGCTCCTGCAAGGAGGCACAACTCAGTCAGGTTGGGGGTGATGATGTCCGCCCTTTTGCACAACTCCTTCATCTTCTTCAGGAGCTCTTCCGTGAACAGGCCGTGGGGCTTGCCGTCCCCGCCCAGGACCGGATCTACCAGGAGAAAGGTGCCTTCCGTCAGGAAGCTGTCCAAGAACATCTGAATCTGCTTTACCTGCCTTTCGTCTGCCAGAAAGCCGGTGCAGATGCCGTCGAAGCGGACGCCCATCTTCTCCCACTCGGAGCGGATGAGAGGCATTTTGTCTGTATAGCTGTCAAAGTAGTAGTGGGGATACCCGGTCTGCCCGCTTAAGATGGCTGTGGGCAGGGGACAGGGCTGCACTCCCATGACAGAGAGGACGGAAATGGAGGCTGTAAGAGAGCAGCGCCCAAATCCGGAAAGGTCGTTGATAACGGCTATTTTTTTTGTCATTTTTTTCAGTCCTTTTTCCTTTGATGTGTCATGACCTTTGCGTCGATCTACTCTATTGTATACCCGTGGATACGGGCAAGTCAAACAAAAAGGCCATAAACAAAAAAGGGCATAAAAAGACCAGAGTAAAACACTCTGGCCGGAGGGGGAAATTATGAAAAAGAAAATTGAATAAAGGTTTCTTTCCTTTGTTCGATTATTACTATACCGGAAAAATGTGATGAAAATGTGACTGTGATATTAAATAAATGTGAAATGAAAATGAAGGTTTTCTGATGGAGAACACCCGACGGAAATAAAAAAACAGGCTCCGCTTTGGAACCTGTCTTATCAGCGTGGGCAAGAGGATTCGAACCCCCGACCTTCTGGTCCGTAGCCAGACGCTCTATCCAGCTGAGCTATGCCCACATTGCTGCGTATCTCTCACAGCAAAAGATATTATAGTATATTTTGGCAGGCCTGTCAAGAAAAAATTGACAAGTCATCGCAGGAAGTCTGCTGGAATGGTCTGGCTGTCCGCTGCGAACTGGCTGTAGTACAGGTTTGCGTAGAAGCCCTTCTTTGCCAGGAGCTCCTGGTGCGTCCCCTGCTCGATGATATGCCCCTGGTTCATGACGAGGATTCTGTCCGCTGTCTGGATGGTGGAGAGGCGGTGGGCCGCCACAAAGCTGGTGCGCCCTTTCATCAGCGTTTCAAAGGCCCGCTGGATGCGGATCTCTGTCATGGTGTCGATGGAGGAGGTGGCCTCGTCCAGAATCAGCATGGGGGGCAGACAGAGCATGATCCTGGCAATGCACAGGAGCTGCTTCTGTCCCTGGGACAGGTTGCCGCCGCCCTCGGAGAGGATGGTGTCATACCCCTCCGGCATGCGCATGATAAAGCTGTGGGCGTGGGCCTTTTTGGCCGCCTCTATGATCTCCTCCTCTGTGGCGTTAGGTCGGCCGTAGGCGATGTTGTCCCGGATGGAGGCGGATTTCAGCCAGGTCTCCTGGAGGACCATGCCGTAGCTGGTGCGCAGGGAGTGGCGGGTGATCTGACGTATGTCGTGGCCGTCCACCTGGATGGAGCCCTTTTGCACATCGTAGAACCGCATGAGCAGGTTGATGAGGGTGGTCTTGCCGCAGCCTGTGGGCCCCACGATGGCGATCCGCTGCCCCGGCTCTACAGACAGGTTCAGCCCCTGAATGAGAGGCACCTTTGGCGTGTAGGAGAAGTCCACATCCTGCAGGAGGATGCGCCCCTCCGGCTCTGTCAGGACGATCGCGTCCGCAGGTTCCGCCGGCGCGGCCGGCTCGTCAATGAACTCAAATACACGGGCGGCGGAGGCGATGGAGTTCTGGAATTCGGTCAGCACGCTGGTGATGTCGTTG
>CAZZBJ010000067.1:0-13520 GCA_964652805.1 uncultured Mordavella sp. | reverse complement strand
TGCAGCTGGCCACCGGATAAACCGTCTTATCCGGGTAGGTCATGGCATTTAAAAATGTGTTCAGGGAGCCCTTTACCAGTTCCACAAAGGGATCCTTGGCCGGGAAATGCTTTGACCCGCAAAGGACCGAGTGCTCCATAATATGGGGCACTCCGGTGCTGTCTGCGGGGGGCGTCCGAAAGGCGATGCTGAACACCTTGTTGTCGTCGTCATTTTCAATAAGAACCACTCTGGCGCCGTTCTTTTTGTGTCTTAAAAGGTAACCTGTGGATTTGATCCCGTCCAGCTCCTCCCGGCGGATCAGCTCATAGGCTTTGCAGTTGTTTATCTCCATACTATTTATCCCGTTCCTTTCTTGATCTCTTTTTATCTGAACATACATTATAGCAGTTTTCCCGCAAATAAGAAAGCCGATCATCTCTTTTTACCAATCTGATGAGATGAAAAAAATCCCAGGATGTGCTATAGTCAATACATACTGCAAAAAAACAGATCGGAGGATACACAGATGACCACATTCAGACATTCCGCCCCGGAGGATATAGAAGAGATCATGGAGATTACAGAGCGGGCCCGCGCCTTTCTCAGGTCCCAGGGGCTGGATCAGTGGCAGAAGGGCTACCCGGACCGGCAGATCTTCCTCTCCGACACAGTCACAGGCCTTGGCTATGTGTTGGAGGAGGAGGGGCGTATCGCCGCTGTGTGCGCCCTCACCTTCACGGAGGAGCCATCCTACAGGAATATTTACGGCGGACAGTGGCTGACCGAACATAAAGGCGATGCGGCCCCCGCCTACGCCGCCATCCACCGCATGGCTGTAAGCGCCGCCCTGCGGGGAAAAGGGTATGCAGGCAGGCTCTTTAAGAAAGCCGCTGCCCTGGCCCGGGAGAGGGGCATGGAGAGCATCCGCATCGACACCCACGAGGGCAACCTACCCATGCAGCGGGCCCTGGAGAAATCCGGCTTTGTTCGCTGCGGCATCATTTACCTGAAGGGCGGGGCCGAGGACGGGGATGCAAGGATCGCCTTTGAAAAAATCCTCTAAAAATCTTTTTCCGCATCCCCAGTTGTCCCTGTACCGGAAATGCAACAGGAACCCGGAAGAGCTGCCCGCAGCCCCGCCGGGTTCCTGTTGTGTTCGCACGTTTTTTCACACTGGCAGTTACTATTTTACTGCCAGGATCTTAAAGTCGTCTGCCTCTTTGCCGATCTGGCAGAGGAGACGGCGCATATTGCTCTCCTTCAGATTGCCGTCCAGCGTCATGGTGACCCTCTGGACGCAGTCCTCTGTCATCAGGTTCATGCTGTCTATGGTGATCTTGTTCAGCTTTGTCATGTTGATAAAGAGATTGAGATCGCTTGTGGCAGAGGGGCAGGTAAAGGAGATTTCCACCTGTGTGTGGGCCACATTCTTATCCACGCCTGCTGCCTGCGCCGCACCGTCCACTACCGTGTCCTGCATGGCTGTCAGCTTGCCGTACTGGTATCTTCTGCTAACGCTCATAAGATGGCGCAGGAATGTGACATACTCGTCATAGACCTCCTGGTCCACGTCTCCTGCCCTCTTCTCGATAATGGAAAGCTCTCTCTCCAGGACGAACACATCGCCCCCTGTCTCGGCCTTCACCTCGGCCACTTTCCTGGCACATTCCATTCTCTTTAAAAATAAAGGTTTCATCTGTGTGTCCACAGCGTCAATATCTGTGCGTGCTTCCTCAAGTGTCATGATCTGTCTCCTTCTCTGTCTTTTTTATAAAATTTCATCATTCCTTACGGCCGTGCTACAGCAGGGCTCCCTGCTTCTTAAGCTCCGCCCGGACAGCGTCTGCTTCCCCCACTCCCCGGAGCGCCTGGCAGGCCGCCGCCACGCCCGCCGCGTGTCCCGTGGCAAAGCAGGTCCCCATGACACGGACCGCCGCATGGGCTGTCTGCTCAGAGGACACCATCCTGCCGGCGCCGCAGAGATTGTCCAGGCTCTCGCACTGGAGCGCTCCTAAGGGCACGTCAAACCAGCTCCCCTCGGATACCTCGATGTAGGTTCCCATCTTGTTGGCGTCCATGTGGATCTCCGGCTTCCAGCCGGCTCTGGCCACGCCGTCGGACCGTTTTCTCCTTCCCAGCACGTCCTCTGCGGTGATGATCTCCTTGCCCTTCATCCGCCTCGTCTCGCGGAAGCCAATGGCCGGGCCGATGACTGTCAGTTCACAGTTTTCCATGCCGTGGAGATATTTCTTAAAGGCCTCCACATAGTAGAGCACCTGTCTCCTCGTATCCAGCTCCATTCTGGTCAGCTCCTGGCAGTCCATGCCTGCAGGGATCGTGCTTGGCAGAAGGACCGCCACCTGGTCAGAGCCCTCCCGTTTCAGGATGAAGCCTTTCTCCTTTGTCAGGTGGGGAATTCCCTCCTCCTTTGCCCGGATGACGGCCTTCTCAACGGCCTGGGGCGTCAGGTCACAGGATGTGTCCACACCGCTCAGCCGGAAGGGAAGGGTGGCCGCCTGCACGTTTCCGTTCTCATCTCCCCAGAGAGTCGGGGCGCCCGCCAGATGCACTACATTGGCGTCTCCGGTGGTGTCCGCAAAGGCCTTTGCCTCCACCAGAAAGCCGCCCTCATCGTCCGCGCACTCAAGGGCTGTCACGGTCCGCCCCTCTGTGCGGACGCCTGTGATCCTTGTGTGGAAAAGGCAGGTAACGCCGGTCTTCTCCAGCACATTGTCCATGGCGCATTTCAGATACTCCGGGTGAAAATTGATATTTTTATTTCCAGTGGCAGACACCACATAGTTCCAAGAGGACTCGCCAAGGGTCTTCATCTCCTTCAGGATCAGCTCCCCCACCCCCTCCACAACCCGCACAGGGTTGCCCCCGCAGGTGAAAAATCCGCAGAAGGCGGCCACGCCGGAGTGGGTGGCCTCCCCTCCCAGGTAAGGATTTCTTTCGATGAGCAGTGTCTTCGCCCCTGTCATGGCCGCACCGGCGGCAGCGGCCACACCGGCCGTGCCTCCGCCCGCCACAACAACATCATATTGATATTTTCTTCCCACGTGTCATTTCTCCTCTCACACAATAGACCAAAAAACTGTCATCTGTGTCATCCGCATCTATGAGATGAACAGCGATCCCAGCGGGTAAGCGATAAAGCTGAGTACCAGGATACCCGCAACGGCAAACAGCGCGCCCCATACGAACATGGACTTTGTATCCGTCCATCCGGAACCAATGGCAACGGTGTTGACCGTACTCTGTCCTGCCGGTGTCATGTTGCAGATCGCAGCCGCAAATCCAACCATGCAGACGACAGCTCCCACATTGACAGACCCGGCCGGCAGAGCGGTCAGAACGGACAGGGCCACCGCGCTTACTACTGTCGTGGTAACGATATTGGATGAGAAGTTTGTCTCAATAACAGCCCATGTCATGAAGAACAGAACCAGGCCGATCACCGGGAGGTTTGCTGTCAGCGGCTCCAGCGCACCTGTCAGCCAGGCGCTGATTCCTACATCCTCGTTTGTCAGGCAGGTGCCAAGCTGTGTGGCCGCGGCTGTCATCAGCACGCTGCCCCAGAGCACGCCCTTGCTGACTGTCTCCTTGAAGTTCATGATGCTCTCGCCATCTGCCCGTACAACGAACAGGATGATACAGCCAAGAAGCGGAGGCATAGCTGTGGACCAGCTGTTGACTGTGGTATAGAAGTCAGGCAGCACGTTCTGCACGAGACTGGGAGCCACCCAGAGGAATACAGTAAGGGCCATAACGCCCAGGATCACCTTCTCCTTGAAATCCGCCGCCGGGACTGTACCGCGCAGGCTCATGGCCCTCTCAGGCCGGATGTCCTTGATATCGTCCGGTCGGTAGATAAATTTGAAGATCAAGATCAGGATCACGATCAGGATGATACCTGTGGGGATACCCATGGCCATGTACTGGAACTGGTTTACATCATTTCCTGTAGCTGCTGTGTAGTATCCGATAGCCATTGTGGGCCACACATGTCCGATGGCTGTCATACCGGAGGAAAGACTGATACAGAAGGCGGAGCCCATCATGATCATATTTCCTGCCTTGCCGCCCTTCTTCAGGCCAAGAACCTGGTAGATGTCCTCCAGGAAGGGCATGAAGGCCACGAACAGTACGGACGGAGAAATGAATAGTCCCATGAATGTCACGGCCGCAAGCAGGAAGCAGACAAAATACCAAGGGCCTTTTCTTGCAATCCTGTTTGTGATAAAATAGATGGTACAGCGCCGCACAAAATTTGTCTTTGAGAGCGGGTATACCAGCATGAAGGTAAACAGCAGGAAAGCCACGGTGGTATTTCCGAAGGCTCCCGCAAAGGTGCTCGAAAATCCGAATAACGGAAGCAGACCAAGGGCCAGCAAAGTGATCATACTCGGCCAGTCGATGGAAATCGTGATCCACATGATCAGTGAACCAAAAAATACGCCCAGTACAGCCCATGCGTCCTTGGAAAGTCCGCCCATCGCCGGCATGAATCGGGAACCGATGATGACTGCGAGGGCAAGTACCAGAAATGCTGTGTCTTTTACACTTTTCTTGTTTTGCATTTTCTTTCTCCTCTCATTCCTTTTTTTGCTTTATTACTTTGATGTGTTAAATTACTCTATTATTATATATAATTCAATGCTATTTGTAAAGAAATAATATGTTATAATATCTATAGGTTTTTCTTATACCATCGATTATTTATAGCAGGAGGTCATCCATATGCAGATCCAACAGATACGCTACGTTCTGGCCGCAGCGGAAAAAAAGAGCTTCTCAGCCGCAGCCAAGGCCCTTTTCATCTCCCAGCCCTCTCTTTCCCAGCAGATCCTCCTCCTGGAAAAGGAGCTGGGCGTGCCCCTCTTTGTGCGCCACTCCAGATCCGTCACCCTGACCGAGGCCGGGGAGCAGTTCGTCTCAGCGGCCCGCAGAATTCTCAACGAGGTGGAGCAGCTCTCAGAGAACATAAAAAAGTACAGCGTTCTGGAGATGGGAACGCTTCGCATAGGTATGCTCTGGATCGCGGGGTATCTGCGGCTTCCAAGGGTCATCACGGACTATCACCGCCTCTTCCCCGGGATCCGGTACCAGCTCCATGTGGAGGGCAGCAACACCCTGCTCTCCATGCTGGACTCCCGGCAGATCAACGCAGCCTTCGTCATCGGCTCAGACACTCTCTCCGCCCGGGAGGAATACGACTGCCACAAGCTCATGGACGACTATTACGTGGCCGTCATGTCCAGGGAGCATCCTCTCGCCGGAAGATCGCTGCTGTCCATCAGCGACCTGGACGGCATGGACATCCTGATGCCGTCAAAGGCATCCGCCTTCCGCAGGGACATTGAGCAGGTGTTTTCCGACCGCCACATTGCGCCTAATGTCATCGGCGAGACAAGCCAGTCCGATATTGTCATGCAGCTGGCCTCCCAGAATCTGGCGGTGGGCTTTTTCTCCCCCTCCATCGCAGAGAAACTCCTGACGCCGGACTGCTGCATCGTGCCGCTGGAGATCCGGCTGTCCCGCCCTGTCTACTACGTGACCCTGCGGGAGCTGCTGGACATCCCGGCCGTCAGGTCCTTCATGGCGTTCATCAGGTCCTATCCCTTTTAGGGCAGCGAGCAGGACAGGACAATCTGAAAATCAAAGAAGAGACAGCCACGCCCCCTCCGGAGTCCGTCTGTCTCTTCTGCATTTTCTCTGTTCTTCCCTTTCTCTATTCTTCCACTTCTTTGCCGTATATGTTCCGGAGTATCAGCAGCACAGCCAGCGTGATCACAATGCCCACCGGCAGGGCGATCCAGGCGGTCTGCACAAATCCCGCCACGATGTAGACCACAAAGGATATGGCAGCCACCGTGACAGCATAGGGGAGCTGGGTCGTCACATGGTTCACGTGGTTGCACTGGGCCCCCGCCGAGGACATGATGGTGGTGTCCGAGATAGGCGAGCAATGGTCACCGCACACAGCCCCCGCCATGCAGGCGGAGATAGAGATGATCATCATTGTCTCATTCTCTCCCTGGAACACAGCCACCACGATGGGGATCAGGATGCCGAAGGTTCCCCAGGAGGTTCCTGTGGCAAAGGCCAGGTAGCATCCCACGAGGAAGACGATGGCCGGCAGGAAGTTCATCAGGCTGCCGGCGCCGGACTGCACCAGGTCTGCCACGAACACATCCGCCCCCAGGCTGTCTGTCATGGCCTTCAGGGTCCAGGCAAGCGTGAGGATCAGGATGGCCGGCACCATGGCCTTAAAGCCGTCCGGAACACAGCTCATGCACTCGTCGAATTTGGTGATGCGGCGGACAAGGTAGAAGACTATGGTGATCACATAGGCGCAGAAGCTTCCCAGCATCAGTCCCACAGAAGCATCGCACTGTGAGAAGGAGGTGATAAGATCCGTCCCGGAGAAAAAGCCTCCCGTGTAGATCATGCCGATGATACAGCAGATGATCAGCACGATGATGGGAAATACGAGGTCGATGACCTTTCCCTTGCCCTCCACGGTTTCTTTCTCAGCGTCCGCATAGGGCCGGTCCGGCGTGGTGTAAATGTCCCCCTTGATAGCGTTCAGCTCATGGGTCCGCATGGGGCCGTAATCTACCTTCAGCACTGCGATGCCGATCATCATGACAATGGTCAGCAGAGCATAGAAGTTGTAGGGAATGGCCCGGATGAACACTGAAAATCCGTCCTCCCCGGGAACAAAGCCGGTCACAGCTGCGGCCCAGGAGGAGATGGGAGCGATGATGCACACCGGGGCAGCCGTGGCGTCGATCAGGTAGGACAGCTTGGCCCTGGAGATTTTGTGCTTGTCTGTCACAGGGCGCATGACGCTTCCCACTGTCAGGCAATTGAAATAATCGTCGATAAAGATCAGCACACCCAGAAGGATGGTGGCAAGCTGAGCGCCTGTCCTCGTCTTAATGTGCCCCTTAGCCCACTCGCCGAAGGCGGCAGAGCCTCCCACCTTGTTCATCATGCAGACCATGATGCCAAGGATGACAAGAAATACGATGATCCCCACATTGTAGCTGTCGGAGAGCACAGAAATGATGCCTTCCTGGAAAACATGGGTCATGGTTCCCTCAAAGGTAAATCCCGAATAGAAAATGCCGCCGATCAGAATTCCGACAAACAGGGAACTGTACACCTCCTTGGTGATCAGGGCCAGCACGATGGCCACAAGGGGCGGCAGCAGGGACCAGGGCGTGGCAAACATCTGCGGAACATACTCTGTCTCCTCCTCAGCCGCAAAGCACAGCAGCGGGCTGCAGATCACAAAGAGCATGACAGCAGGCAGCGTCCATAAAATTTTTCTCTTTACTTTCCTCATAAACACCTTCCTCTCTCATACAAAAATAAATAGTAAAAAGCCATGAACAAGCGCCGGGCGCACTCATTCATGGCATATCATTTCCTAACAGTATACACTGCCTCTCCCCTCCAGTCGGCAGTGTCTCCTCTCCTCATTCAACACTATGATAGCGCTCCACAGTTGTGACAGTCCGCAGGATATTCTCACTGCGGCCCAGGGGCAGCTCCGGGTTCTTCTGCTCCCTTCGGCGGTCTTCCCTTTCTTCTGCGCGGCAGTCCTCCCGGGGACTGTGGCCGCGCGGTACTGATGAACACCGCGCCTCTATCTAGTCTTACTTATTCATATATACATTTCTATCATCTTTGGATGTGAAAGTCAATCGTTATTTATATATCAATGTCCTTCAGCCGACAAAGCCGACAATACTGCTCATGAAAGCGGGAGGCCCCGCAGGCACATATGCACCTGCGGGGCCTCCCTTATATCTTCCGGACTTCTTTTGTCCTGAAAATCTTTTATTCCTCTGTTCCGTACAGAGTTACGAGCTTCTTCAGATAGTTGTATCTGTCTTTTGCCTCCTGCTCGTTCTTTGCGAACAGAACCTTGGCCTTCTCCGGGTTGGATTTTACAAGTGAATTGTAACGAACCTCTCCGTTCAGGAACTCCTGATATCCTTCCATCTTAGGCTCTTTGCTATCCAGAGTGAACTTCGCTCCCTCTGCTGCCGGGTTGAACCGGAAGTTGTTCCAGTATCCGCACTCTACAGCCAGCGCTTCTTCCGTCTGAGCCTTGCTCATACCCTTCTTGATACCGTGATTGATACACGGAGCGTATGCGATGATGAGTGACGGTCCCGGATATGCCTCAGCCTCGGAGATTGCCTTTACAGTCTGGTTGTAATCAGCACCCATAGCGATCTGGGCAACATATACATAGCCGTAGCTCATTGCAATGCCGGCAAGATCTTTCTTCTTTGTCTCTTTTCCGCCTGCAGCGAACTGAGCAACCGCACCGGTCTTTGTAGCCTTGGAGGACTGTCCGCCTGTGTTGGAGTAAACCTCCGTATCGAATACCATTACGTTGATGTCCTTGCCGCTTGCGAGCACATGGTCAACGCCGCCAAATCCGATATCGTAAGCCCATCCGTCACCACCGAATATCCACTGGGATTTCTTGGCCAGGAAGTCTTTGTTGTTTACGATGTCCTTGCAAACCTCGCAGTCGCATCCTTCCAGCGCTTTTACAAGGCTGTCTGTAGCTGTTCCGTTTGCAGCGCCGCAGCTGTATGTGTCAAGCCACTCTTTGCATGCATTCTTTACTTCGTCAGAAGCCTTGTCAGACTCCATCACAGACGCAACCTTTGTCTTCAGACCTGCTCTGATGGTGTTCTGAGCCAGCAGCATACCATAGCCGAACTCTGCGTTGTCCTCAAACAGGGAGTTATCCCATGCCGGTCCCTTGCCCTCCGGTGTTACCGTGTAAGGGGTGGACGGTGAGGAGTTGCCCCAGATAGAGGAGCATCCTGTAGCGTTGGCAATGTACATTCTGTCGCCAAACAGCTGTGTGATCAGTTTTGCGTAAGGTGTCTCGCCACATCCTGCACATGCGCCTGAGAACTCAAGCAGCGGCTGTTTGAACTGAGAACCTTTCACTGTATTTTCTTTGAATTTTGCAACGACTTCCGGTTTTACAGGAATTTCTCTTCCAAAGTCGAAGTATACCTGCTCCCCTGCGTTCTCTTCCATGTTGTCCATAACGAGAGCCTTCTCGCCCTTCTTGCCCGGGCATACATTTGCACAGGAACCGCATCCTGTACAGTCATATGCGGAAACGGTCATTGTGAACTTCATGCCGGGCATACCGATCATATCCAGAGTCTTCAGTCCCTCCGGAGCCTTTGCAGCCTCTTCCTCTGTCAGGGCTACAGGACGGATGACCGCGTGCGGACATACATATGCACAGCGGTTACACTGGATACAGTTGTCCGATTCCCAGATCGGGATATCTACCGCGATACCGCGCTTCTCGTATGCGGATGTACCGGACGGAGTGGAGCCGTCTACGTAATCCTTGAAAGCGGATACAGGCAGTGTGTTTCCTTCCTGCGCGTTTACCTTGGACTGGATGTTCTTAACGAAGTCAACAACATCCTCTCTTCCGCCCTTGACCTCAGGTGAGAATAATCCCTCATCCCGGCAGTCTTTCCAGCTCTCGGGAACAGTCACTTCGTGAACCTGTTTTGCTCCTGCGTCGATGGCATCGTAGTTCATCTGTACGATCTTGTCGCCTTTTCTTCCGTAGGTAGCCTTTGCAGCGGCCTTCATCAGGTCGATGGCTTCCTCCTCCGGAATGATAGCGGCCAGCTTGAAGAACGCAGACTGAAGGACTGTGTTGATACGTCCGCCAAGTCCGATCTCCTTACCGATCCTGATACCGTCGATCGTATAGAATTTGATATTGTGGTTTGCGATAAATGCCTTTACCTGCCCCGGAAGGTGCTTCTCCAGTCCTTCCATATCCCACGGGCAGTTCAGAAGGAATGTCCCTCCGTCTACCAGCTCCTGTACCATGTTGTACTTGTTGATGTAGGACGGGTTGTGGCAGGCAACAAAGTTAGCCTTCTTGATCAGATATGTGGATTTGATCGGCTTCTTACCAAAACGAAGGTGGGACATTGTCACACCGCCGGACTTCTTGGAGTCATAGTCAAAATAAGCCTGTGCGTACATATCTGTATTGTCGCCGATGATCTTGATGGAGTTCTTGTTCGCTCCTACAGTACCGTCAGCTCCAAGTCCCCAGAATTTACAGTTGATGGTTCCTTCCGGAGTTGTAACGAGCTGCTTGCCTTCCTCGAGGGAAAGTCCTGTCACGTCATCTACGATACCGATGGTGAATTTCTCTTTCTCTGTGTTATTGTATACAGCAACGATCTGGGCAGGTGTTGTATCCTTGGAGCCTAATCCGTAGCGCCCGGAAAGGATGGGAACAGCGTCGAATTTTGTTCCCTTTAAGGCAGCTACAACATCCAGCCACAGAGGCTCGCCGAGAGCTCCCGGCTCTTTTGTCCTGTCTAATACGGAAATTGTCTTAACTGTGTCAGGAATCGCGTCGATCAGTGCCTGCGCGCTGAACGGTCTGTACAGACGAACCTTTATAAGTCCGACCTTCTGTCCTGCTGCAAGGAGGTAGTCAACAGTCTCCTCGATGGTATCACATACAGATCCCATAGCGATGATGACTTTCTCCGCATCCTCTGCTCCGTAGTAGTTGAACAGCTTGTAGTCTGTGCCGATCTTGGCGTTCACCTTGTCCATGTACTCCTGAACGATAGCCGGCATAGCTGTGTAGTAGGGGTTGCTTGCCTCTCTTGCCTGGAAGAAGATATCCGGGTTCTGAGCGGAACCTCTCTGGCACGGATGGTTCGGGTTCAGGGCATGCTTTCTGAACGCATCGATGGCATCCATGTCTACCAGATCCTTCAGATCCTCGTAATCCCATGTCTCGATCTTCTGGATCTCATGGGATGTACGGAACCCGTCAAAGAAGTTGATGAAAGGAATACGTCCCTTGATCGCCGCGCAGTGCGCAACCGGTGTCAGGTCCATAACCTCCTGTACGCTGGACTCGCAGAGCATTGCGCATCCGGTCTGACGACAGGCATAAACGTCTGAATGATCACCAAAAATAGAGAGGGCATGGCTTGCAACTGCACGCGCGGATACGTTGAACACGCCCGGAAGCTGCTCGCCGGCAATCTTGTAAAGATTGGGGATCATAAGAAGCAGACCCTGGGAAGCTGTGTATGTTGTAGTCAGGGCACCTGCTGCCAAAGATCCGTGAACGGCACCTGCCGCGCCGGCCTCTGACTGCATCTCTGTCACCTGTACTTCCTGTCCAAAGATGTTCTTTCTTCCCTGTGTTGCCCACTCGTCTGTGGCTTCTGCCATAACGGATGAAGGCGTGATCGGGTAAATAGCCGCAACATCTGTGTATGCGTACGACGCGTGAGCTGTTGCATGATTACCATCCATGGTCTTCATTTTTCTTGCCATTTTCTTGTTCCTCCTTAGATTTTTGAAAAATAATCATTTAATTTTTCACATATATCAATATTATAGACCGTGCCATTTTAAAAGTCCAGATTTTACTCTGTTTTCTTTTGTTTCTTTTTCGGTACAAGCCCCTTTCTCCCGCACACGATCCAGATCACGGACACCGCCATCAGCACGCCTGCCAGCACCTGGGACATCGGGATTTCCGTGCCCGGGATCCACAGCTGATCCGTCCGCAGGGACTCGATCCAGAAACGGCCCGCGCCGTAGCCCGCCAGGTACAGAAGGAAGATCTCCCCCTCGAACTTCTTGTGGGTTCTGTAGAGGAGCAGGAGCATCAGCACCATGAGGCACCAGAGGGACTCGTAGAGAAAAGTGGGATGGACCTGGATGTAGGATACCCCGTCCACCACGTCGATGTGCTCCCGTATCTTCTCGGTCACGTCCGAGCTTCGCACCGCGTCCAGGGGCAGCCGCATGGCCAGAAGCCCGTCGGTGTAGTCCCCGAAGGCCTCCCGGTTAAAGAAATTGCCCCACCTGCCGATCATCTGCCCTGTCACAAGTCCCAGCACCGCTGTGTCCAGCAGCCGGGTCACAGGCAGCTTTTTCACCCTCGCCACCACGAACACAGCGATCACCGCCGCTATGATGCCGCCGTAGATGGCCAGCCCGCCGTGCCGGATGTTGAATATCTCCAACAGATCGTCCTTATACATATCCCAGGCAAAGACGACATAGTAGATCCTGGCCCCGATGATGCCGGACAGGATGGCAAAGATGGCCAGGTCCAGGTAATCCTCCTGGTTCTGGCCTGTCCTTTTCGCCTCCATCATGGCCATGCCGACGCCCGCCAGCATGCCGATGCCGATGACAATGCCATAGTAGGCGATGTCAAATCCAAACACTGTCAGGGTCTTCCCCACATTGTCCAGATGGATGCCGATATTGGGGAATTCAATTGAAGTATGCATGACTTGTCCTGTCCTTTCCCGTCTCTTTTTCTGTCTATACGTTGAAGCGGAACAGCATGATGTCTCCGTCCTGCACCACGTAGTCCTTGCCCTCCAGGCGGATCAGCCCCTTCTCCTTCGCCGCATTGTGTGAGCCGCAGGCGATCAGGTCGTCGTAGGCCACCACCTCAGCCCGGATAAATCCTCTCTCAAAGTCCGAGTGGATCTTGCCCGCCGCCTGAGGAGCCTTGGTTCCCTTTTTGATCGTCCATGCCCGCACCTCCGGCTCGCCTGCCGTCAGGTAGCTGATCAGTCCCAGGAGACGGTAGCTGGCTTTGATGAGCTTCTCAAGGCCGGACTCGGAAAGTCCCAGGTCCTCCAGAAACATCTTCTTTTCATCGTCGTCCAGCTCCGCGATCTCCTGCTCGATCTGGGCGCATACAACAAACACCTCACAACCCTCTCTGACGGCGTACTCCCGGACCTCCTGCATGCCGGCGTTGGAGGCGCCGTCGTCGGCCAGATTATCCTCCGCCACGTTGGCGGCAAAGATCACCGGCTTCCAGGTGAGAAGGTTGTAGCTCTCCAGCCAGGCCTGTTCCTCCTCGTCCTCAGCCCCGTCAAAGCTCTTGGCCAGCTTGCCCTCCTCCAGATGGGCCTTGATCTTCTCCAGAAGCTTCAGCTCCTTGGCTGCTGTCTTGTCATTTCTTGCCACCTTTGTGGTCTTGGCAATGCGCCGCTCCAGGATCTCCAGATCAGAAAAAATGAGCTCCAGATTGATGGTCTCGATATCCCGCATGGGGTTGATGCTGCCGTCCACATGGACGATATTGCTGTCCTCAAAACACCGCACTACGTGGACGATGGCGTCCACCTCCCGGATGTTGGCCAGGAACTGGTTGCCCAGGCCCTCTCCCTTTGAGGCTCCCTTGACAAGCCCCGCGATATCTACAAATTCAATGGCTGCCGGGATAATCTTCTTTGTGTGGTACATCTCCCCCAGCACGTTCAGCCTCTCGTCGGGCACGGTCACCACACCCACGTTGGGGTCGATGGTGCAGAAGGGGTAGTTTGCCGACTCTGCCCCCGCCTTTGTCAGTGAATTAAAAAGTGTGCTCTTGCCCACGTTGGGCAGGCCTACGATTCCTAGTTTCATAATCTATTACATCTCCTTTGTTTTTGTTGTGTTTACAA
>CAZZBJ010000066.1:0-13684 GCA_964652805.1 uncultured Mordavella sp. | reverse complement strand
GGAACCGTCTTCCACGCCTTCCTGGGAGAGAAGCTGCCCTCCTGGAAGTCGGCGGCGGCCCTGGTGCGAAAGATTGCGGAGAACTACAAGCTTCCATACTATACACTGTCCCCCACCTACTCGATCTGTAAGGACCACGGCTACATCGCGGGCGAGCACTACACCTGTCCGGAGTGCGGACAGAAGGCAGAGGTCTACAGCCGCATCACCGGCTATTACCGCCCGGTGCAGAACTGGAACGATGGCAAGGCCCAGGAGTTTAAGGACAGAAAGGTCTACGACCTGAGCCGCTCCCACTTCCATGTTCATGATGAGGCGGATGAGCAGCCGCAGGCCGGGACGGAAGAAACAAGGGCAAAGGAGGAGAGCTGGGAAGCTCCGGAGTCCCAGGAAGCTCCTGTGAAGCTGCTCTTTACCACCAGGACCTGCCCCAACTGTGCCATCGCAAAGCAGGCGCTGGAGGAGGCCCATATCCAGTACAGGGTAGTGGACGCCCAGGAACACAAAGACCTGGCGAAGAAGTACCGGATCGTGTCCGCACCCACGCTGGTGGTGATCGGAGAGAACGGGGTGGAAAAGCTGACCAACGCATCCAGCATCAGGAAATACGCAGAAGGGTAAAGATGAAGGGGATCTTTTTACGGAAAGATCCCCTTCATCTTTTCTGCCGTGACCAGTTTCCGCAGAGCCACGATGTAGGCAGCCATGCGGAAGGTGCAGTGACACTCCTCCACAACGTCCAGAAGACTCTGGAAGGAACGGGTCATGAGTTTTTCCAGCATCTCGTTCACCTGCTCGCGGTCCCAGGTCAGCTCCTGGATATTCTGCACCCACTCAAAGTAGGAGACGATGACGCCGCCGCTGTTGGCGAAGATATCCGGTATGAGGGTGATGCCCCGCTTTTCCAGGATGGCGTCCGCCTCTTCGGTGGTGGGGCCGTTGGCTGCCTCCACAATGAAGGAGCAGTTCAGTTTGTCCGCGTTTTCCGCTGTGATCTGATTTTCCAGGGCAGCGGGAACAAGCACATCGCATTTGCAGGTCAGGATCTCCTCGTTGGAGATGTGCCGGATGCCGGGCGCGCTGTAATCCTTAAGAAGAGCGCCCTCCTGCTCCAGAAAGACAGAGATGGTGTCAATGTCCAGGCCGTCCTCGCAGTAGAGACCGCCGGAGATGTCGCTGATGGCAAGCACCTTCACGCCCCTGTGATAGAAGATCCGGGCCGTGTTGGCGCCCACATTGCCCATGCCCTGGATGGCGACGGTGGTCCCGGCAAGCTCACGGCCCTGCTGTGCCAGGAGGAGCTTGGTGCTGATGACCACGCCCCGGCCGGTGGCGGAATTCCTTCCCTTTGAGCCGCCCAGTTCCACAGGCTTGCCGGTCACCACTCCGGGACAGGGATGCCCTTTCAGCTGGCTGTAGGTATCCAGCAGCCAGGCCATGGTCTGTGGATTGGTGTTCACATCAGGTGCGGGGATGTCTGCGTCGGATCCGATGATGGGGGCGATGGCAAAGGTGTACCGCCTGGTCAGATTTCTCAGCTCTCTTCTGGAGAGAGTGTGGGGATCCACCTGGATGCCGCCCTTAGCGCCGCCGTAGGGAATGTCGGCGACCGCGCACTTCAGGGTCATCCATGTGGCCAGAGCCTTCACCTCATTTAAGTCGCAGTTCTGGTGATAGCGGATGCCGCCCTTAAAGGGGCCGCGGATATTGGAGTGCTGTATCCGGTATCCCTCGAAGACCCGGACTGTGCCATCGTCCATCTCCACGGGAAGATATACCTTTATTTCCCTCTGGGGATTTTTCAGGATCTCAAACATGGACTGGTCGATGTGCCCCAGCTCCATAGCCTTTGTCATGGTGTCGATTACATTGGTATAGGGATCGTATGTGTGTGACATGTTTTTTCTCCTTCACTGCTTTTTGCTGCTGCGCATCAGCTGAAAAAATGGTAAGACTTTGAAAATCCGCAGTCAATGGGGAAGAAGAACAACGAGAAAGATTTACTTTTTTCACCGAAAATGTTTTGCTCTGAAACAATTTGACGCCTGATACTTATAAAAATTAAGTCTGGAAGGCAGAGCTTAAAAATCAAAGCCCGATTGACAAAAAGGAGCGCCGATGCTATGATTGGCGTATAAAAATATGAAATCTGACAGAAGCATGAATTTGTGACGCGAGGGTGTGTCTGCGGGAAAGAGCGGATATGCCTTTTTATTTTGCGTGGAAAATTCCGGCTGTATGTTGGCGGCAGGACAGAAGAACAGGAGGAGAGAAGATGAAACATGACAAGCTGGACGCAATAGACAAGGTGATCCTGGACATTCTGCAGGAGAATGCGAAGACGCCCCTGAAGGAGATAGCCAATAAGGTCTACCTCTCCACGCCGGCCGTGTCCGCCAGAATAGAGAGGATGGAGGAAAAAGGATTTATCACTGGCTACCACGCCCAGATCGACCCGGTCGCACTTGGGTATCACATCAAGGCGCTTATCAATCTGGAGGTGGTGCCTGAGGACAAAAAGGAATTTTATCCCTTTGTAAAGGCCTGCCCCAATGTGATCGAGTGCAACTGTGTCACAGGAGACTACTCCATGGTGCTGGAGGTGCTCTTCCCCAGCACTGTGGAGCTGGACCAGTTTATCGGGGAGCTGCAGCGCTTTGGTCGGACCAAGACGCTGATCGTGTTCTCCACCTCTGTGGAGCACAGGGGGATCACGGCGGATATCCGGACAGGTCAGAAGGCAGGCCCCTTCACCCTCCTGTGAAAATCCTCGATCATGGACTCCAGGGTGCTCCTCTCCATTGTCTTTTGTATGGCGTCCTCTTTTCTCCTTGACATTATAGTTGCTATAGGCTTTATTATATGTATGAGAATAAGAAAAACAACAGGCAGGAGGTTTTATTTTGTTGAAAAGAACTTTTTCAACCTTGCTCAATAGACTCATGAAAGATCTGTCGTGGAGGAGACTTGTGCTGATCATGCTCGGTGCTGCCATCTGTTCTTTCGGCATACACAATATCCACCAGCAGACAGGCATCACCGAGGGAGGCGTGATCGGCATGATGCTCCTGGCCGAGCACTGGCTGGGTATCTCGCCTGCCCTTATCACACCGATACTGGACATTTCCTGCTATCTGCTGGCATTTAAATTGCTGGGTGTGAGGTTTATCAAGATATCTCTCCTATCTACGGCTGGGGTCTCGATGTTTTACAAATTGTGGGAATCACTGCCCATGATGCTGCCGGATCTTGCGGCGTACCCGCTGCTGGCAGCAGTCAGCGGGGGAATCTTCGTCGGAGTAGGAGTGGGGCTGATCGTGAGACAAGGAGGCTCCAGCGGAGGAGATGACGCCCTGGCGCTGTGCGTCTCGCATGTCACGTCCTGGCCGCTGTCCCGCTGTTACCTTTTTACAGATCTGCTTGTGCTGGGACTTTCGCTGACCTACATTCCGGCCATGCGGATCGTGTTCTCCGTGATCACGGTTATGATTTCCTCGTTTCTGATCGGGCAGATACAAAATTGCGGAAAACGTGACCCAAAGCAGATCGTGGGGAGCGGCAGAAGAAAGCCGTTGAGGGATGCATAGCAGAGGGAAAACGATGAAGACGATGAAAGAAAAGAAGTGGCCTATGGGCATCCATTTTATCCTGTGGCTCGCAGGAATGACCGCGTTTCTTCTGGTCATGGCGGACCGCTACTGTCAGATGATGTACGGGGGCAATCTGTTCTATGTGCTGTCCGGAAAAAATGAGATCACAGAGGAGGAGCGGGCCTTTTTAAAGGAGCGGGAGCCCCTTATATACGGAGAGACCCTGGACTCCTTTCCCGCCCGGATTTACGACGAATCCCTGGATGAAGAGAACGGGTTTGCCATCGATCTGATGGAGCATATGGAGTGGGAGCTGGGAGCGGACATGACCTTTCAGGCAGTAGAGTGGCCCCAGGTTTTTGAAAAGCTGGAGAGCGGAGAGGTGGATGTCATCCAGATCTCCTACTCGGAGGAACGGGCCGAAAAGTATTATCTGACAGCTCCTCTCTACCGGAGCAGAGGCGTGGTTTTTCTGGAAAACAGCGGGACTGAAGTGAGAGAATTAAAGGAGCTGACAGGCAGAAGAGTGGCAGGCATACAGGAGGACTATGCCCTTCTGGTCCTGCAAGAGAAATGCCCGGGAGTGGAGATCGTGGAGTGCGACAACATTTCGGAATGTGCGCAGCTCCTGCGGGAGAAGCAGGTGGACGGCATTGTGGCGGACGAACAGAATCTGATGTATTACATGCAGGGGGAGAGGCTTTTTCAGGACTACTATATGGTTGAGGAGAGCGTCTACGAAGAGGACGTTGTCTTTGCTGTGAGAAAATCCGAAGAAGAGGTCGGGCGGATCCTTGACAAGGCGGTCTATCAGATGAGAAACAAGGATGTTCTGGAGCAGATCCAGAAAAAGTGGTTCCTGTCCTCTGTCCTCTCTGAGGTGCCCCCTAAGGAGCATCTGTATTTCTGGGGAATTATCCTGGGTCTTGGAATTGCTGGATTTTATCTGTATCTTTTCGGCTATATCCATATGCGTACCAGGACTCTTGTAAAGCAGCGGACAAGGGAACTGGAGCGGGAGCAGATAAGAGTGCGGAGGATCCTGGACTCCATTCCCCAGTATGTGCTTGAGGTGTCGCCGGAGGGGAAGGTCATTATGGAAAATCAGCAGGCCAGAGAGGCCCCGCCTGACCGGCAGTTCTTTTTGCCGGATACAGAGGGAGGGCAAATTCAGGACAGACAGGTGCTGGACATTCTGGAGAAGATCCCGCAGACCAGCTATATATGCCGGGAAGTGGAAGTGGGGGGACGCTGGTACCGGATCATCGGCAGCAGCGTCCTGGGAAAGAAGGAGAGCGAGAATCGGATCCTGGTGGCGGAAGATATCACTGTGTCCCGGGTGCAGGAGAGAAAGAACCGGCAGAACGAGAAGATGATTGCCGTTGGCCAGCTTGCCTCCGGCATTTCCCACGAACTGAAAAATCCTCTGGAGATCATCTGCAATTACTGCTATGCCCTGAAAAAGGGAATTCTCCACACAGGGGAAGAGATTGCGGATACCGTGCAGGTGATAGAGGAGGAGGCGGAGTCGGCCAACCAGATTGTGGAGAGCCTCCTGTCCTTTGCCAGAGTAGCGCCGGAGGATGTCAGCGACACAGAATTAAAGCCTGTCCTGGAAAATATCCTGAGGGTTCAGGAGACGATTTTCCGCAAAAAGAAGATTCGTGTCAGCTGCTCCTGTGAGGAGGGCTTATCGATACGCTGCAACCCCGAGGGGATCAAGACAATTCTCATCAATCTCCTGACAAATGCGGTGGAGGCTGTGGAGGCAAAGGGGGAGGCCGGCAGCATTGAGGTCACCGCCGCAAAGGAGGGACAGTCCGTCAAAATCGAGGTCAGGGATACGGGGAAGGGAATGAGCGAACAGGAGATGGAAAACATGTTCAATCCCTTCTACACGACGAAGGCCTCCGGAACCGGGCTTGGACTGTACCTGGTATACCAGCAGGTGCAGGAGACGGGAGGCGACATCCAGGTGTCCAGCCAGAAGGGAGAAGGCAGTTTGTTCTGCGTTTATTTTCCATTATCACAGAAGGAGGAAGGCATAGATGAATACAGATAAAGGCAGACTGAATATCCTCGTGGCGGACGATGAAGAGAAGCAGCGCAGGATCCTGAAGATCCTTCTGAACAGTGAGGGCTACTATGTCAGGACAGCAGGCAGCGCCCAGGAGGCGCTGAAAAGAATGTCTGAGGAAGAGGCAGACATCGTGATCACGGATCTGCGGATGGGGGAGATGGATGGGCTCGACCTGCTCGAGTCTCTCCTGGAAAAATATAAGACCTGCAAGGTGATCTTGCTCACTGGCTACGGAAGCATTGAAAATGCAGTGGAAGCCATGAAAAAAGGGGCCTGGTCCTACTTTGTCAAGGGACAGGGACCGGAGAAGCTCCTGGAGGAGCTGAAAAAGCTCCAGAGGGCCCACGGGGCAAGGTGCAGATCCCGGGCAAAAGAAGGAGCCGGGGGGAAAAGATATATGCTGGAGACCGGGAATGAGAAATTCCGGAAGGTTATACGGATCCTGGAAAGGGCCGCAAAAAGCTCGGCCAACATTCTGCTCCTGGGAGAATCGGGAGTGGGGAAGGAGGTCCTGGCGGACTATGTCCATCAGATCAGCAGACCGGACAAAAAATTCCTTGCCGTCAACTGCCATGCTCTCTCCGACACGCTGATGGAGTCGGAGCTGTTCGGCTATGAGAAGGGAGCCTTCACAGGCGCGGTGGGAACCTACAAGGGACGCTTTGAAGCCGTGGAGGGAGGGACGCTGTTCCTGGATGAGATCGGGGATATCCCCCTGCATGTGCAGTCCAAGCTCCTCCGTGTCCTGGAGACAAGGACCATCGAGCGGGTGGGGAGCACGAAAAGCATACCGGTGGATTTCCGGCTGGTCAGCGCCACAAACGTGGATATGGAAAGGGCCATGGAGGAGGAGAAATTCCGGAGCGATCTGTATTACCGTCTGTGCACCATCACGGTGGTGGTCCCGCCGCTGCGGGAGAGAAGGGAAGACCTTCCCGCCCTGATCCGCTTTTTCCTTGAGAAATACGGGGAGGAGCAGCAAAAGGAGATACAGGAGCCCGCCAAGGAGGTGTGGGACGCATTGTTGTCCTATTCTTACAAGGGGAATGTCAGAGAGCTGAGGAACATTATAGAGAGGCTGGTGGTGCTGTCGGAGAGCGGGGAGATCCTGGCGGAGGATCTGCCGGAGCAGTTCTTCTCCCGGCCTGCCAGGAAGAAGGACACAGGCAGTTCCCTGAAAGAGATAAGAGCCCAGGCAGAAAAAGAGGCGATACAGAGGGCGCTGGAGGAAAACGACTGCAGGATCAAAGAAACGGCAGAGCAGCTGGGAATCGGAGAGCGGCAGCTTTTTTACAAGCTGAAGGAGTACGGCATTGATGTGAAGCAGATGAAAAAGCTGCATAAAATATAAAAGGTGCAAAAAATTGCAGTGTTTGCTGCAATTTTTTTGTGCTTTTTCGGGAAAAATCCTCCTGTTTTGCGGAAAATGGGCCAGAAATGAATTGGCACAGGAATTGCTCCATATATGGGCAACAGAATAAGAAAAAAAATTCCGTGATGAAAGGAGAAAAAAATTATGATCATCGGATGTCCAAAGGAAATGAAAACAGGGGAAACAAGAGTGGCGCTTACACCGGAGTGGGTGAGAAATCTGGTAAATGACGGCCATGAGGTGATCATCCAGGCAAATGCCGGACTTGCCAGCGGCTTCCCGGATGAGGAGTACGTGGACATGGGAGGAAAAATCGTCCCGACAATCAATGAGGTGTACAAGAACGCCGAATTCGTGGCAAAGGTAAAAGAGCTGATGCCGGAGGAGTTTGACCTGCTGCAGAAGGATCAGATTGTTATGGCTTGGTTCCACCTGGCAGAGGATGTGGACCACGATATGCTCAATGCCATGCTGGAGCACGGGACGATCGGACTTGGCATGGAGCTGATCAAGCTTCCGGACGGCACAAGACCCACCATCAAGCCTATGAGCGAGATCGCAGGAAGTCTGGCTATGCTGGAGGCAGTGAAATACGGCCTGGTGGACCGGGGCGGCAAGGGCAATCTGTTCAGAAAGCTGTCAGGCCTGCCGGCTCCCAGAGTGGTGATCATCGGCGGCGGACACGCAGGCTTAAATGCAGCTGAGATCGCGCTTGGTCTGGGACTTCGGGTGACGATCATCGAGAACTACTGGAAGAGGATCGCGGAGCTGCGCTACATGATCCCGGGTGTGGAAGTGGTTGCCTGGGAGGACGAGACCGCATTCAACTATATCAAGGAGGCGGATGTGCTGCTGAACACGATCTATCCGCAGCCGAATCAGCCCTGTCTTGTGCCCAGAAGCGTTGTCCGGCAGATGAAGAAGGACGCGGTTATCGTGGACATCGTGGGAGTGGGAGTGATCGAGACCGTGCACTACACATCCCTGGAGGATCCGATCTACTACGAAGAGGGCATCCTTCACTACAACGTGGCCAATATGCCGGCCCTCTGCCCCAAGACCTCCACAAAGGCTCTGCTGATCGTGTCCGGCCCGTATATCCAGGCGATCGCCAACAAGGGACTGAAAAAGGCCTTTGAGGATGATCCGAGTCTGAAAAAATCTATCTGCACCTTAAAGGGCAAGGTGGTGGACGATGAGTGCGCCAGAAACCATGACAGAGAGTGTGATCCGTTTGCGCTTTCCATGTTAGATTAAAGAGAATTCAGCCGGGGCTGCCGCGGGCCGGGATGAAAGCTCCCGGGCGCGGCGGCTCCGAAGATAAGACGAGGAGAAGGATTCTATGGAAAATAAAGAAGTGAAAAAAAGAGAAATAAGAGATCCCTATATGTGGGAGATCCTGATTATCCTGGCAATTCTGATTGTGGTGCTCTCCTATTCCCTGCTGATCTTAGGCGTGGAAGCGCATATTCCCTTTATCGCAGTGATCGCGCTCACCTCCCTGATGGCGATCCGGATGGGGCACACGTGGGCAGAGCTGGAAAAGAAAATCCTCGATTCCATCGCCTCCATTTTCCAGGCAGTCATTATTTTGATGATGGTGGGCATGGTGATCGGTTCGTGGATACAGGGAGGAATTGTGCCTTCCCTGATATACTATGGATTGGAGCTGATCAATCCAAACATCTTTCTTGTAACTATTTTTGTGGTGATGAGCATCTGTTCCGTCGCTACCGGGTCCTCCTGGACCATAGTTGGCACCCTGGGAGTGGCGGCCATGGGAATCGGCGAGGGACTGGGAATTCCGGCGCCGATCACTGCCGGAGCAGCGGTGGGAGCCGGGTATTTCGGCGACAAGTTCTCGCCCCTTTCTGATACGCCCAATCTGCACTGCGCTATCTGCCATGTCAACCTGTTTGACAACTTTAAAAATATTTTAAAGACCACCATTCCCATGTATATTGTTGCGGTCATCCTCACGGCCATTGTGGGAATGAAATACTCGGCGGACAGCGGAGTCAGTCTGGAGGCCATTGAGACGATCACCGCCACACTGGATGAAACCTTTGTCATCCATCCTCTGCTGATGCTTCCCGTGCTGATGGTGGTGGGAATGATCGTCTTTAAGATCCCCGCCATCCCGGGCATATTCCTGATGGCGCTTGTAGGAGGCCTGTGTGCGTTTTTTGTGCAGGGCGCGGACCTTGCCTCAGTGATCACCTCTATCCACACAGGCTATGTGGGAAATACGGGAGTGGAGTCTGTGGATTCTCTTCTGACAAGAGGCGGACTGTCCTCCATGCTGGGCACAGCGTCCCTGATTTTCTGCGCTATTTCCTACGGAGGCGTTCTGGAGGCCACGGGTACGCTGCGGATTTTGATCGGAAAGATCCTCAGTGTGGTGAAAAAGGACGGTTCTCTCATCTTTACTACGATCGTCAGCGGTATCGTTTTAAATATGATCGCGGTGGACAATTATGTGACAGCAGTGATCGCCGGAAATATGTTCCGTAAGGCCTACATTCAGAGGGGACTGCATCCTCTGAACCTGTCCAAGTGTCTGGCAGAGAGTGCGGCCATCACTTCCCCCCTGATCCCCTGGAATACATGCGGTATCGTCATGTTTGGCATGATTGGGATATCGGCTGCGGAGTATATGCCCTACGCCTTTATGTGCTGGGTGCCGCCCATTATGCTCACCCTATTCGGGTATCTGAACATTGGCATGATACGGCTGAGCCCGGAGGAGCAGAAGGAGCTGCTTGCTGAAGCGGACGGGAGATAGAAGAGCATATAAAGAAAATCATATAGAGAAGAGTATTTTTGTCCGGCGTCCTGGCTCGGTTTCAGAAAAGCCCGTCCAGATAGGTGGTGAGAAGGCGGCGCATATTGCCCTCAAAGTCAGATTTCCCTACCTTCAGACACCAGTCGAATACCACACCGATGACAACGGTGCGGATGTCGCTTGTGACCTCCTCGAGAGGATACTTCAGCTGGATTGCGCCGGCGTCCAGAGCCCTCTGCAGATAATTCTGGACTGTGACGATGGGGTAGGAGCGCTCGGTCCGGATGTCCGGGTTCAGGGACTGGTTTTTGGGCGTGTAGTAGTTGGACACAAAGTCCAGGCCCAGCTCCCGGCAGTATTTCACATAGTTCAGGTAAACGTGGATGATGGCTGTCTTGGCCTCCTCCGCATTGGCGGGCAGGTCCAGGCAGTTCGCGTCCACGCTGGGCTGTTCCTCGATGTAGTAAGACAGAAGGTCGTCCTTTGTCTTGAAGTGGTGGTAGAAGCTGCCGTTGGACACGCCGGCCTCTTCACATATATTTTTGATGGACAGCCCCTCGTAGCCATTCTTGCGAAGGATGGTCTTCGCAGCCTGGAAGATTCGGTCCTTTGTCTCCTTTGACTTTTGCTGTTGTCTGGATAATTCCTGTGTTTCTCCCATATTAATCAATCCCCTTTTTGTGATACGGTTTCTTCCTTGTATCATAGCATAGTTCCGGGCCGTTTTCAAGAAAACAGAGTGAACTCGGTATTTTGACTCGTTGCGCGCCCGCCCTGTTTCCGGTATAATAAATAGCATGCATGTCTGCCGGGCCGGTTCCCTCCGGGAACAGGTGGCCGGGCAGATCTGACTGATATATGATAGGAAATGAGGAATAGCAGGAGAATGGACATTAATCAGAAAATCACAGAGGAACTGGGAGTGAAGAGATGGCAGGTGGATGCCGCTGTAAAGCTCATCGATGAGGGGAATACCATCCCCTTTATTGCGCGTTACAGAAAGGAGGCCACCGGCACTCTGGACGACGCCCGGCTTCGGACTCTCCACGAGAGGCTCCAGTATTTGCGGGGACTGGAGGAGAAGAAGGAGCAGGTCCTGTCCACTATTGAGGAGCAGGGCAAGCTGACGGAGGAGCTGAAAAAGCAGATCCTCTCCGCCCAGACCATGGTGGAGGTGGAGGATCTGTACCGCCCCTATCGGCCAAAGAGAAGGACAAGGGCCATCATCGCCAAGGAGAGAGGACTTGAGCCCCTGGCGGCGTTCATCAGTCTGCAGAGCGCAAAGGAGCCTCTGGAGAGGGAGGCGGAAAAATACGTGGACCCGGAAAAGGAGGTGGCTTCCCCGGAGGACGCCATTGCCGGGGCCAGGGATATCATTGCGGAAAATATTTCCGACGATGCGGACTACAGAAGCTATATCCGGAATCTGACAAGGCAGAAGGGCAGACTGGTGTCAAAGGCAAAGGACGAGGAGTCAGAGTCTGTGTACGAGATGTACTATGACTTTGAAGAATCGGTGACAAAGCTGGCGGGACACCGGATCCTGGCCATCAACAGGGGCGAGAAGGAGAAGTTTCTTACCGTGAAGATCGAGGCGCCCCAGGAGGACATCCTCCGGTATCTGGAGAAGAAGACCATACACAGGGACAACCCCTACACTTCCCCAGTGCTTCAGGAGGCTGTGGAGGACAGCTATAAGAGGCTCATCGCCCCGGCTATCGAGAGGGAGATCCGCAGTGAGCTGACAGAGAGCGCGGAGGACGGTGCCATCCGGGTGTTCGGGAAGAACCTGGAGCAGCTTCTCATGCAGCCACCTATCGCAGGGCGTACCGTGCTTGGCTGGGATCCGGCCTTTCGGACGGGCTGTAAGCTGGCGGTGGTGGACCCGACCGGCAAGGTTATCGGCACCACGGTGATCTACCCAACAGCGCCCACCACGCCCCAGAAGATAAAGGCTTCAAAGGACCTGCTGAAAAAGATCATCCCCAAGTACAACATTTCTCTGATCTCCCTGGGGAACGGCACTGCCTCCAGGGAGTCGGAGCAGTTCATCGTGGAGCTTCTGAAGGAAATTCCCCAGAAAGTGGAGTACGTCATTGTCAGCGAGGCCGGCGCCTCCGTGTACTCGGCCAGCAAGCTGGCCTCCGAGGAGTTTCCTAAGTTTGACGTGGGACAAAGGAGCGCCGCCTCCATTGCCAGGAGACTCCAGGATCCGCTGGCGGAGCTGGTGAAGATCGATCCCAAGTCCATCGGCGTGGGCCAGTACCAGCACGACATGAACCAGAAGAAGCTGAATGACGCCCTCTCCGGTGTGGTGGAGGACTGTGTGAACAGAGTGGGGGTGAACCTGAACACGGCCTCCGCGCCACTTCTTGCCTATATATCAGGTATCAGCGGCGCCATTGCGAAGAACATTGTGGCCTACCGGGAGGAGAACGGCCGGTTCACGGACAGAAGACAGCTTCTGAAGGTGCCTAAGCTGGGGCCAAAGGCCTTTGAGCAGAGCGCCGGATTTATGCGCATCACAGGCGGGGACAATCCCCTGGACGCGACGGCGGTCCACCCGGAGACCTACCAGGCGGCCGGGAATCTGCTGAGCCGGCAGGGCTTCACCCCGGAGGACGTGGCCCGGGGAAGGCTCACCGGGCTGTCTCTCACCATCCGGGACTATAAGAAGCTGGCCGGGGAGCTTGGCATCGGCGAGCCCACCCTGCGGGACATCGTGAAGGAGCTGGAGAAGCCGGGACGGGATCCGAGAGACGAGATGCCAAAACCCATCCTGCGCACGGATGTGCTGGAGATGAAGGACTTAAAGGAGGGTATGATCCTGAAGGGGACTGTCAGGAACGTCATTGACTTCGGAGTGTTCGTGGACATCGGCGTGCACCAGGACGGACTGGTCCACATCTCCCAGATCACGGACAAGAAGTTCATCAGGCATCCCCTGGAGGTGGTCAGCGTGGGAGATATCGTGGATGTGAAGGTCATGAGCGTGGACCTGAAGAAAAAGCGGATCCAGCTGACCATGAAGGGAATTTCGTAAGAGGGAAGAAAACTATGGATATTGTGGAAGGATTTATCCGGAAGCATACCGGCAGATAAACAGGAGGGGCGGTAGAAAATGAATACAATACAGCGTGGAGGAGACGAGCACCTTTGTTGTGGAGCAGCTTTCATCCATGATGCAGTCGGCAGGCTTCATGCTCCTGTTCGCATTTCTGTATTTCCAGATGCTGACAGAGGCGGGCGTGTTTGACACCATCGTAACGGCCAGTGACGACAAAGCTGGGACACAAGATGAACATCATCGTGAGCAGGATCCTGATCATCGCCCAGACAGCCATGTCCGCTCTGTGCTTCATCCCGGCTATCATCCTCCAGTGGTTCTACTTTGGCCTGCAGCACAAGAAACGTGTAGGAACCTTCCAGGCAGTGGCTGAGGCGGAGACCACAGCGGAGAAGAAGGAGGAGAACCCGAACCTGCGCCCGAAGCTCTTCTGGGTCAACCTGATCATCTTTGTGATCCCCCTGGTGGCTCTCGGCCGTGGCAGTTATCGCACCCTTTGTCTGCAACCTGTCACTGGCTGCCAGCTCCACGCCGACCAACTCATCCACATACACCGGATGCGCGCTGACGGAGACGGAGGTACAGCACTTCTGCAAGACGGCAGTGCCCATCCAGACCGTGATCAATGCAGTGGTCGTGCTGACAGCAGTGATCTTTGGGGTGTTGCAGCTGTAGTGCTGAGAAATACTGCAAGATAGATAAGAAATGAACAAGGAATGTTGCCAGGCACACCGTGTACAGGGCGATGCCCAGGGGCAGCAGGCCACACCCACATGGAAAGAGAGCAGAG
>CAZZBJ010000065.1:0-14316 GCA_964652805.1 uncultured Mordavella sp. | reverse complement strand
GGCAGGAAAAATTTATATTTTTTTCATTGTCTACTTGACGGGGAGCAGTTCAATGCGACAGCCCCGGTCATAACACATCTTAATTATCTGGTTTTTCTTTTCTTAACGATTACCGTTGTGATAACTGCAAGTGCGGCAACTGCTGCAGCACCTGTCGCTGCGATCGGCGCTGTATCTCCGGTCCTCGCCGCGGTACTCTCTCCAGTATCTCCTGTTCCTGATGTTCCGCTTCCTCCTGTCTGCGACGTTCCGTCCGAACCATCCGACGCTTTACTTGACGTACCTCTGACAAGTCCTTCTATGGCCTCCAGAAGCGCCTGCGCCGCTGCATCTACATCGGCCTGTGTTGCATCTTTATCCTGCAATACTGCCTGTGCGGCAGCTACTGCCTGTTCGAGAACTGCCCAGCTGTCTGCGGTGTAATCATCCTTGTTTAATTCCTGTATGCTCTCAAGAGCCTCTTCCAGTTCCGATGTGTCCGCATCCGGTTTGCCCGCTTCCACAAGAGCATCCATCGCTGCCTGAAGTGCTGATGCCGCCTCGTCTACCTGTTCCTGTGTTGCCGCGGCATTAGCTAGTGTATCTTTTGCATTCTGGAGTGCCCCTGCAAATACTGCCCATGTAGCTCCCGTATAGTCATCCTGTACCTTGCTTTCTGCCTCGGCAATGACTTGTTCAAGCGCAGTCTTATCAACCGCCGTGATCGTGGGGATATATATGAGCGCATTAATCGCAGCCTGGAGAGCGGCAGCCATTGTATCTACCTCGTCCTGACTTCCGGCCCCGTCTGCAAGCATTGCCTTAGCCTGCGCAAGGACGCTGTCAAGAGCCGCAAGTGAATCTGTTGTATAGAGCGTACGGTCAATTGCTTCTGCCTGCTCTACCAAATACGCAAGGGCCGCTGTATTGATCTCCGAAACATCTCCTTTCAGCTCCAGACCTTCCAGTGCTTCCTTCAGGGATTCTACCGCTGCGCTTACCTCGTCCTCTGTTGCTTCCAGGTCAGTGAGAACGCTGAATGCTTCATTCATTGCTGTTTGCAGTGCTGCAATACTTTCGTCTGTATACAACTCCTTGTCAACGGCCTGGGCCTGTGCATACAGTTCGGTAAGCTCACTCTTATCAACATCAGATGTTGTCAAAGGATCAAGTCCAAGAATAGCAGCCTGAAGCTCTTTGACCATATTGTCCACTTCGGTCTGAGTAGAAGCGCCGTTTGTCAGCATCTCCTTCGCGCTTGCCAGTGCAGTCGCCAGCACTGCTGCCGATTCCTCCGTATATAGGGATGTGTCTACGGAATCCCAGGTATCAACAAGCTGCTGAAGTTCCGTCATATCTACTGTCTCTGCCGTGAATGCGGTGTACAGTGCATCGATCGCTTCCTGACTCAGCACGCCATTGTAAACCGTGAACTCGTCCAGAACAATGTTTGACGTATAGGCGCCGGGATAACCGCTCTCACCGAACCGGTTAACAGCACTGTCGGAGCCTGTAATGCTCTCAGGAGAGTTTAGCACTGTAACTATCTGCTCCACGCCGTTCTTGTAGATCTTTCCGGTTTGCATCTCAGAATCCCATGTGACAGTAATATAAGTCCATTCATCCAGAGGAAGGAATGTATTCGGACTTTCCGCTACATAGAATCCATTGAATCCGTCCACTACAAAGAAAGATGAATACCGTTCACTTGTCGGATAATTTGTATAAAATCCGTTTCCATTGTAATAAGAATCATCTTTTGCCCAAAGGATCGGAACGTCGCCTGACAGTGTGCCGGTGCGTTTGATCCAGTAGGAAAGCGACACATCTTCTGTTGCAAGGCTTGCTCCTGCAGGCACCTCAAACGAAGTAGAACCATTGAACTGGAAGGCTGTCCCGGACACTCCTTCTACATAGTTTGCCTCTGTAATACTGTCGTCTGTGGCGTCAAATTCGTTGACCGAAGTATCCTTTATCAGTGTTATATCATCCTGGATCTCAAAACTGAGATTTAGTACAACATCGACCGTTCCGCTTCTCACGAGACCGTCTATGGCTGCAAGAAGATTTTCTACTGCCTGGTTTACTTCATCCTCTGTCGCATCCTCATCTTCACTGACTTCCACAGCCGCGTTCAGGGCTTCCGTAAGCGCTGCATAGGACTCTTCTGTGTATTTTTCACTGTCCAGTCCTTGTGCGAAAGCAATCTCCTGGTTCAGCTGATCTTTCAGTCCTACTCTTCCGGTCAAAGCGACTCTCAGAGCTTCCGCCGCAGCGTCTACTTCATCCTGCGTAGCATCCGCATCGTTATATACCTGCAAAGCCGTCTCCAGAGCTTCCTTGATCGGTGCGAAGGAAGCTGCTGTGTAGTCTTTTTCGTTCAGCGCCTGAGCCGTCGTGATCATCTCCAGAAGGGTCGTCTTATCCACCTGCTTATCAAACACATGTATGGTCAGATTTGCCACATGCGAGGTTCCCTCTACCGTTCCCTGTATCGTAAAAGTTCCCGCCGAAGCCACTTGGTCTTCCGTGATCTCCGGCCATGTCACCGCCACATTCTGGTTATCCCGCGCACCATTGTTGTATGAAACAGTAACGGTCTTTGGCAAAGTTGGAATCGTCCCTACCGGAGTGCTTATTTCCATGGACTCCACACCTGTGATCACAGCCGACTCCATGTCACTTCTCACATAGATCGTAGCCGTCGTAAAGATACCGCTTGAAACATTGACGCCGTTGATCGTCACTGTACCGTCATCTGCGATCATATCTTCTGTCAGAGTATCCCATGTGACGGATGTTGTCACGAGTTCGCCGTCCGTCGTCCATGCATATACTGTCGTCGGAAGTTCAGGCATTACGCCCGGCGTGGTTCCTATATAAACAGGCTCTATGCTCTCAATAGGAACACTGTACACCTTAAATCTGTAGATACCGGCTCCCGCTGCTGAGAGGACCATGTTCAGCCTCAGCTCCGTGGTGGTAATGGTATCAAATTCGATCGTATTGTACTGGTTTCTTTTGTTAGCCTGATCGAAGGGCGTCGTTATATTGACTTCCTGCCAGTTTCCATCTTCATCTTTGTACTCCATACTGATGGAGCTGGGTATTCTCGTACCTCCCAGGTCATCGTACCAGTATATCTCACAACTGTTGATCGTTACAGGATCCTCCCATGTGTAGGCCACCCAGTGTGTGCTTCCTGTTCCGCCTGAATTACCCCAGTTGCCCCATCCGTATCCGGTACCGACATTAGAGCTCGTGGGCTCAAAAGATTCGTTGTTGATACCGTAAATGGTCTCCCAGCTGGCCACATAGTCTGTAGAAGGAGTCGCCTTTAGAGCTACGTCTTCCTTTGTCTGTGTCTCCGTACGTGTCAGCGTCACTGTGATCTCTGCTGATGAAGTGTATTCCCCATCATTTGCCGTAAAGCGGATCGTGTAATCTCCTTCTACCGATCCGACCACGGTAGTCGTGAGACTACTGGGAGAGCCGATAATTGCCTGCGCATTCTCCGGTTTGTCCACCACTTCCCAGGTGTAGGTCAGATCCTGGTCATAGGGCATTCCATCATCCACACAGGTAGCTGTAATAGAAGTCTGCAGATTTCCCGCTAATGAGGTATTCTCTCTTAACGATACCTGGGGAGCTGTATTCACTGTCTCAGTTCTTTCTCCCCCTTCTGAAAATACCTGTATCTCTGTGACAGCCGTGTAGTACCCATCCATATTTGTAAATGTAAATCTGAGCTGATCCGTTGTCACCGCCTGGAATTTTACGTTGTTATAGTTTGCCTCAGGAGTCAGCGGATCTCTCGCCTGATTCTGGACATGCTGCCAGGAACTGCCATCCCAGTATTCCACTGTATATTTTTCCGGTTCCGCATAGCCGCCTGTCTGTCTGTCATTATAGAAGTACAGTGCCACCATGTCCACTTCCATCTCACTTCCAAGATTGATGGTCAGTGAATCCTTGTCATTCGGACTCTCATAATTGCCCCAGAACGGCATGTTGACTGTCATTCCATCTGTCACAGCCTGTGGATCCGGCACAGTCTCGTTCACCGCCGTAGAAGTAGGATCCGTACCGTCTGCCCGGTGTTTTTCAGCCCACGAAGCCTCTCTTGCCTCTGAAGGTGTATAAGTAGCCTCCACTTCTGCTCCCTCTGCAAGATTTTCCATGCCGTGAATACCGGATTTTTCAAACATAGCGAGCACGTCTTCATCCTCGATCACTGTATCCATCGCCGACGGAATCGCATCCGCATCGCTTGTATTATCTGTTAAAACCTGAGCCTCTCCGTCCGGGAACTCCAGTTCGCCTGTGGTCGTATCGTAGATAACATGGGCCAACTCATCCAGCGTAAATACAAGTTCTCCGTTTACATACAGGGAGTAACCTTCCGGAAGTCCATCATAATACGTAACACCGTCATCCGGTGCATCCCACACGATCGTAATATCCTGGCCGTGATATCTCGCATTGTTTACCATAAAATGATCATAGGAGAAATCAATCGGTGAAAGCTCGATCTTTTCATCGGAGCGGGGCTGAATCCCAGCCATATCCTCAAAAAAGATATAGTTGTAATTTCCAAGGATATTATGGTAGATCCAGGAACGATAATATGTGTCCAAGTCCCTTCCGTCGATGTTGTAATATTCGCTATTGTTGGGATATCTTATATCTCCGCTGTCCGGATAGATATTCCATGCCATCCATTCTACCATCATAGCCAGCATTTCGTCTGTGATATATTCCTGCTCTTTGTCGTAGGTGCGCAGAGCGGCCTCATAGACTCTTGCCTGTACAGTAAAGTTAATATTTGAAAAGTTATTTGTTCCCGACACGGTCAGATTATCCACCTGATTTGCCGTAAAATACGGAAAGATCGGGAACTCCTCACCATTTGAAAATGCTTCCAGTGCTACTTTGTATTTCTCAATGGATTCTTCGTCTGTCGGAACTAATCCTACTGAAAAATAATTATAGTTGTTGGACTCTGTCACATCTACCAGATTGGGCTGATCCGAATTGTGAAGCGTCCTTGTAGGGGAAACACCGTAAGTCTCAAACTTATTGCATTGTTCGCACCAGAGAACATTCAGTACATCCTCCTGGATACTGTCTGCAAGGGCCTGCATTTCCTCTGCCTTCTCCGTATTTCCAAGCTCCGCGTAAAGCTGTGCCGCAGAATCTGCCGCCGCCCACACATATGCGTTTTCACCGTGGATCTTCCACGTCCCCACGCCTGTCGCCGAACTCATAGAAATCGTATCCGAATCATTCCCTGTCATGTAATTGTTCTGATATGCAATCAGATCATACTCCGTGTGATTCCCGTAGTGCTCCAGCTGTCCTGTCGCATCATGTTCAAAATAATATGCCAGATTTTCTGCCAGCTCACTTCCTCCGCCGATCACATAAAAGGCTTCAAGACCAGCCTCCGCTATATACTGCCCGTAGTGATTATTCCAGTTGCTGCGGTTTCCGGGATTGTCCAGAAAAGCGCTGCTCTGGGAAGAATTTCCGACCGACAGCAGCTGTCCATATGGAAGATATGCGTTTCTGAGCCATTTTGTATCCTGCAGATGCATAGGCTGAGTCAGGACGATCGCATTATTATATCCGAGTACTCCTTCGATCGTAATAGGATACTGGTAATCGTATCCCGGAATATTCGCATCAAGAGAGTTAAATCTCTCAGACCACCAGCGGTAATCAATGGCCTTCTGCACCGCGTCGTTCGGAACATCTACATAGGGAAGATTCTCTGCCCAGTACAGATTGTACTCCGCTTTTTGCGTGCGGATAGCCTCCAGATTCTCCATACCGGAAAAACGGATATAGTCCTCTGTTGACTCCGGTATCTCTTCTGTCGTAAATGCCATGACAACTTTCAGATCCACGCTTTCGCCTGCCGGGACTGTTACTTCCCGCGACAGAGTCTGATTGCTGTCCGTGTAGCCAAAGCCATCTCCTGTCAGTCTTGTGGTGATCTGTGTAAGATTGGAAGGTGAAGACACCGAACCTGTCAGCTCAGCTGCCGAAGTTCCGTTTATCTCCACTTCTCCTCTTTCTGATACGTAGGACGATGTAACATTAACGGTCACCGTCTGATCCGCTTCGGATGTATTACGAAGAGTAAGCGCTGTAACAGCCACGTTTTGATCGCTGATAAATTTTGTTACATCAGCTGCCAGACTGCTCCCCACGCTGTAAGTACTCACCCAGTTGCTGGGATAATTGACACGACTGGATGTGTCTTCTGTTGTTCGCAGACTGCTTCCTCCGCTCTCGAATGTAATACTGTACATATCTCCGCCGGACATCGACTGATGGTAGGCCACTGTGCCTCCGAAACCGATAACCGAAGGATCGCTGGTATACATATAAAGAGCTCGGCCTCTTGTCATAAACGAATCTCCATCATCGTTTCCGTTGCGGCTTGAACTTCCGTTTGCTACACCCTCCCGCGCAAGAATACGGTCCATATAGAAGGAATCTCCTCCATTAGCCAGATCCTGCTCATAAATCTTCATCATGATGTCATCCTCAGCATAAGATACGCCGAGACTTTCAAGATCATAGACTTCTTCCAGAAGTTCTACATTTTTGAACTCAGGATAACCTATATCCATTGCCGCAGGGCTGCTGGATTCTGCATTTGCCAGCATACTGGTAGGCACAGATGTAAATATGAAAACTGCTGCTGCGATACCGGCTATGATTCTTCTTTTTCTCTTTTTCTTCATACCTTCTTTCCTCCTCAAATGTTTGGAATATCGGCCCCCTTCCTAACGAAGACCGGCGTATATTCCAAAGGCGCCGGGATTTTTACCCAATTTTCTCCCAGATACTCGTTACCCGTTCTTATTTCTTTCCATATTTCTCCTTTTGGCAGATACACCTCCCTTTCTTTTATTCCTTCTTCACATACAGGCGCAACCAGTATATCCGGACCAAACAAGTATTCGTCTTCTATCTCCCAGCATGTCCTGTCATCCGGGTACATATAAAAAAGTGTCCGCATGACCGGTGTCCCTTTTTCGTGGGCTTCCTGCATGAGAGTCCTGATATATGGCCTTAACTTTTCCCGTATTTCCAGATAGTTTTTGCATATATCATAGACCTCGCTGCCGTAGCTCCACACCTCGTTTGGCGCTCCGGATCTGCAAGTTGCTCCGCCTGTTGTTCCAACCTGAGCCTGCCGCGGCTCTCTGTCCCCGTGCAGTCTCATAACAGGACAGAATGTCCCCCATTGAAACCATCTTACAAATAATTCCCTGAACTTCGGATCCTCCGGATCTCCGCCGTGGAATCCACCTATGTCCGTGGTCCACCAGGGAATACCGGCAAGTCCCATATTCAGGCCTGCCCGTATTTGTCTTCTCATGCTCACAAAACTGGATGCTATATCTCCTGACCACACAAGCGCTCCGTATCTCTGTGATCCGGCCCAGGCACATCTGAGCAGATTTACGATATTCTTCTGCCCGCACTGTTCCATTCCTTCATAAAAGGCTTTTGCATATTCAAAAGGATATAGATTCCCTGTCTGCAGTACAGGTCCTCTGTAATAGCGGTAATTATCAAAATCATATACCGCGTATTCCGGCTCCGCTTCATCCAGCCAGAAAATACGGACGCCTTTATCGTAGTAATTTTTTTTAACTTTCTCCCAGATATATTCTCTGGCCTTCGGATTTGTAGCATCGAAGTGGATCGTATTTCCCTCAAAATCCATTCCGATCCTGTATCCCCGCTCTGTCCTGATCAGATATCCTTTTTCCACCATTTCCTCAAAATTTTCACTTCTTTGATCCACAGTGGGCCAGATAGATACCATCAGTTCAATCCCCATATCTTTCAGTTCTCTGATCATAGCGTCCGGATCCGGCCAGTATACCGGGTCAAATTTCCACTCGCCCTGGCATGGCCAGTGAAAGAAGTCCACAACGATCACATCTATGGGAAGATTTCTTCTTTTGTACTCCCTTGCAACGTCAAGCAGTTCTTCCTGTGTCTGGTACCGCAGCTTACACTGCCAGAAACCAAGGCCGTACTCAGGCATCACAGGCACTTTACCCGTCACATCGGCATAATTTTCCAGGATCTGTGCCGGCGTATATCCGGCTGTTACCCAGTAGTCCATCTTCTTTGTAGAATAAGCCTCGAAACTCATTATATTGGTTCCAAGTACAGCACGGCCCACTGCCGGGTTATTCCACAACATTCCGTACCCTTCAGATGAAATCATAAACGGAACGCTGGCCTGGGAATTTCTCTGAGCCAGTTCCACATCCGCGCCTTTCAGATTTAAATTTTCCTGCTGGTACTGTCCCATTCCGTAGATTCTCTCGTTCTGGTAAAGAGATTCCCATCTCACTGTCAGATGATAATCCCCTCCGCAGATTCCCTTAAATTCTCTCGCTTCTATCTCAAGGGCACTGCAGGACGGGCCGGAAGTATCTCTCCGGTTTCTGACATATTCTTTCATGAGAATCTTTCCGTCTTCTCTCCAGATGGAAAGCTCTCCGGTTTTTGTGATCCTGGCTAAAATCTTTCCGTTTTTCAGATTCCATGTTCCATTTTCTTCATATACAAGCAAATCTCCATGGTATTTCGGCTCCAGAAGTGCATCATTTTCTTCCGTCATTTTTTCGCTCATACAGGACCGGACTCTCACAGAGTCTTTTCCCCATGGTTCGATCCACAGTTCTTCTGCATCGTAGCGATATCGTATTTTGTTGTTTTCTCTGCAGATCAATCTCTGTCACCTGCCTCTGTCATCTGTCGTTTATCCATTCTTTAATCCAGACATTCATCTCTCCTTGTCCTCTGTTGCTCCAGCAGAAATAGGGGATCGCTGTCAAACAGGCATCTTCAAATTCCGGTCTGATCTGTCCATAGAGAAGATCTTCGCTCCACCCTTCTTCCTTCTGTCTTTTTCCACTGGCCCGGATCAGGACTATGCCTCCAAAAAGAGAACTCTCCACTTCCTCCAGAGGCTTCTGCGTATCTGCGTACAGCAAAGGAAGATTGCTTCCATTGTCAGGTTCTTCCAGGCAGTACACAAGCGGTCCTCTCACAATGGCAACTTTCCCTGCGTCCGCCCTCACATTCGGGTTCGGCCACACATATCTTGCAGGAGCCCTGAAGCATATCGAAATTTCTGTGTCCTCCTTTACATTGAGAACTGCGTAATGACTGTCCTCTTCAAACGCAAGTTCCTGATCTCCCTCAAAGATCTTATATTCCTCTGCATACCCCGGAATTCTTATTCCAACCTTTATGCCAGCCTTCGGAACACCGGTTATCTTTACAGAGACATCATTCTTCTTCGGAAATTCTGTCTGTATCTCAACGGTAACACTGCTGTCTTTTATATCTATTTCTGTTTTATTAGAAATAAATAAGTTTACAAAAATCCCATCTTCATCTATCGAATAAATATATTGTCCTAATGACGCAAGAGTTCTTGCAATATTAGGCGGGCAGCACGCAACGCCAAACCATTTCTGACGGACAGACTTCACATGTTCCTTGGAAGTTTTTTCCATACATGCCGGCGGCCACACTTCAAGCGGATTTACGTAGAAGAAACTCTTCCCATCCATAGCAATACCGGCAAGTACTGTATTATAAAGCGCACACTCCACTGTATCAATATAGGAGGCGTCCTTCGTTATATTTGCCATTCGCATGCCGAACAGGGCCAGTCCAATGGAAGCGCAGCTCTCTGAATAATTATATTCATTCGGAAGGTCATAGTCTGTTGTAAATCTCTCAAGAATACCTGATGAACCTATGCCTCCGGTAATATACATTCTCTTTGTGACTATGTTGTTCCACAGAGTCTTGCATGCGTTTAGGAGCTCTTCATCCTGGTATTCCTCAGCAAGATCAGCCATCGCGCAGTACATATAGACCGCCCTCACCGCATGTCCTTCCGCTGTCTTCTGTTCTCTCACAGGCATATGAGACTGTGAGTATATGGGCTGATATCCCTCAAGTTGCGGGAAAATATTTTTATAATCCGGCCTTGCTATTTCTTTTAGAAAATAGTTTTCTCCCACACCTCTTATATCAATAAAATACTTTGCCATATCCAGATATTTCTTTTTTCCGGATACCCCGTACAGTTTGATCAGCCCGATCTCCACTTCCTGATGGCCCGGATAGCCGTGTATCTGCTCCTCTCCCGGTCCGAACGTCTCACAGATCAGATCTGCAAATTTCATTACTGCCTTCAGAAATTTATCTTTTCCGGTTCCTATATAGTAGGCAACCGCAGCCTCCATCAAATGCCCTGCTGTATAAAGCTCATGTCCTTCACAAAGATTTTTCCATCTTCTTTCAGGCTCTTTGATTGTAAAATATGTATTGATGTATCCGTCGTCCTGCTGTGCTTTTATGATCAGGTCGATGGTCTCGTCTGCCGTTTTTTCCAGTTCCTTATCTTCGACTGACGCCAGTGTAAATCCCACTGCCTCCAGCCACTTTGCCACATCTGTATCCTGGAACGCAGCCCCGTAAAATTCTCCTTCGGCTTCTCCGGCTGCTATTCTGAAATTCTCCAGGCAGTGGCTGGACTCAGCATCTTCTATTCTGTCGTTCATGGCTTCCCACTGATAAGGAATGATCGTATCTTTGACCAGATCTACATGCTTTGACCAGAACGGATCGTCTATTTTTATTCTTCTTAAATCAGCGGTCTTTCGTCTCATGTTTATCCTCCTACTCGCCTATTTGATCTTTCGTGTATCAGGCCTTTACCGCTCCGTTGGTAAGACCGCTTACAATGTACTTCTGCATAAAGATAAATATAAGAATAACCGGCGAGATGGCTATGATACCAAATGCCATTGTTGAATTCCACAGTGTCTGGTACTGCTGTACATAATTATAGATACTCGATGTGATCGGCCGCATATTCGGGTCTGTGATAAAAGTAAGTCCGTAGATCAGATCGCCCCAGGCATATACAAAAGAGAATACTGCGGCAACTATCACTCCCGGCTTGGCAATTGGGAGCATGACTTTTATAAATGCCTGCAGATGGCTGCAGCCATCGATCTTCGCGGCCTCGTCCAGTTCTTTTGGTATGGACAGAAAATAGGTCCTCAGTATAATAACGGAAAAGGGGATGCCAATCGTAGCGTCAGCCAGTATTGGCGCAATATAGCTGTTCAAAATCCCCAGTCTTGAGAACATGACATACAGAGAAGTCAGCACCAACGTAGAGGGAAGCATCTGGGTGATCAAAAAAAGAAGGATCATGCACTTTCTTCCTTTAAAATTAAATCTTGCCAGACCATACGCCGCCGGTATCGCAAGTACCGTGGCTATGATCATTGCACCCACTGAAATGATGGCACTGTTCTTAAACCCTCTAAGCGTGTCACTGGACGCGGACAACTGATCTGCAAATGCATCCAGGATCAGATCTCTGGGCCACAGAGGCGTCGGAATTTCAAAAATCTCCACCTGGGTCTTCAACGCTGTAACAAGCATCCAATAAAGAGGAAATATAAAGATTACAAATACCAAAGCTCCAACGATCACGAGAAAAAAACGGCTTCTTTTTTCTTTTTTCATGTCACATCACCTCATCATCATCATTAATGGTCTTGATATAGAAGACTCCCACCACAAGCAGAATGACAAACAGCACATTGGCTGCCGCCGCACCTTTACTGAACTGGAATTCTTCAAATGAAAGCCTGTATGCATAGGTGGATACCAATTCTGTCGCATTGATAGGTCCTCCTTTTGTCATAACCCACACAAGGTCAAACACTTTAAATGTATATACAAATCCGAGGGTCAGGACAGACATGATGGCGGGCTTGATCATCGGTATCGTAATCGAGAACAGCGTCTGTATTTTGTTTGCGCCGTCCAGACTTGCACTCTCATAGATTTCATCCGAGATGGTTGTAAGTCCTGTAAGGATCAGCATCATATTAAACGGAATACCAATCCATATATTTGCCACAACAATGGCGACCATAGCTGTACTTCCCTGGAGAAGCCATTCAATCGGCTCATCCAGTATCCCTATAGACGTCAGCATCTGGTTTATGATCCCTCCGTTCATCTGGAACATGAACTTAAACAGGAGTCCGGCAACCGTAACCGGAAGCAGCCAGGAGATCATAGTCACACCGCGGAAAAACGAACAGCCAGGGAATTTTTTGTTAAAGAGAAGCGCCAGGCCAAAACCAATAATAAACTGAAAAAAGATAGAAGCCACCGTAAAGATCAGCGTATTCTTGATCGACTTGACAAGTATAGAATCTCCTCCCGAAAACAGTTCCACGTAATTCTGCAATCCTACAAATTCCTGAGACGCAGTATCTGCAAATGTATATACGTCTACATTTTTCAGACTGAGGATAATATTCTGGATGATAGGATATCCGATAAAAACCATCATATATATCAACGCCGGCAATGCAAACGCCATTCCAAGATAACCTGCGCCTTTTCTTTTTCCTAATTTCATTTTTGTTCTCCCATGTGATAAAGAATAATAAAAAAAGGCTATTGTATAAAACAACAGCCTTTTCTTTTCTATTTACTCTACTGCATCTACTGCTGCTTTAGTATCCGCGGCCGCCTGCTCCGGCGTCTTTTCACCTGTCATCGCTTCCTGGAATCCTGTCTGCAATGCCGTGGAATATGACGGCCAGGATGCGGACGGTCCTCTCGGAATAGAAGTTTCAAGCTGTTTAATGAACTCTGCCTGAATCGGATCATCTGTCCAATAAGAATCCTGAGAAGCTTCTGTCTTCGGAGGGAATGATCCATAGGCTATCATAGCCTCGATCATCACTTCATCCTGATCATAATACTGCATAAATGCAATGGCTCCTGAAGTGTCATCCTTCTTTACAACACCAATATTCTCGCCGCCGATGATCGATGTTGCCTGTCCGGAATTCTCATCATATCTGGGAAGAAGTGTTACGCCGTAATTCAGATCCGGCGCGTCGCTCTCTATACCAGGAATCTGCCACGGACCATTCTGCTGCATTGCAATGTTTCCTGCCATAAAGTTGTTGTTTACGTCTGACTGCGTCCAGTTTACACTTTCTTTCGACCAAGAGCCTTCTGCAACCATATCCTGCATCAGCTGATACGCATCTACTCCATCTTCAGGATTCAGATAATCGCCGCCTGCTGTATACAGCCACTGGAGACACTGGAATGTACCTTCGTCAGTCCCTGTCGCCGCATTTCCGAAACCAACAACACCGTCTTTTGTGAGCGCATTTGCCATCTCACGGAACTCCTCCCATGTGGTGTTCTCATCCGGATAATCAAGGCCTGCTTCATCGAACATATCTATATTGTAGAATAATGCTGTACAGTTAGTCGCAAACGGAATTCCATAGTGTTTTCCGTCCATCATGGTAGACTCCATGGGTCCATCCAGGTAGGCATCCCAGTCAATATCTGCATCCGATACATCTGCAAGAAGCCCAAGCTGGATAAATGAGGCCATGTCACATCCGTCCATGATCACCAAATCCGGAAGATCTCCTGATGAAAGTCCCAATGTAAGCTGTTTCTCATAATCAGCAAAAGGAACATATGTATGACTTGCTACATATTCATCCTGCGACTCATTAAAGCCATCGATCAGATCCTCCATCATCTGCTGCTGTGCATCTGTCTCAAAATAGTCCCAGATCACAATTTCCTTCTTTTCGGAACTATCGCTGTCTCCGTCATCTGAACTGTCGGATCCACATCCTGCCATCAGTCCGACAGCCAAGGAAGCTGTCAGGAAAGTGGCTGCTACTCTTTTCCATTTCATAATATCTCCTCCTCTTTCTAGAATTTTGTAATATAAGTATAAGAGAATTATAAAATCAGGAAAATTCTAAAAAATTAAACTTGGTGGACACATTTAATCAGAAATCAACGGAGCCGCAAAGCCTTCTTCAGTACGAATACTTTTTTGTGCGATAATAGTATCCATTCTTTTTTCTTTTTATATTATTTCGCACAACGCCCAATATTTTTTTCCCGCTTTTATTAACCTGTTCTATCACTTCCTGCGCCTGCTTCCGATGAATATGCCTTCCCCCCAGAACAAGGATGATCCCATCACAACTCGGCGCGATAACAGCGGCATCTATTACCCGGCCCAGAGGCGGTGTGTCTATAATAATATAATCAAAAATTCCCCGCATAGATTCGATCAGTCCGGAAAAATAGTCGCTGTTTAAGAGCTCCACCGGATTCGGCGGGCATTTCCCTGCAAACATTATATTCAAATTTGGATATTGCGTAGCATATATACATTCATTTACTTTTTTCATT
>CAZZBJ010000064.1:13703-14363 GCA_964652805.1 uncultured Mordavella sp. | reverse complement strand
ATATTATCATAAAACCTGCTCCGTTGCAAGCATTTCTCCGATTTTGTTCTCGTTTTGTTCTCCGGTTTTCCTGAAACCATTGTCAGCAGGCACATGATCATCTTGGAGGCCAGGAACTCCTGCGTACATTCCTAGAGAACTCTTCTCACGCAGCGGAGCTGACGGTATGTGCAGCTATCCCACTCCACAATCCCTACTCCCGGCGCTGATGCGTGGATGATGCCGCCCGTGCCGTTGTAGATACCCACATGTCCGTAGTACACGAGAAGATCTCCCGCCTGTGCCTGGGAGAGGGGGATTTCCACTCCCGCCGTGGCCTGCGCTGTGTCAGTCCTTCCAATGCTGACACCAAAGGCCGCATAAATCTGCTGGGTAAATCCGGAGCAGTCGATGCCGTTTGTCAGGCTGTTGCCCCCGTATTCATAAGGGTTGCCCAGGAACTGTCTCGCATAGGCGACAACTGCCCATCCGTCTGTCCCCTGGGGCGGTATCACAGTGTTGCTTCCGCCGCCGGAGCTGCTGTTACCGGAGTCTCCGCCGGCTGGCTGGCTGGTGGTGGTATCCTGAGCTGCGGCCGCCGAAGCCTCCTGTTGCCTGCGGGCCTCTTCCTCCGCCTGCTGGGCTGCCACCGCCTCCTGGATGTCCGCGTCAAGCCGGGCA
>CAZZBJ010000064.1:0-13693 GCA_964652805.1 uncultured Mordavella sp. | reverse complement strand
AGCCTGCTTTCCCTCGATCATCGTTCCCAGGGAAGCCTTATCCTCCTCCAGCTGGCTCTGCATCTGTGTCATACTCTCCACCTCCTCCCGGAGACTCTCGGAGAGCTTCTCTATCTTCTCTTTGGTAGCTGCGTACTCTTCCTGCTTCTGTCTGTCATATGTGTGCACATTTTTTATGTACTCGGCCTTGTTCACCAGATCCAAAAAGCTCTCTGACGAGAGAAGCAGCTCCAGCTCGTTGCCGCTTCCGGATTCGTACATGTACTGGATACGCTTTTTCATATCCTCGTACTGCTTGTCCTGCTGCGCGATCGCCTCTTCCAGGTCTATATTTGCCTGGTCGATCTCCTCCTGTTTTTTCTGCAGATCCGACTCCAGTGTGCTGATCTTGTCCAGAATACCTGTCAGCTCGGACTGGAGCGAAATCACCTCGTCCTCTGCCGCCGCCTTGTCATCTTCCAGGTTCTCCGCAGATGGTGTGGCAAAGACAGGGCTGACTGCCATGGAACTGATCAGCGCTGCCGTGATAAAAGCCTGTGCGATTTTTCTCTTCATATTTTCTCCCACCTGTCTGTTGTAAATTATTTATACTCTTATGATTTCAGTTTACACTTATTCAGGTTACATATTACTACATCTTTTCGTTTATTTCAACATTTTCCAGAAATTCGCAAAAGAAAAGAAAAAAACAACGCCCCATCACCGAAAGGGTAATGGAGCGCTTCTCATTTTTTATTCTTTTTTCCAGATAAATCCTATCGATAACTTCCTACCAGCATCTTCTGTACCAGGGTGACCCGTACACGCTGGAGATCTTGACCACATCTCCCGGCGTGGGTGCGTGGATCATTTGACCGTTTCCGATATAAATACCCACATGGGTCCCATAGCACACGATGTCTCCCGGCTGTGGATCGCTGACTGCCACACCGCAGCCTCCCTGTGCCTGGGAAGTCCTGGGAAGGGAAATACCCGCCACCGCATGGCAGTACTGTACAAGTCCTGAACAGTCTAATGCCACGCCCGGTGTGGAGCCGCCATATACATAAGGTACTCCCAGCTGGCTGTACGCCGCATTTACAATAGCCTGTGCAGTGGATGTATTTCCGCTGGATACGCTGCCGGATGTTCCGCTGCTGGACGAAGTTCCTGTGGAACTGCCCCCCGTAGTTCCGCTGCTTTGCACAGTAGTATTGTCCGTCGTCCCAGTATCCTGGCTTTCTGCCTCCCGCTGAGCCGCCTCCGCTGCAGCTGCCTCTGCAGCCGCCTGAATCTGCTGGTCATAGTCGGCCACCTCTGCCTTCTTCTCCTCCAGAAGTGCATTCAGCTCAGCTTCCTGGGCCTCGTACTCAGCCTGCATGGTTTCCTGCTTATCCTGCTCCTCCTCAAGTGTAGTCTTCAGTTCCTGGATCTCTTTCTCCGTATCCTCCAGAGCCTGAAGCTGCTGCCTGTCATAAGTATATACATTGGAGATATACTCCGCCTTGTTTACAAAATCTGAAAAATCCGTGGCAGACAAAAGGGTCTCTATGTCAGCGATCTGCCCGTTCTCGTACATATACTGGATGCGCACCTTCATAGAAGCATACTGCTCCTCCGCCTTCTGCTGAGCCGTCTCCAGATCCTCCTGGGCCTGGATGATCTTCTCACCGGTGGAGATCATCTCCTCTTCAAGCTCACCCGCTTTATTAAGAAGTTCTGTGAGCTGTTCCTGCAGGGAATCCGCCTCACTCTGGGCCGCCGATTTGCTACTCTCAAGTTCACTCGTGTCCGGAGCTGCCAGAACCGGTGTCACAGCTATGGAGCTGGCCAGGACTACGGCAAAAAACGCTTTTCTATATCTCTTCATCGTTGCTGTCATCACCCTTTCCAGACATTTTTTCTGTTCTCGACAACATTTATTATATATGACCGGTCACAAATTTGCAATATTTTTAATATTTTTGTAATATTTTCACATTTCCGTCACACATTCGGCTTCTCGTCAATCCTCTGAATCAGGACAAACATGGCGGCCGCAAAGGCAGCGCAAAGGACAGTGACAATACTGATGCGCATGTTATCCTCCATCAGCCACCCGAACAGGCCGAACTGCGTGGCCGCCACGGAAACCAGGTTCATCACTACATGGGCCGCGGCCGGGGCCTTCACAGAGCCGTATTTTTCATAGACATAGCTGAACATCATGCCCGTGGCAAAGGCGTACAGCATCTGAACCATATTGCCGTGAAGGATGGCAAACACAAGACTGGCGAAAAGGGCCGCTTGCATAAACCCGGACTGCTCTCTCATCCGCTTGAACATCATGCCCCGGAAGACAAGCTCCTCGGATATGGGCACCAAGACTCCGAGACAGAGGAGCTGCATCCCAAAGGGAGCACTGTAAAGAGATTCGGATGTCTGCTGGTAGCTGGCGCTGTAGCTGGAGATATTGGAAATCAGGATCAGGTTGTTCAGCCCCACGCATAGGGCCGCCGCAATCCCAATCACAGCCCCATACTTCCACAGGGGAGCCTTCCGGTTAGGGATCACACCCGCCAGCCGCTCATTTTTCCTGTCCTTGTGGAACATGCACAAAATGACAGGGATAACAATGAGCGCAGTAACGCCCTCAAGCTGGGTGGTGTACTGCAGCATTTTCTCCGAGATGGACAGGGAGAAATTTAACATATCCTGCTGACTCTGCATGGCTCCTATCGTCTCTTCATAGTGCCGGGAAATATAGAAATACGTATATCCCATCACAGCCACTATGCTGACGCCGATGCTGATCAGGTATTTGATGATCAGGGGCGCCCAGGCATACCATGCTCCCCTCCTGACCGGAGGAGACACAGGCCCTGTCGGCATCCCCTGCGGCATTTTATGGGGTTCACTGTCCGTGCCGGATTCCTGGTTCGGATTTTCCCAAGGATCATTCATATATCATAGGCCTCGCTTTCTCGATCATTGTATGCGCTGCCCGCAGGCAGGCTCTCAAATTTCTTCTTTATTCTACTTCCGAAACAGAAAAGTTGCAATTAAAAAACTATAAACTCTTTCATTTCTCCCCATTTCGCTCTATAATAATAGAAACACCCCACGAAAGGAGCTTACTATATCATGGAAGATCAGAAACAGCGCGTTTACGATGCCCTGAATAAGCTGGGCATTAAATATGAAGTGGTGGAGCATGAGCCCGTTCACACAATGGAGGACATGGACCGCCTCGGCCTGCCCCAGAAGGGAACTCTCTGCAAAAACCTGTTCCTGCGGGACGCCAAAGGGAAACGGCACTTTCTCGTCACCTGCGACGAGAAGAAAAAGGTGGATCTGAAAGCGCTGGGCCGTACTCTCGGAGCCGGCAATTTAAGCTTTGCCTCTGAGGATCGTCTGGAGAAATATCTGGGCCTGAAGCAGGGCAGCGTATCCCCCTTCGGACTGATGAATGACACAGACCACGCGGTAGAGTTTTTTGTCGACAAGGATTTAAGCCGCTGCAAGAGTCTTGGCATCCATCCCCTGGAAAACACAGCCACCGTGTTCCTGTCCTTCAAGGATCTGGACAAGTTCCTCTGGGATCTGGACGTGGATGTGATCAAGATCAGACTGTAAGCATATTGGCCGCCTGGGGCTGTATGGCTGTATAGAAAAGAAACCGGAGATCTCCTTCCAAAAGGAACTCCGGTCTCTTTTTCTGTCGTATTTTCCAGCTGCGTTTTGATTTACGACTGCGTTTCGCTTTCAGCCGCCCTCACAGACTCCTCCAGAGCTCTGCGAATGTCCGCCTCGCCGCCTGTCAGTGTCCCCTGGATCATGTCCGGCTTTCCTCCGCCACGGCCCTCGAACCGGCTGTTCAGGCTCTTTCCCAGAGGCCGCACATTCGTCTGCCTGCTGCCGATCACATACCGCCAGCCGCCGTCCTTCGCCGCCGCGAAGACGCCGCAGACGCAGGCTCCCTTTTCCAAAAGCAGGTTCATCAGCTCCCTCGGGGCATCCCCCGCAAGGTCATCCACAAAGACTGCTGTCACCGGTCCGTTAACAGAGATTCCCTTCGCCCGGTACGAAAGGATCTGGTGCTGAAGTCTTCCGTTCTCATGCCTCTGCTTCTCCAGCTCCTCCTTCTGCCGCTTCACTGCCCCGACGATCTGATTCTCCTTCTCGCACAGAAGAGCGCCTGTCTCCTTAACGGCTGTCAGCTTGACCTCGTAGTCCCTGAGTGCCCGGAAGCCGCAAAGCATGGTGATGCGCTCCCCGCCTTTATAATTCATCCGGTTCACCAGCTTGATCATTCCGATCTCGCCTGTCCGTTTCACATGGGGCGCACAGCAGGCGCACACGTCGTAACCGGACACGCTCACGATCCGGACCTGTCCCTCAATCTCAATCTTGCTCCGATACTCCATATGCTCCAGCTCCTCCTTCGAGGGGTACTGGACAAGGATCTCCAGGTTCAGCGCCGCCGCCCGGTTGGCCTCCCATTCGATCCCCCGGAGCTCCTCCGGCGAAATGGGCCCGTCAAAATCCATGGTACAGTAATCCCTGCCCAGGTGAAAGCCCACGTTGTTGTAGCCGAAACGGCTGTGGACGAGGCCGGATACGATGTGTTCCCCGGTGTGCTGCTGCATCTTCTCAAAGCGCTCCTCCCAGTCGATCCGACCCCGGACCAGCTTCCCTGGCTCCAGGGGCTCTTCCGTCCTGTGGTACACGACGCCGTCCCTTTCCTGAGCGTCCGTTACCTTTGTCTCTCCCAGGTATCCGGTGTCCGCGTACTGCCCTCCCCCTTCCGGGAAAAAGCAGGTCTGATCCAGCACGATCCAGAAGCCGCCGTCTTTCTCACAGGCCTCGCAGGAGAGAACCCGGGCCTCAAATTCCTTCATATGACTGTCCTCGTAAAACAGTTTCCTGGTCATCTCTTCAACACCTACATTCTCTATGTTCAGATTTCGTTCAGATTTTCTACATTCTCTCCGGAGCCTCAAAGCCCAGCACGTCGATACAGCTCTCCAGGATCCTCTTGGTCAGCACAAGAAGAGCGATGTAGCTCTTCTGCACTTCCTTATCCTCCTCTGCCAGGATCTTTGTCCCGTGGTAGAACCGGTTGAAGGCATTGGCCAGCTCATAGATGTAGGCGCAGATCTTGTGGGGCGCCAGCTCCTCAAAGGCGGTTGCCATCACGCCGTTGTACTTGGCTGCCTCCAGCATGAGCGCCTTCTCCTCGTCCCCGTGGGCGCCGGCAATGGCCAGTCCCTCCAAAGACTCTCCCGCCTCTGTGTATTTATTAAGGATGGACTTGATCCGCACGATGGTGTAGAGGATATAGGGACCTGTATTTCCCTCAAAGGAGGTAAACCTGTCCACGTCAAAGACATAGTCCTTGGCCGCCTGGTTGGAGAGGTCTCCGTATTTGACAGCGGAAAGTCCCACGATCTTTGCCGTCTCCCTGGCTTCCTCCTCTCCCACGGTCCGGTTGTCCGTAATCTTGCGGTACATCTCCTCGTCGATCTCCGCGATCAGGCTCTCCAGGCGCATAACGCCGCCATCCCTTGTCTTGAAGGGCTTCCCGTCCTTGCCGTTCATGGTTCCGAAGCCAAGGAACCGCAGTCTCGTCTCCTCCGGCACGATGCCTGTCTTCTTGGCAGCCCGGAACACCTGGGTAAAGTGGAGCTCCTGCCTTTTGTCCACCACATAGATCACCTGAACCGGGTGATAGTCCTGCTCTCTCTGTACCAAAGTGGCAAGGTCCGTGGTGCCGTAGAGAGAGGCTCCGTCTGACTTCTGTATCATACAGGGCGGGATTTCCTTTGTGTCGTCATCCTCCGTCACATCGATGACGAGGGCGCCCTGGTCCATCCGGGCAAAGCCCTCTTTTTTCAGTCTCTCGATCATATCCGGGATGTAAGGCTGGGCGTCGGATTCTCCCTTCCACAGATCAAACTCCACATTCAGGTTGCTGTAGTTCTTCTTCAGGTCCGCCACAGACACTGCCATGATGTGCTTCCACACAGCCGTGTATCCCCTGTGCCCGTTCTGGAGAAGATACGTCGCATGCAATGCTTCTTCCCGGTAATCCTCGTGCTCCTTCGCATAGGCGCTGGCTGTGGGATATATCTCCTCCAGCTCCCCGATCGTAAATGGCGCCTCCCCGGGATACTCTCCTTCAAAGAAGTCGTCGAAATAAGGGAGCTCCGGCTGGCGCTTCTTCAGCTCTGTAATGATAAGGCCCATCTGGTAGCCCCAGTCTCCCATGTGGATGTCTCCCAGCACCTTATGTCCCATAAGCCGGCAAATCCTCTTGACACTCTCCCCGATGATGGCGGAGCGCAGATGCCCTACGTGAAGAGGCTTGGCCACATTGGGTCCGCCGTAGTCGATGAGGATGGTCTGGGGCGCACGGCTTTCCTCCACTCCCAGCTTCCCGTGTTCTCCCATCTCATTCAGATAGCCTGCTATATATTGATCGTCCAGTTTTATATTAATGAAGCCGGGCTTCACCACCTCCGCTGACAGGATGCAGCCTCCCTCCTTCACCTGGGATACCACGTCCTGAGCAATCATGAAGGGAGCCTTTTTGTACGCCTTGGCCCCCGCCATAGCGCCGTTGCACTGGTACTCGCACAGATCCGGCCTGTTGGACAGGGTGACCTTTGCGTAGGAGCGGTCGTAGCCCGCCTTCTCAAACGCCTCTTCCATCTCTTCCGTAATCAGATCTATCAGTTGTTTCATTCTTTTTCCTCCATTCCTGCGGCAGGATGCCCTACGCACCCTGACATCATTTTATAAGTCTACCATAATCAGGCTTTTCTCTCAATATCCTCTTTTCCACATTCTGCACTTTTTCCCATATTCCGCCCATGCTCCGGCCTCCTGCCACGGCCGTTGACGCCGGGACTCTTGCATTTTCTGTCCGGTTGTGCTACCCTCTTTGCCAGACCCGGGTAAAACCGGGCTGACAACAGACTTTTCAGAAACGAGGGATGACAATATGAAGATAGGTTCTCATGTGGGAATGAGCGGGAAGGACATGCTTCTTGGCTCCGCAAAGGAGGCTGTCTCCTACGGGGCGGACACATTCATGTTCTACACCGGCGCTCCCCAGAACACGAGAAGGAAAGAGATCAGCGAACTGAACATCGAGCCTGCCTGGGCGTATATGGAGGAGCACGGGATCGATGAGATCATCGTCCACGCCCCCTACATCATCAACCTGGCCAACACAGTCAAGCCGGAGACCTACGAGCTGGCAGAACGATTCCTGGCCCTGGAGCTGGAGCGGGCAGCGGCCTGCAAAAGCCAGGTTCTCATCCTCCACCCGGGCTCACATGTGGGGGCCGGGGCGGACGCCGGCATCGCCCAGATCGTCCGGGGGCTGAACCACATCCTGACGCCAAACACTCCCCTGTGCATCGCCCTGGAGACCATGGCCGGAAAAGGCTCTGAGATCGGCCGCAGTTTCGAGGAGCTGACCCGCATCTACGACGGCGTCACCTGCAACGACAAGCTGCGGGTCTGCTTTGACACCTGCCACACCAGCGACAGTGGCTACGACATCATCCACGATTTCGACGGTGTCATGGAGGAGTTTGACCGCCTCATCGGCAAGGATCAGATCGCAGTCTTCCATATCAACGACAGCAAAAACCCGGCAGGGGCGGCCAAGGACAGACACGCCAACATCGGCTTCGGTCAGATCGGATTTGAGGCGCTGAACTATATCGTGCACCACCCGGATTTTGAGGATGTGCCAAAGATACTGGAGACACCCTATGTTCCCTCCCCCACGCAGCCAAAGAAATCCTTTGCACCTTACAAATACGAAATCGAGATGCTCCGGCAGGGATCCTTTGACCCGGACCTGCTTGAGAAAATTGCCGGCAATTAGTCCGGCTTTTTCTTGACATTTCTCCCCATATGTATTACTGTATTACATAGATAATACATTTATATTTTTACTTCCTATTATATATCACAAAGAAGAACGAGGTGATCACATGCCATGGGACTTAGATAATGACCGTCCCATTTACCTGCAGCTTATGGAACGGATCCAGCAGGACATCATAGCCGGCATATACAAGCCCGGCGACAAGCTTCCTTCTGTGCGGGACCTGGCGGTGGAGGCCGCAGTAAATCCCAACACCATGCAGAAGGCTCTTTCTGAACTGGAGCGCAGCGGCCTTGTATACGCCCAGCGAACCAGCGGACGTTTTATCACGAAGGACGAACAGATGCTCAAAGACATGAAAAAGGACCAGGCTTCCAGACACATAACTGTGTTTTTTGAAAAAATGAGAAGTCTCGGTTTCCGGGACGAAGAGACGCTCTCCCTGATCAAGGAAGCAGTAAAGGAGGAACACTGACTATGAAGCCCATATTAGAGTGTAAGGGGCTCTCCAAAAAATACAACAACCTGCGATACGCCCTCACCAATCTGAATCTGACGCTGGCCCCCGGCCAGATCGTGGGACTCCTGGGACCCAACGGCAGCGGCAAGAGCACGTTGATCAAGCTCATCAACGACCTGCTCATCCCCACAGAGGGCGAGGTCCTGGTGGACGGTATGACGCCCGGGGTGGAGACAAAGAAGATCGTCTCCTATCTGCCGGAGCGCACCTATCTGGATTCGGCCATGAAGATCAGGGATATCATCTCCTACTTTGCGGATTTCTACGAGAACTTCGTAACGGACAGAGCCTACCACATGATGACAGACCTGGAGATCGATGTGAACGCCAGGATGCGCACCCTTTCCAAGGGTACAAAGGAGAAGGTGCAGCTGGCCCTTGTCATGAGCCGGGACGCTCGCCTCTACATCCTGGATGAGCCCATCGGGGGCGTGGACCCTGCCGCCAGGGATTACATCCTGCGCACCATACTTACGAACTACAGCGAAGACGCCACCATCTTTGTGTCCACCCATCTCATCACGGACATTGAGAACATCCTGGACAGAGTGCTCTTCCTCCGGCAGGGACAGATTGTCCTGAACCAGACAGTGGATGAGATACGGATGAATCAGGGCAAGTCCGTCGACGCTTTATTCAGGGAGGTATTCAGATGCTGGGAAAACTGATCAAATACGATTTAAAATCCATCACAAAATTTCTGCTCATCATCCATATGTTCCTGGTGGCCGCCGCCGTGTTCGGGCGTATCTTCCTGACGGGAAGGATTGATCTTGAGGCAGATGAGATCAACGAATTTCTCCTGACCCTGACCTTTGTGATCTGCATCATCATTTTTGCCGGCGTGTCATTTGGGACAAACATTGTGATCGCCGTGAGATTTTACAGGAATCTGTTCTCAGACGAAGGACACCTGACCAACACCCTGCCGGTGACCAAGGGGATGCACCTTCTGTCCAAGACAATAGCAGGAAGCATCTGGTGCCTTGTCGACATGCTGCTCATCTACCTGTGCGCCTGCATACTGATGGCCGTCCCCGTCATTACAGAGCCCTTAAGCGCCCACTGGGATGAGTTCATCCGCCTGCTGGGCTTCCAGGGACAGGCAGACTTCAACTTCTTCCTGCTCTGCATGCTGCTGCTCACCATTGTAAGCGCCGTCTGCAATGTAGTCATCATAGAGGCGTCGGTCATCTTCGGGCAGCTCTTTAACAGCTACAAGGTGCTGGGGGCTGTGGTCGCCTACTTTGTGATCACGGCCATCACCTCCATCGCAGCCACAGTGGCTATGGGCGTGCAGGGCATCCTAAGCGACAGCATTGCCATGAACTCCGGCACAGCGAGCACGGCTCCCGCGTCCATTGACCCGGCAGGCTACCTCATGGACATTATAAACCTGAGTCTTGTCCTGTCCTTCTGCCTGGCAGTCATCTTCTACCTTCTTTCCTACTTTATCATGAGGAAGAAAATTGATCTGTCATAAAAAAACGGCAGACGACCCTTTAAAAGACCGCCTGCACAAGAAACATATAGAGCACTGTACCGGCTCCTATGCTGAGAAGATTATTCCTCTTCCACACATGGAGCCCGGCTGTGACCAGCACCGCCGCTGCTTCCGGTATCCCATGAGGAGCCGAGAGCACCGGCGTTGTTTTCAGGCAGTAGACCACCAGCATGCCGATAACAGCCGGCGTCAGCACCCTCCCCAGATACTGGACTACGTCCGGTATCTCCTTCCCCTTGGGAAAGATGAGGAAGGGGACCACCCTGGTGGCAAAGGTGGTCAGAGCCACCGCAAGGATAATGAGCAACGACATCCCCACACTTAACGGCATACCTTCGCCTCCTCTCTCTCAAGGCGCGTCCGCCCCACAAAGAGGACGAGGACAATGAGCAGCATAGAGGGCAGGACAAAACTGTCCGCCCCGAATATCTGCAGACAGATAAACGCTGCCGCCACACCGATCACCTCCGGCACCCTGTTCTTCGCATCCATCCACTGCTCCACAAATATCACCACAAAGAGAGCCGTCATGGCAAAGTCAATGCCCTCCGAGTTGAAGGGTATCAGAGTTCCCGCAAGGGAACCGATGACCGAGCCGATGACCCAGTAGGACTGATCCATGATGGAGATGGCAAAGAGGAATTTCTCCTCGTCCACATCCGGCGGCACCTTTGTGGTGCACAAAAGCGAGTAGGTTTCATCTGTCAGTCCGAATATCATGTACCATCTCTTCTTCCCCATGGAATGAAATCTGTCCAGCAGAGATATCCCATAGAAAATATGTCTTACATTCACCATCAGCGTCATAAAAATGACCTGGACAAAAGAAATACCCGGCACGAAGAAATTCACTGCCAGATATTGTCCCGAGCCTGCGTACACCAAAAGGCTCATCAGCATGGCCCACAAAAAATCATACCCTTTTTCCGCGTACATCACGCCGAAGGCGATCCCGATGAACAGATACCCTGTCAGAACCGGTATCGTGTACGGGAACGCCTTCCGAAATGCATGTCTGTATCCTCTCATACTTCCTGTGTCCTTTTTATCTTTCTCGTATATTCAGTTTACTGCTTCCCGCACCCTGGCTGCCTTTTTTATGTTTTCTTTCATGACAACCTCCATTACATCTGTGATCATCAGGCGCCGACAGATAAGGGGCACTACAAATGATACTCGCAAACATATAAAAAGTCAAGACAGGTCCATCAGGCAGTTTTTTCTCGAATTTCCCTTGTATTTTCCAGTTGGTTGTGCTATTATACTATTTGTCTCTGTAGCTCAGTGGATAGAGCACTGCCCTCCGGAGGCAGGTGCGCCAGTTCGACTCTGGTCAGAGACGTAAAGAGGAACAGCTTCAACGGCTGTTCCTCTTTTTTGTGCGATACGCCCGGAGGACGTCTTCTTCATCTCTCCGGCCTGTCCATCGCCCAGAGGGGAAGACTCGGCCTGTCCTCCCTCCGCTTGTAGTGGTAGGAAATGTCCGACAGGACCTCCTCCTCCCTCACCTGGGTCTCATTGATCTCCTTTACGATCATGGCCGTCTCCCGCCAGGAGGGGGCACTGCTGTCAGGCACGATGATCACCTCGTGGATACTGCTGGGGAGCACGTAGAAGTCCTCCTTCAGATATTTCCCGATATTTTTCAGGACATCCCTGTAAAGGACTGCCGCGGCCCCGAAGTTCCGGATGCGGTTGGTGAGGATGTACATGCTGTACTCCTGCCGCTCATCCTGATTCTCCTCCAGGGCGGCCGGCCCCTCCTCCTCTGTCAGAAGGGCGTACAGCGTGGTGAACTCCTCCGGGAGGAGCCTTTTCGTGTTAGCGCAGGCCTCCTCGTAAATCTCCTCTTTGGTGACCTTCCACCGCTTCAGATGCTCGTTCCTCACAAGCATGGTTGCGATCCTGTCGTCCTCCTTCATGTCCACCAGCACGTGGAAGACAATGGCCAGATCCAGATAAGGGACGTAGGGCACCTGCCGGAGCAGCTCCCGGTTCTTCTTTCTGTTGATAAGCTGATAGATCAGCCTGGGCCGCACATTGACATACTTTGTCACAAATTCCCCCTCCCAGGAGTGCTGCATCCGCACGTGGGTGTAGAGGCTCAGGATCTGATCCGCCACCTGTTCAAACGGACAGCCCCGCTTGTACCGCTCATAGTATTCTTCCAGATAGATGGTGGGAGACACATTGACGCCAGGCTCACAGAACACGAACCCCTTCCTCTTCATTCCGTTGTTTTTTGTCACCTGCCTGACGTAGAGAGATCTTCCTCCGTCAAGGCTGCCTCTCAGTTTCTCTTCCATCCGCTCTATAAACTGTTCATACGACATAATTCTCCTTTCCCTGCATGTCAATTTGTGAAGTGCTGCCTGAAACAGGCTGATCTGAAAAAAAAAGAGATTCAGAACTCTCAAGACCCGGATTTCCGGAACGAATATTATGGTAACTCATATTATAAAAAAGCCCTGCGCAAAATGCAAGGCTTTTCAGAAATTCTTTTCATTTTTCAGAGCAGATTACACTCTGGACAGATACTCGCCTGTACGTGTGTCGATCTTCAGCACGTCATCCTGGTTTACAAAGAGGGGAACCATGATCTGCGCGCCTGTCTCCACGATAGCCGGCTTTGTGGCGCCTGTGGCTGTATCGCCCTTCACGCCCGGCTCTGTCTCTGTCACACGGAGTTCAACAGTGATAGGCGGCTCGATGGCAAATACATTACCCTCATGGGAGATCACCTTTACCGTGTCGTTCTCTTTTACGAACTTGAGAGAGTCGCCCACAACGTCCGCATTGACAGCCAGCTGGTCAAATGTCTCCATGTCCATGAAGTTGTAGAGATCTCCGTCCGAATACAGATACTGCATATCCTTTCTGTCGATATGAGCTGTCTCAAATTTCTCAGTGGGGCGGAATGTCTTCTCAACAACACCGCCGTTGATGATGTTTTTTAACTTTGTCCGAACAAAAGCCGCACCTTTTCCTGGCTTTACGTGCTGGAAATCAAGGATCTGGTAAATATTTCCCTCAATCTCCACAGTTAAACCGTTTTTAAAATCTCCTGCTGAAACCATTATAATCCTCCTTAAACCATACCTTCAGAAGGCATATGTCGTTTTTCTCACTTGTTTCATTTTATAATACTCCGGTGCTTTTTTCAACCTTTTTTTCCACTCAGGCTCTTTCTGTAAAAACAGAGTACGATTTTTTCCAGATAACGCTTCAGCACGATCTGTATCTCCTCCCTGGGATGGATGGGCTTTACGAGGATGCTCGGGATCCCCGCTCGTTTCGCCCCCCACACGTCAGTAAAGAGCTGATCCCCTATGAACACCGTACTCTCCCTGTCCGTGCCCATGATCTCCATGGCTTTAATATAGTTTTTCACCGAGGGCTTGTGGGCATTGCAGACATAGTCCACCTGGATGGGCTCATTGAAAGTCTTCACCCGCTTCTCCTGGTTGTTGGAGATCAGACAGCACCGATAGCCGATAGCCTTGAGCCGCGCAAAGAGCCGCACCGCCCGCTCGTCGGCAGGCGCCCCGTGGGGGACCAGGGTGTTGTCGATGTCAAAGAGCAGGCCCCGCACCCCCTCCTCGTACAGCTTTTCAAAATCTATCACGTATGTGGAAGCCACATACCTGTCGGGAAAAAATTGATCAAACATTATCTCTCTTCCATCTCCGTCAGCTTCTGAATCATCTCCTCGCACACCTGGAGCACAGTCTTTCCGTCCGTGTTCACCACGATGTCCGCGGCCGCCTCATATTTCTCCCGGCGCTGCTCCATCAGCTCTGAAATC